>JBMTCD010000026.1:0-25162 GCA_049430545.1 Luteolibacter sp.
CCGGCTTCGGGCATCCGGCGGTGATCACGGTGGCCTGCGTGTTGGTGCTGAGCCGCGCGCTGCAGGTGACGGGCGCGATCGACGCGGTCACACGGCGGCTGATTCCATCCTCGGCGGGACCGGTCACGGGGATCGCGCTGCTCACGGCATTGGGTGCCTTGCTCTCGGGATTCATGAACAACGTGGGCACGCTGGCGCTGCTGATGCCGGTGGCGATCACGATGGCGGCCAAGCACAAGCTGCCGCCCGGCCGGCTGCTAATGCCGCTGGCCTTCGGCTCGATTCTCGGCGGCATGACCACGCTCATCGGCACGCCGCCGAACCTGATCGTTTCCGGTTTCCGCCGGGAAACGGGACTCGGCTCGTTCGGCATGTTCGATTTCTCCCCGGTGGGCCTGGCGGTGGCGGGCACGGGTGTGGCGTTCATCGCGCTCATCGGCTGGCGGCTGGTGCCGTCGCGGGAGCGCTCGGGCGTCGAGGGCTTCGACACCGGCTCCTACATCACCGAGGCGCGCGTGCCGGAGGACGGCAAGTCGGCTGGCAAGACGCTGCGGGAAATCGGCCCCGTGCTCGCCGAGTCCGACGCCCAGATCGTGGGCATCGCGCGCGGGCGCTTCCGCGCGGCGATTCCGGATTCCGGCCATGTGCTGCAACCCGGCGACATCCTGATGATCGAGGCCGAGCCCGACTCGCTGGCCAACGCGATTTCCAGCGTGGGTCTCGTGTTGGAGGAGGACACCTCCAAAAAAGCGAAAACCGATGAGGAGAAAGCGGAGGATTCAGCGGAAAAAAAGGAATCCGGCGACGAAAAACCGTCGGCACCCGAGTCGAGTGAGATCGTCCTGATGGAACTCACCGCGCGGCCCGGCAGCGAGTTGGAGGGGATGACGGCCAGCGACCTGCAACTGCGCTCGCGCTATCACATCAACCTGCTCGCCCTCTCGCGCCGCGGCCAGCGGTCAATCCGCCGCCTGCGTTCGCAACCGGTGCGCGCCGGCGATGTGCTGCTGCTGCAGGGCACGCCGGAGGCCATCCATGGATTCGCCAACGCCTACGGCTGCGTCCCGCTGGCCGAGCGCTCCATCCGCATTCCGGACAGGCGCCGTGCGCTCACCGCCGCCGCCGTGATGGTGGCGGCCATCGCGGGCGCGGCCTTCGGTTTGCTGCCGGCCGCCATTTCATTCGCCGCCGGCGTGCTTGCGCTGATGGTATTCCGGGTGGTGCAGTTGCGCACCGTTTACGCCGCGATCGACTGGCCGGTGATCGTCCTGCTCGCCGCCCTGATCCCGGTGGCGGCAGCGATGGAAAGCACCGGCGCGGCGGATCTCGCGGCGCGGTTTTTGTTGGAAAACATCGCGCAGGGCAAGGCCATCGTCGGGCTCGCACTGATCCTGATCGTGACGATGACGCTCTCCGACTTCATGAACAACGCGGCCACCGCGGCGGTGATGTGCCCCATCGCGCTGAGCACCGCGGCGCAGCTCGGCTCGAATCCCGACGCCTTCCTGATGGCGGTGGCGGTGGGGGCCTCGTGCGCGTTTCTCACGCCCATCGGCCACCAGAACAACACGCTCATCCTCGGCCCGGGCGGGTTCCGTTTCGGCGATTATTGGAAGCTCGGCCTGCCGTTGGAAATCCTGGTCGTCGCCGTTTCCATTCCGGTGCTGGCATGGGTCTGGCCGCTGTGATCGGACCGCGTCCGGCTCAACCGTCCAGCGTTTTCTGCAGCCAGGAGAGCATGCGCTTGCGGTAGGCTCCGCCGTCGCGCGAGAGGGCGTCGCCATGGCCGGCGGCCTTCACCTCGAAGATCGTCTTCGGCTGGCCGGCGCTGCGGAACAACTCGCGGCCCTGCGCCACGGGCACCACGATGTCGCGCTCGCCATGCACCACCAGCAGCGGCACCGGGCTGATTTTTTCCACGTAGTCGCGCGGCGACCATTCATCGGTCACCAGGCTCTCGCCGAGTTGGCCGCCGATCAACCGGGCCATCGTGCGGTAGGAGGCGAACGCGCCATCGATGACCACCGCGCGCAGTCCGCGCACCGGCGACTCGCCGATCGCGGTGACCGACTTGGCCCCGCCCAAACTATGACCATAGGAGACGAGCTTGCCGGCATCCACGTCCGGCCGCCGCGCCACATGGGCGAAGGCCGCCTTGACGTCGTCGATCATGCCGCGGCGGTCGAGGCTGCCGCCGGATTTCCCGAAGCCGCGGTAGTCGAACATCATCACATGGTAGCCGGCCTCCACCAGCCACATCACGAAACCGAGGTGGTGGCCGAGCGAGCCCGCGTTGCCGTGGGAAAACACCACCGTGGCCCGCGGTTCCTCGCCGCGCGCCGGGATGAACCAGCCGTGCAGCGGGGTGCCGTCCGCCGAGCGGAAACGGAGTTCCTCGTAGTTGAAGCCCCAGGTCGCGGGAGTGGCCGGCTCGTCATGGGTGGGCAGGTAGAACAGGCGGTTGCCGCCGCCGGGTTTTTGAAATTCATCCGCAAGCCGGGCGAGCGTGCGGCCCGCTTCCTCCAGCGTCACCGATGTCTCCTGCGCAACGGCCAACGAGGCCGCCGCCAGCCACAGGGAAAGGATGCGCGCGTGCATGCCACCCAATCGACACCGGATGCGGCGCTTGTCGAGCGAAACCATGGCGGAGTTTCCACCGGAATCCGCAGTCGCCCCAGCCGGTTGCTCGGCGCTTGCAGGGGCATGGGTGCCATGAGGCGGGCGCAATGGTTGGCACTGTGGAAGGATACGGCGGAGAAGCCTGCGATTTACGGGCCGGAGACGGCGAGGCGCACGAATTTTCGCGCGCCAAGCGGGCTGGAAAACGTGTAGGTCACCTGATCGCCGGAGAGGGTCAGGTTCGCACTGGGGAGGGTCTCGGCGGTCCATGTGCCAGTGAGTGTGTCCGAGGGTTCCAGCAGAAAGTGGCTGCCGTAGGTGCCGGTGTAATCGGCCGCCTTGGTCCAGGTGACGGTGAACACTCCGGCGGTGTGAATGACCAGCGGCAGGGCGGTCGGGCCGGTGGTGTTGGAGCCGCCGCCGAGGAAGTATTCGATGCCGTTGGGCACGCCGTCGCCATCGTGGTCCGCGTTGAGCGCGCCCGTGGTTTCATTGACTTGCTGCCAGAGGGCGAAGCCGGTGACAGGTGCGGAATAAGTCACTTCGTTGTCAGTGCTGGTGGACGCCTCGTTGCCGCCATCCACCACATCCGCGGCGATTGATGCCGTGACCGTGCCTTGACCGGTCATGCCGTTGACCGCCACATGGTAGGTGGTGCCATCGTCGGGTGAGGTTTCCGTCACAACCGCGGTGGTCGCACCGGCAGTGCCGCCGAGGGTCACGTCATCGGCATTGAAGCCCGTCACCGTTTCACTGAAGACCACGGTGAAGATGATCGGAGACGCCGGGGTCGGGTCCGTTTGCCCGGGGGCCTGGTTGATCGTGACGGTGGGTTTGGTCGTGATGGTGAGGGTGAACGACTGGAAAACCACGGCGGGAGTGGAATTGGTGCGTTCGATGGTGATCGCGTAGGTGCCGGGTGCCACATTGGTTGGCAGGATGCCGGAGAGGACGCCGGTATCGGGGTTGAGCGCGAGCCCGGCGGGCAGGGTGACACCGGCCGCCAGGCGGAACTGCGCCGGAGTGTTGAGGGATCCGTTTCGCAGGGCGGTGACGAAAGCTGAGTTCGCGGAGTTGTTTCCGCCGCCGGGTGTGCTGCTGGCCTGGGTGATGGCGGTCCAAGCGCTGGCGAGGTCGGCATGGGCCTCCTTGTCGCTGTTGAAATGGGCGGACATCGCGCTGCCGACGGCACCGATATTCGGGGATTCCACCGTGTTCGATCCATAGGAAAGGCCGTGGACACGGTTGGAATCCGCGTCGTTGAGGGTGATCAAGTCGCCGCTGTTTCCGAGGGCGATCCAAGGGTCGTATGTGGGATCGAAATACGTGGTGTCGGTGCTGCTGAGCACCATGAGTCCATCCGATGGGTTGGTGTCGTCCGCGGGGATCCGGCTGTCCTTGGTGGTTCTGCCGTTGTATATGACGATCAGTGTTCCGGCGGGGATGTTGTCCCAGACGTCGGTGTCCTGGAAGACAAGGATTTCATCGTTGTTCGATCCGAGATCCCAATAGCTCAGGCTGCCTTGCTCGAGAGTGAGGATTTCAATCCATTCGGAAGTTCCTCCGCTCGGGCCTTGGCTGAATTCGTGAATGATGGCCTGGCGCGGGACCTCGGCGGTGTTGCCGGCGAGCACCAGGCCGCTGGCATAGGAGAAGAAATCGCCGGGTGCGGCGGTGGCGGGCGGTCGAGCGAGCAGGTTGACGCTGGCGGTGGTGAAGGGCTGGCTGTTTGAATTCCCGTCGTTGGCGGTGATCACACAGCGCCAGAGTTTGCCGGCGCGGGAGGGGTCGGGGGGGAGGGCGGCGGAGATGTCCGGCGCGTTGGAGAAAGTCACCGCGTCGGTGCTCGACTGCCATCGATAAAGATAAGTGATGGGATCGGACTCCGGGTCGGTGGCGGTGATGGAGTTGATGGCGAGCGGGGTGTCCGAGTAGCCGTTGGTGGTTTCCGAGAGGGTGGCGGCGGTGATTTGCGGCGGTTGGTTGACGGGGGTGGAGGGCGTGCCGAAGAGCTGCAGCTCGGCGGCGGTGAGTGAGCCGGAGATGCCACTGATGCGGTCGGCGATTTTGAGTGTCCAGGTTCCGGCGGCGTTTTCGCCCCAGTGCCGGATGGATGAAAACGTCCAATTGGTGAGCGACTCACCGGATTTTCCGGAGGCGGAGACCCCCAACTGGCTTATCATGCCGGAGGGTGAGGTCAGGGTGATATCGAGGTGGCGGTGGTTCGTGTGGCTGGCGCTGAGGCGGACGGTGGCGTGTTCGACGCGCAGGCTGTCGGTGATGGTGAAGGTGCGGATGATGCCGGTGGCATTGTTGTCCGGGATCGGGACCGGGAGGCCGGACTGGGTGGAGGTGACGACCGATTGCGGGCCGAGATTCGTCCAGCTGGCCGCGAGGTTTACTGCGGCGGTGGCATCGACCAAGCCGGCGCCGAACTGGTGGTTGAATGGGATTCCGGCGGAATTGGTGGCCCAGCCGCTGTCGTTGGGCGAGATCTTGTGTGCCGAGCGGATGAGGATTTCCTGGACGTCGCGCCAGCCGAGATTCGGGTTTTTCTCCAGCATCAGGGCGACGGTGCCGGAGACGACCGGGGTGGCGGATGATGTCCCGCCGAAGTCGGTGGCATAGTCGCCGGTGGTGCCGCTGCTGGTGTTGTAGCCGTTGGTGCCGGTCAGGTCGGTGGTGGTGATGGTGCGTTGGGAGGTGGTGCCGTCCGATGGGGCGCAGACGACGATGTTCGCTCCGGGCTCGCTGTAGCTGGAGCGGGTTCCCGCCGAATTGGAGGCGGTGACGGCGATGGTGTGGATCGAGTTGGCGTAGCCGTCGTAGTTCGAATTGTCACTGGTGCCGCCATTGCCCCCCGCCCAGACGAAGATGGTTCCCATGCCGCCGCGGCCGGTGGCGGTGGCGGTGGCGAGGGCCGCGAGCGTCAGGTTGCCGGGTCGCTCGGAAATCAGGGTGATGCCGTCGTCGGTGGGTCCCCAGCTGTTGGACTTCACCTGGATGATGTCGTTTTTCCAACCCAGCGCATTGGCTTCCTGTGAGTCGGTGACGGAGTTGTTGGAGACCAGCCTGAGGCCGACCAGCGTGGCGAGCGGAGCAACGCCGCTCACGCCGGTGGAGTTGTTGCCACGTGCGCCGGCCACCCCGGCGCAGGCGGTGCCGTGGAAATCCTCGTCAGCGGCGATGGGAGACGGGTCGTCGTCGTTTTGGATGAAATCGCGATCGTTGGTGGTGTCGAGATTTCCGGCAAAGTCCGGGTGATTGAGCTGGATGCCGTCATCGACCACGCCGATGCGGATGCCACTGCCGCGGATGCCGGTGGCATTGGGGAAATTCCAGGCCGGTTCGACATTGGCGTGGGTGCGCACCGTGTTCGTGTTGGAGAGGTGCCATTGCTGGCTGATGAGCGGATCATTCGGCAAGGCGCGCTTGAAGCGCTGGCGTGCGACCAGCACGTCCGCCGCGAGCAGGCCCTCGGTGGCGCGCACGGACTCCACCACGGCCAATGCCGCGAACGCATCGGTGGCGGAAACGATGAGCCAACCCGGTGCGTAATCGGGCCTTTCGCTGAGCATCAAGCCGTGGTTTTCGAGCAGCGGGCCGATCGGGGCTTTGCCCGGGTTCACGCTGAGATCGCGGGTGATGATGCGGCGGGTGTGGCGTGTGCGCTCCGCCCCCGGCGGGTAGGCGACGGGGTCCGCCATGGCGGCGGCGAGGCGCTCCCGGAGAGTGCCGGGGGTGGCTGGAGGATGAAGCGGGATGAACCATTCGCTTCCATCGGACTGGACAACGCGCCCCTCGTCCATTGCGACGACCAGTTCGCACCCATCCGACATGCGGAGCTTGATTGGCGGGTCGCCGGTGCGGCGGCTGACCGCAGGCGGATCAGCGGGCGGATGGGAACTGACAGGCACACCGGTGGCGTGTTGGCTGGCGGCGGGTTCGATGCCGGAGACCGTGGTTTCGGATTCCCTTGCGGAAAAGAAAAACAGCGCACCGGCTAAGAGCAGCAAAAGCAGGAATGCATGGTGAAGGGACTTGCCGGCAGGAGGGTGCATCGGAATTGGAATGGCAAATCATCACATTCCCCCAATGCGGCGCAAGGCTACAAAAAACCCGGGCAAAAAGAGCCGGTGTGAGTCACAGGGAAAGGATGCGCGCTTGCATGCCATCCAATCGACACCGGATGCGGCGCTTTTCGAGTGAAACCCTGTGCGCCGGTCGGTTTCTCCGCGCTTGCAGGACCGCGGATGTGCCGCGAGACTCCGCGCCATGTTCACGCCGAAGTGGAAAAAGGAAGCGCAGCACCTCGCCAAGGGCGCGCTCAAGTTCATCCATTACAAACGCGACCTGCTCGCGCCCGAACAACTCGGCGAGATCGAATCGCGCCGCGCCGACCTGCTCGCCGCCATCAAGTCCGGCGACCGCGCGCAAACCGACGAGGCCTCGAAACAAATCCGCGCCGCCTGCGACAATGCGCTGCCGCGCGAGAAACCGGTCGGCTGGCTAGAGGAAAACGTCGAGGTCATGTTCGTCGCCATCGTCATCGCGCTCGGCCTGCGCGCCTATTATCTCCAGCCGTTCCGCATCCCCACCGGCTCGATGCAGCCCACGCTCAACGGCATCATCGGCACCCCGCTGGCCAGGGAGGAATGGCCGTCGTTTCCTGTCAGAATGTGGGAAAAGGTCATGCGCGGGCGTTCCTACGTGCACGTGGTCAACGACCGCGACCGCCACGTGGCGGTGGATGGCGATGGCCGCCCGGTGATCCGCGATGTGCAGATGATGCATTTCTTCAGCCGCTCGCAGCTATTTTTCACCGATTCCAAACCGCTGCGCCTGCCCGCGCCGCTGAACCCGAGCTCGCAGATCGGTCTGGCGGATGCGATCCGCGTCGCCGGCCAGCACGGCGGGGTGCTGCCCGCGGGCACCGTCATCTGTGAGGGCACCGTCGATTCCGGCGACCTCGTGCTGGTGGACAAGTTCTCTTACCATTTCCGCAAGCCGAAACGCGGTGAGGTCTTCGTCTTCGACACCATCGGCATTCGCGGCATCCACGACCGCAAGGGCGAACAGGCCGCCGGCTCGCACTACATCAAACGCCTCTGCGGCGTGCCCGGCGACACTCTCGGCATCCAGCCGCCCGACCTGCTCATCGACGGCAAAATCGCCCGCGAGCCCGGCATCCAGCGCGTCATTCGCGGCGAAGGGCCCTACTCGATCAATCCGAACGGCTACCTTCCCGCCGACCCGCGCGAGGCGCGTGCGCACCCTCGGCCGGTCTCGCAATACCTCGTGAAACCCGGCGACACGCTCACGCTCATCGCGCAGGGCCCGCCTGGATACCGCGAATACGCCGCGCTCGGCGACAACACCGGCAACTCGCTCGACTCCCGCTACTGGGGCCCGGTCCGTGAGTTCAACCTGGTGGGACCCGCGCTCTTCTCGCTGTGGCCCGTGACCACCGGGCACTGGGGATTCATCCGTTAGATAGCGCCGTGACCGAGGCCACCCAAATCACGCGCCGCGCGCGATCGAACCTGGCCTTCGCACTCCGCGTCCTGCCGCGCGACCGCCGCGACGACGCCGTCGTCTTCTACGCCTTCTGCCGCACGCTCGCCGACCTCGCCGACGAGCCCGGCATGCCGGCCGATCAAAGGAAACGCGCGCTGCAGGCATGGAAACAAGGACTCGAGCACGGGTTCGAAACGCCCGACGCCCTGCAACGCGAGGTGCTCGCCCTGCGCGAACGCCGCCAAATCCCCACCGGACTGCTCACCGCCATCGTGGACGGCTGCCTCATGGATCTGGAACCCCGCCGGTTTGCCACATGGGACGACCTCGACGGCTACATCTGGAAGGTCGCCTGCGCGGTGGGCCTCGTTTCCATCCGGATCTTCGGCTGCATCGAGCCCGCTTCGGAAACCTACGCCATCGCCCTCGGCCGCGCACTGCAACTCACCAACATCCTGCGCGACGTCGGCGAGGATTTCGCCAACGGCGGCCGCATCTATCTGCCGCTGGAAGAACTCGCGCGCTTCGGCTGCGACGCGGAAACCCTTGCGCGGGGAAACCGCGACGCCGCATTCCTCGCGCTCATGAACCACGTCGCCGACCGCGCCGACGCCCATTTCCGCGAAGCGGCCGCCGTGCTGCCCGCCGCCGACCGCCGCGCGCTCGCGCCCGCCCGTATCATGGCGGAAATCTATCAGACGTTGCTTGGCCGGATGCGGCGCGACGGCTTCCGGGTCTTCGAAAAACGCCACCGCGTGCCGCGCCTGCGCAAGCTGTGGATTCTCGCCAAGCATCTGATTGCCGGATGAACCGCCAGTGAATAGACTCTGCAAACTCCACGTCCGAACGCGCATGACCAAGCCCGCCGCCGCCCTGCTCGCCCTCACCCTGGCCGGCTGCCAGCCACCGCCGCCGGTGCCTCCGCCCCGCTTAAAGCCTAACCCGCCCTATCCGCCGGAAATCGTGGACGCCACCGCCCCGGAAAATCCCGGCGAGGGATACGACACCGCCCCGCCCGCCGGGCCCACCGGCCCGGGCGAATACCCGGTCGCCACGCCGACCGAAACCCCCAACGAGGTCATCAGCCCCTTCCCGCCCTACAACCGGATCGACGTGGAGGGCTTCCAATCCGGCCAGCTCGCCCGCGATCCCTCCAACAACCGGATCTTCCGCGTGCCGTGAATACCCCGGAAGCGCACGATTGACACTCAAATTGGCAAATGGCAGATTGTTTACCATGAGACTCACGCTCGACAAAATGAGCCGTCTGGTGGTTCCGAAAGGCTTGCGTGATCGTCTGGACCTCAAACCCGGCGACTCGCTCGAAGTGACGCTTGAACCCGACGGCATCCGCCTTCGTCCCGTGCAGCCATTGTCGAACATCGCGGAGGAAGACGGGATCCTCGTGTGTTCCAGCGAGGTGCCGCCATCGGTTTGGGACATCGGAGCCTTCATCGACACGCAGCGCGAGCAGCGCAGCCAGGAAATTGGCGGGCTCTGAGTCATGAAAGCCTGCTTCGACACCTACACTCTGGTGGCCGCACTGCTCCAGCAGCATCCGCATCGCCGTGCTCCAGGCTGGAAAGCAGGTTGCCAAACTCACCACCTTGACGTCTGACATTTTCATCATCCCCCATCAGCAGGCGGATGCGGTGGTGGACGAACTCACGCAGCTCTGGACGTTCATACAATTCGAGCACCCAGCGGGTCTGGAATTGGGGAATGTCGGTTTCATTTCTACGCTCCACGATCAACTCGACCGCCTCCGGGTTTTTCACGCCGCCGCGCGCCAGATCGGCGATCACGCCGCACCAGAAGTCCCATTCGTCGCCGCCCGCCTTCGGCGCATGGCGATGGAATTCGGACAGGATGAGCGTGAGGTCTTCCGGTGCCAGCGGGGTCGTGTAAGGTTCTCTTTCTTTAAATGGATCCCCGTCATCGAACCATTCCGCTTCCGTGACCAGCACGAAGCCATAGGGCACGCCGTCGGAAAACGTGATCCGATAGACACGTTCGAACGAGTTGTCGGTGGTGCCCACGGCTCCGCCGACGATGCGCAGCTCGGGTTTCTCCTCCGATTTCAGCACGTCCACCTTGAGCAGCGGATGGTCGGGCAGATCGAACGAGATAAGTTCGTCGGTGTGGGTTTTCCGCGCTCCGTCATCGCCGGTCTTGAGCAGGGCGGTTTCATCCGGCGTGAGCTTGCGGCCGAGTTGCTCCTCCAGATAACCAAGGCCGACCGCCCCGTAGCCCGATGCTTTTCCCGGCAACAAACCGGTCTGGGCGAGCACTTCGCGCCAATCCATCCCCGGAGCCGCCTCCTCCGCTAGCACATGCGCGGCAACCGTCATCGATGCGAGGAGGAGAATCACCTTTTCCATGTCCATCACCCCAGCAGCGGATGACGACGATGAAAAGCCGAATCGCGCCTCACCGCACCCGCCGCAGGTAGCCCGGGATTTGGTCGCGTTGGGAGGCGGGTGGCTCGCTGGCGTTGGCAAAGGAAATCACCGCTCCCACGCCCGCCGCGTGCGCGCCGCCCAGGCGGGGTTCGACTTCGAGGTCCGGAAACCGATGGCGCGTCCGCCGCCGCAGCCACCGGAGCACGAGCGCGAGGGCGAGCGCGCCGCCGGCCATGCCGAGTGCCGGCAGCAGCCACTGTGTGAGCAGATCGATCCACGGCCCGAGCGCGTCCGCCACGCCGGTCTTCGACGGTTGCGGCACGGCGGGAGGTTTGACGGTTTGGCCGGTGCCCGTTTCGCCACTGTCCTCCGCGATCAGGGTTTCCAGCCAATAGAGCCGGATCGACATTTGCACCAGGAAGGTCTCGAGCTGCCGGGCCGGATCGAATTCCTTGGACGCCTGGATCACCGGGCTTTCGAGCGCGCGCCGCTGTTCGGTCTCGGGAATCCGCGCCGCCAGCGAGGGCGAAAGTCCGAGTGCGGAGCGCTCCGGCTTGCCGTAAAAGTAATACAATACCGCCGCCGGACGGCCGCTGGCGTAGCTGCGCTCCATCAATTGCTGGTCGCGCACCTCGTCCGGGATTTTCTGGTCGCCCGCGAAGACAAACACATACAAGTCGATGCGCGAGTCGCCCGCGTGGTAATCGAGAAACGCCAGCCGCTCGCGGAAATCTCCGGGAGCGAGCAAACCTTGTGGATCGAGCAGAAACTTCGTTGGCCGCCCGGCGAAATACGCGTTCCAAAATTCGCGTGGCACTGCGGTGAATGCGTTTCCGCTTTCCACCACGCTCTCGGAGGAAATTGAAGGAAGCTCCGCTTCGGCCGGTGTTTCCCAGCTTTCCCCGGCCGGAGGTGCAAGCGCGGCAGGCTCGTTGCTCTCATCGCCATGCCGCCACGCCGACTGGCCAGTCTCGGCCGCCGCCATCGCCGAGAGCAGCCATGCCAACATGTGGTTCCGGGCAATCATTGCGGCGATTCCACCTCCTTCACTTCCTGCTGTTCCGCGCGATGGCCGAGGCGGAGGTTTTGCAGGCGGTCGCCACCCATGGCCGGCGGCAGGACGCGCCTTTGGAAATGCTCCGGATCGCGCCGCGCCTGGCGGCTGCGTTTTTTCAGGATATGTTCGAGATGGGCCAGCACGCGGATCACGCCCTCGGTGTATCGCTGCTCCAGCCAGTGCGCATGTGCGCGGGACAGGCACTCGAAGGTATCCGCCTCGTCGAGATAGGGATCGAGCAGATAGCCGAACACGATGCCCGCCGCCTTCGAGTCCGGATCGATGGTCAGCAAAATGCCGGCTTCGTTCGGCTTGTCCGCCGGCAGGTCCTCGAAGGCCGCGCGGTTCAACAGCCAGAGGCCGAATTGCCGCAACTGCGAAACCTCGCCCAGCGTCCCGCTGAAAACCGCCACGAACAATTGCGGGAAACGCCGCGAAAACGCCTCCATCGCCGCCTCCACCCGGCCGCGATCGCCACGCCGGAAAATCCCCGCCTGGTCCGTGAGGCAGCGCATCCGCACATCCTCATTCCCATATCTCGCGTCCGCATCCGCCTGCGAATACCCGCAATGCGGGCACGCCGCCGCCGCCCGGTGGATCCTCTGCACACATCGCGGACATTTCATAAGCACTCCCGCCGTCTGTTACGAGACCCATCGTAGTAGGTCAAAGCAAAATATCAGGATGGGTTTACCATCCTGGCTGTGCCACCGGTGTTCATGCCTGGTTGCCGGCTCGCCTTGAGGTGAAGAACACCTCCATGCGTTCGTGGAGGTCCTCGTAGAAGCACCTTTTGATCGCCGCGAGGGCGGCGACCTTGTCGCCTTCCGCCGTGCCGAGCGCCTGTTCCTCGAGTTTCATTTTCTCGGCGAAGGATTTTTCCATCTCGATGAGTGAATCCAGGAACTCACGGGCGGCGCGGGAATGTTCGATGCCATCGACGAGCGCCTGTTCCAGCCGCGGGTTGCGAGTCACGGCGATCAGGTTGCTGGCGGCGAGCTGCTGCATGTAGCGTCCATGGCTCTCGCGGAAGGCGCGGTGTTCGGAATCGTAGCCGATCTCGTCGCGGTCCACGAGGGTATCGTAAGGCCCGGGTTTGGTGAAGAATTTCACGATGAGCGGAATGGTGTCCACCAGCATGAAAAGGAGGGTGAGCACGATGTAGGTGTAAAAGGCGAACTGTCCGCCTTGGCTGCCCTGCTTGAAGAGTCCGTGAAGCGCCAGCGTCTGGGTGAGGATATCGCGGCGGGGCTCGGCGCGCAGGGCGGCGAGGCGGGTGGCTTCCTCGGTGGCGACGGCGGCCAGTTCGTCCTGCACACGCCGCAGCTCGATCAGGCGGGTGTCGATCTGTTGCTTGAGGGTGTCGCGAAACGCATTCTGCTGGGTGACGAATTGCTCGGCCTGGTCCTGCTCGACCTTGCGTTTCAGGGCGGCGACACGCTCGGCCTCGGCCTGGTTGGCCTTGGCGATCTCGGCGAGTTTCGTCTCGAACTGGGTGATGGTGGCGGCCTCCGCTTCGCGGATCCGGGTCTGCAGGGTGGTCTTTTCCGCGGTGAGGTGCTCCAGCAGGCCGCCGAGCCGCTTCGATTCCTCGCGCCGCGGCTCGAGTTGGTCGGAGCGGATCGAGCGGGCGCGCGGCCCCTCACCTTTCAGGCCGGAGCGCTGGCCGTTGAGTTCTCGCTCGAACTCGGTCTGCCAGAATCCCAGCTCGGTCTGGAGCTTCGCGTATTGGGGAGTCAGTTCTTCGCTTTGTTGCTCGATCACAGCGAGGCGCTCGCGGAACGGCGCGGTGGCCTCGTCCGTGGCGGACTTCAGCTCGGCCTGCTGCGCTGCGGTCAACCCCGGAATGGCGGAATCGGCGTCCTCTTTTTCCTGCAGAATGAACTTGGCCTGGAACGACTCGTTCCACTTCTGGCGTTGATCGGCGATGATGGCTTCCAGCGACGCGGCCTCGGCGCGGATCTTTTGTTTTTCCTTATCGAATCCCGCCCGGGCCACCTCGATCTCCGCCGCGCGCTCCTTCTCGATCACCGAGGATACCGTGTCGCGGAACAACAACAGCACGAGCGGGTGGGCGATGGTGATGCCCATGAGCACCGCCACGACCAAGCGCAGCGAAAACTGGGAAAGCTTCCGGAACACCGAAAGATACGGCCGGTAACCCGCGAGCAGCGCGCGGTCGATGGTGAGGATGATGAATGCCCACACGGCCGCCACGGGATAGATCACCCGCGGGTTGTCGCTGAGCGTGGAGAGCGCATAGGCGCAGGCGATGAACGCGAAGGCGCAGGGAACGAGCACCGTCGCGCCGAAGGCGACGTATTTCCGCTGTTCCCAAGCCGGGCAGCGCTCGAGGGTTTCGGTGCCGGCGCCGGACAGCCAGAAAAAGGCACGTTTGAGGGTGTGCATGTTCATGAATCGGCGTATGCCAACTCAGGTCTACGGCGAAATCCCGCCGGTTTATCAATCGCGTGTATGGAATCGGCAGGTTTGCACTTGCCGGGGGTGCAGGCGGCATGGCCGGGGGATTGACCTCGCGGGATGCTCAGGGTTGCCGCGCGATGGCGGCCACGTGGCGGGCGAGGGCATCGGTCCACCGGCGCGGCGGGTGGCCGAGCAGCGAGGCGAGGCGGCTGGTGTCCATGGCGGTGAAGCGCGGGCGGCGTGCCCGGAAGGATGGCAGGCTCACCATCGTTTGCTCTGCCACTGCCGGTATCTCATCGAGGAGGCCGAGTTTTGCCATTTCGCGCACGACGCACTCGGCCATGCCGTGCCAGCTGACGGGCGGGCCGGACTGGCAGGCGTGCAGGATGCCGGTGACATCCTTTTCCAATAAAAACTCCGTCCATGCCGCGAGGTCGGTGGTGGAGGTGGGTAGCGAGAGCTTGTCGGCCACGGCGGCGAGCGGTTGTCCGGCGCGGGCGGCGGCGAAGACTTGATCGACGAACGAGGGTTTTTCCGGTCCGAACACCCATGAGATCCGGATGACGAGATTGTCCGGGTGGGCGAGCACGGCGTGTTCGCCGGCGAGTTTCGAGCGGCCGTAGGCGTTCACCGGTGCGGGCGGCGTGCGCTCGGTGCAGGCGATGGTGGTCTCGCCGGAAAAGACGTAGTCGGTGCTGAAGTGGATCACGCGCACGCCGCGGGCAGCGGCCCAGAGAGCGATTTTCCCCGGGGCCGCGGAATTCACCCGCATCGCCAGTCGCGGGTCATCCTCGCAGGCTTCCAGTCCGGTGATCGCGGCGGGATTGAGGAAAACGTCGCAATCGAGCGAATCGAGCGCGTTTTTCAATGACGTGGGATCGGCGAGATCGCAAACGGCGCGCGGCAGCGGGATGACGTGATGGTTTTGCGCGAGCCGGGCGGCGAGGGCGGCACCGACGCGGCCGGTGGTGCCTGTGATTGCCACGCGCATGGCGCGATCAGATGAGGCCTTGTTCACGAAGCTCGGCGTCCACTTCGTCGTGGTCGGGAGCGCCGATGCCGATGTCGCGGATGCGTTGGATCTGGCGGCGCACGCCGACGCGGCTGCGCGGTCCGGTGACGAGCCAGGCCACGCCGCCGACGGCAAAGGGGAGCAGGCAGGCGACGCCAAGCACGCCCAGTCCGATGCCGATGCCGCGCCGTGCGCCACGGTGCATCAGGTCGCCCAGCAACAGCCCGGCGGAGGCTCCCAGCAGGGCGGGCGCGGTGAGTGCGCTGGTTTCGATCCATGCCGGTGTGGATTCGGTGAGCTCGTCTGACATGTTTTTTTCCTAACGCTCCGCCGCCCCGGCGACAACCATGGAAAGCTGCAATCCGGCGATTTTTCGCAGTGTGGGCGTTCGGAGTTTTGGCATGGAATGCCCGCTTGCGCATGCAGGTGGTGACGGGTGATGCTGCCGCCGTGCCCGGCATCTGGAAATTCCCCTGGCGTCCGCTGGTTCTGTCAGGCGCGGTGTCGCTCGCCGCGTGGTGGTGGCTGCCGGGATCGCGGGTGGAGCGCGCGGTGTTGGACGGGTGCATCCGCGGATTTGCCAACCCGCCGTTTTTCATCCAGGAAAAGAACGGTGGCTGGGCAGTGCGCACGGTGAATGCGCAGCCGCGCATCGCTCCGGGCCACCTGCCATTGCTCGTTTCGCTCGATGACGACCCGGAGGGTGTGTTCCAGACCTCGCCGCTGTCGCCGATCGATCTGGCGGTGGTTTTCAAGAACCTGCGCCGCCTCGGGGCGGAGCAGGCGGCCAGCGCGGCGGTGCTCGCCTGGGACGCGCCGGATCCGATCGGGTTGCTCGCGCTCGAGCGCACGCTGGGGGAATTCGAGAGTGTGACGATGGCCGCGCCGCTCGGCCGCGGGGCGGTGGCCGGCACCATGCCGCCGGCATTCCGCAGGGCGTCTGTCGGGATTTCCGCCGTGCGCGGTGACACCACGAGGCTGCCGCGGGTGAACCGCATGCTCCTGCCCGATGCGGTGCTTGGCGGCGACCGCGCGTGGGCCGGTTTCCAGTTTCTGGAAAACGACATCCCGCCGCGCAAGCTGCCGCTGCTAGCGCGCTGGGACGACCGTGTGGTGTTCGCCTTTCCGCTGCTCTGCGCCATCCGCCAGTGCGGGCTGGCGCTGGAGGACCTCGATATCCGCCCCGGGGAGTTCATCCGCCTTGGTGAAAACGGACCGGTCTTGCCGATGGATGATCGCGGCTGCCTCGCCGTGCCGGTGTCCACGGGGCGCGGCATCGAGGCGGTCCGGGCCGCCACGTTGATCGATGCGCCGGACAATTTTTTTGCCGGCGATGAGGCTCCTTTTCCCATCCTGCGCGATGATCGCGGCGCGGCGGAGCCCGCCACGCGCGAATTCTCCGCCGCGTTTCCCGCTGTGATGGCGCTCATCGCCGCCGACGCCGGGCTGGCCGCTTCGCACGAGATCCGCCGTGCGGGTGCGACCTGCGATCTGCTGCTGCTGGCGCTTGGCTCGGTGCTGCTGTCGTATTCCGTCCGCAGGTCGGGTTTTGCCCAGTCGTTGGTTTTCATTGGCCTCGCGGGCCTGTTTGGCATCGCACAGGTCGCCGGGGTGGCGATGGGCCATTGGCTGCCGGGCCTGCCCGCGATGGCCGCGCTGATGGTGGCGGTGGCGGTCACGCGCATTCCGTTTCTCCGGCAGCGGCTTGATCGCAGGTGATCCCGTATCGGCACTTGCCATGCCATGGCTGCATCGTGGAGCTTTCCGCCATGCTACCCGCCGCCGCAGCCCTCAAGAATCTCCTGTTGGAAAAATCCGTCCGCACCGGCACCTTCACCCTCGCCTCCGGCAAACAGAGCGACCTCTACATCGACTGCCGCATGACCGCGCTCGATCCCTTCGGCGCCAACCTCATCGGCGACCTCGGCTGGCACGCGGTGCGCTCGAAGATCCACTCCGAGCATCTCAAGATCGACGCCATCGGCGGCATGACGCTCGGGGCCGATCCGATTTCGCTCGCCATCGGCATGGCCTCCGCCGCGAAGCATCCCGACGAGGCGCTGCAAGTCTTCACCGTGCGCAAGGAGCCGAAAGGCCACGGCGCGGGCAAGCAGATCGAGGGGAATTTCAAGCCCGGCGACACCGTGATCGTCGTCGATGACGTGATCACCACCGGTGGCTCCACGCTCAAGGCGATCGACGCCATCGAGCGCGAGGGCGGGAAAATCGCCTTTTGTCTGGTGCTGGTGGACCGCGAGGAAGGCGGCCGCCAGGCGATCGAGGCCTGCGGCATCCACGTCCTGCCGTTGTTCACCCGCGGCACGCTGCTGGCCGGATGATGGCTTGCGCCGCATCCGGATTTCCCCTTTTCTCCCGCCCGCATGTCCTCACTTCCCACCGCTGACCTCCTGGCGCTCGATCTGGACGGCTTGAAAAGCCGCCTGTCGAAACTCAGGAGGTATCTTTGACGTCCCCGCCCTCGAAAACGAAATCCATACGCTCGAGGAGGCCATGGGCTCTCCCGATTTCTGGAATCATGCCGACAAGGCGAAGACGATTTCCTCCAAGGCCGCCGGCCTGAAAAAGAAACTCGAAACCTTTCTCAAACTCGAATCGCGTCTCGCCGACGTCGAGGAGGGGGTCAACCTGGCTAAGGAATTCGACGACGCCGATCTGGCGCACGAGGCGATCGACAACTCGAAAGCGCTCGAAGGCGACATCCGCTCGTTCGAGCTGCTCACCCTGCTCAACCAGCCGAGCGACGCCTCGAATTGCTACCTCGTCATCCAGGCCGGCGCGGGAGGCACCGAGGCCTGCGACTGGGCGCAGATGCTCCACCGGATGTATACCCGCTGGGCGGAAAGCAAGGGCTACGCCGTGGAAACCATGGACTGGCAGGACGGCGACGAGGCCGGCCTGCGCTCGTGCACGCTCAAGATCGCCGGGGAAAACGCCTACGGTTTTCTCAAGAACGAGCGCGGCGTCCACCGGCTGGTCAGAATTTCCCCCTTCGACGCCGCGGCCAAGCGCCACACCTCGTTCGCCGCGATCGACGCCACGCCCGAGATTTCCAAGGAGATCCACATCGAGATCGCGGAAAAAGACGTCGAGATCACCACCACGCGTTCCGGCGGCAAGGGCGGCCAGAATGTCAACAAGGTGGAGACCGCCGTGTTGTTGCGCCACCTTCCCACCGGCATCCTGATCCGCTCGACCGGTGCCCGCACCCAGGGCGCGAACCGCGAACTCGCCTACGAGATCCTCAAGGCCAAGCTCTATCAGATCGAGGAGGACAAGCAGAAGGCCGAGTCCGAGCGCGCCTACGGCGAAAAGGGCGATGTCGCCTGGGGCAACCAGATCCGCTCCTATGTCTTCCAGCCCTATCAGAAAGTGCTCGACCTCCGCACCGGCGAGGAAACCAACAACATCCAGGCCGTCATGGATGGTGACCTCGACGCCTTCATCGAGGCCAAGCTCCGCGGCAAGGTGCGCGTGAAGGGTGCGAAGGACGACGACGAGTGAATGCCCTCGATGGGCGGCACCGCCCGGCCGGGCCGGTGCACACGGTGCGCGGGGTCATCGAGGTGATTGGCCCGCAGCGCCCGCAATGGTGGTGCAAGCGTGGAGCCTGCGGCGATCAACGCTTGTGATCCTTGAACCATCGGCGGAACTCGCCGCCGCGGGATTCGGGCAGCGTGCGCTGGCCGAGCCAGTCCTGCAGCGGCTTGATCGGGGCCACCTGGATTGGCAGGTGGTTCATCGCCTTGGACATGGTCATGGCGGTGCGCCACAGTGCGGGCGTGGTGGCCAGACTGGCAAAGGGCGACATCGGGATGGCGGCGGGCGAGTGGACCTGTTCGCGTTTCGCCTTGTCGCGGAGACGCAGCAGCAGATCCGGAATCGGGATGTCCACCGGGCAGACTTCGTTGCAGGCGCCGCAGAGCGACGAGGCTTTTGGAAGGTCCGCGAGTTCAGGGAAACGATCGCCGAACAGCAAGGGTGAGAGCACCGCGCCGACCGGGCCGCCGTAGGTCGAGCGATAGGCGTGGCCGGAGGCCTGGCGATAGACCGGGCAGACGTTCTGGCAGGCGCCGCAGCGGATGCAGCGGAGGATTTCCCGGCAGTTCGAGGCGAGCACGTCCGTGCGGCCGTTGTCCATGAAGACCACGTGGAAATGCTCGGGGCCGTCGGGTTGGCTCGGCGATTTCGGGCCGTTGATGAACTCGGTGTAAACCGTGAGCTGCTGGCCGGTGGCGGAGCGGCCCAGCAAATTCAGGAAAACCGACAGGTCCTTTTCGCGCGGGATCACCTTCTCGATGCCGACCAGCGCGATGTGCACCGGCACCGGGGCCATGCCGAAGCGCGTGTTGCCCTCGTTGGTGACGAGCAGAATGCGGCCGCTGTCCGCGCAGACGAAGTTCGCGCCGGTGATGCCGGCCCCGGCCTGCATGTATTTCTCACGGAGATAGACCCTCGCCCGGCGGGTGATGGTTTCCGGGTCGTCGTTGTAATCGCTGGCGATGCCCTCGCGCTGGAAGGTGCGGGCGATCTCGCGGCGGTTCTTGTGGATGATCGGCTTGACGATGTGCGATGGCTCGTCGTCGTCGAGCTGCACGATGAACTCGCCGAGGTCGGACTCGAGGCACTCGATGCCGTTTTCGATCAGAAACGGGTTGAGGTGGATTTCCTCCGCGGCCATCGATTTCGACTTGGTCAACCGGGTGACACCGTGGGAGCGGAGGATGTCGAGGATGGTATGCTTCGCGTCATCGCCGGTGGCGGCGAAATGGACCTGCGCGCCGCGCGAAACGAGCGCCTGCCCGGCTTGTTCGAGGTATTCGTCGAGATGGTGCAGCGTGTGGTCCTTGATGGCCGCGGCGAGTTGGCGCAGCGCGTCGGGGTTCTCGTAATCCTGGTGCAGAACCTGATAGCGTTTTTCCGTCCCGGACGACGCGCCATCGAGCACCGAGTGTTGTTTTTCGTCGGAGATGGTCCGGGCGTATTCGTCGATGAGTTGGTGGCCGATCATGGTTTGAGCGTGTCCCTGAGGATCTGGATCACATGCTTGTGCGGCACCGGGCGGCCTTGGGTGGTGGCGAGGCCGGTGAGGTGCATCAGGCAGGACATGTCGATGCCGGCGAGCAGGTCGGGCTTGGACTCGAGGATGTGATCGAGCTTGAGGGTGCCCATCTGGCCGGAGATGTGGGGGAAAGTGACGGAGAAGGTGCCGCCGAAGCCGCAGCATTGTTCCGCCTGGCCAAAGGGGATGACCTCGGCGTTTTCGATGGAGGCGAGCAAGGTCCTGACCGCCTTGCCGGTTTCGGTGCCGCGGCTGTGACACGAGCGGTGGAAGGCGATGCGGGTGGGTTTTTCGAATTTGCCGGGCCAGACCTTGATGCCGAGGCCGTTGTAAATGAAGTCGATGAGTTCCCAGGTGCGATTGGCGAGCGAGGCGATCGCGGCATCGGGCTGTTCCTCGAACTGGAGCGGGTTGCCGTGGCGGTTCATCGCGGCGCAGGAGCCGGAGGGCACGATGACGGGCAGCTCGCCGGCGAAGACGCGGGCGGTGTGTTTCGCCACCTTTCG
The DNA here is from genome assembly GCA_049430545.1 of Luteolibacter sp. Classification (GTDB taxonomy): domain Bacteria; phylum Verrucomicrobiota; class Verrucomicrobiia; order Verrucomicrobiales; family Akkermansiaceae; genus Luteolibacter. The sequence continues at coordinate 20,618 of JBMTCD010000026.1, forward strand.
CGAGGCGGCCCAGTCACCCGAGTTGAATGCCGGCTGGCCACAACAGGTCTGGTTTTCGGGGAACTCGACGGAAATGCCGAGGTGTTCGAGAATCTCGACCGTGGCGCACGCCACGTCGTCGTAGAATGCATCGCACAGACAGGTGCCCATGAGGAGCACGCGCTTGCTGAGGGGGCGGGCGGTCGGATTGGCCATGAAATTGTCGGGTTGCGATCAGGCTAGGCGATCGAGCATCCGCCGCAACTTGGAAATCCGCCAACACGTGCGATCCATTTGGTGCCCGTGTTTGGCGCTGTTATCGGCCCGCAAAACGAGTGACGCCGTGCTGGCGGGCAAGTGGAGCATAGGAGATTCGAACTCCTGACCTCTTCATTGCGAACGAAGCGCTCTACCAACTGAGCTAATGCCCCTTTGCCATCCGGCAGGTGGCGAATGAGTGCCATCCGCAGGGCGGTGGCGCAAGCGCCAAGTTGCATGCGTGCGGTGGTGGTTCAGGGTGCCGCCCACTCCGGCATGACGCCCGTTTCGATGCCGAAAATCCATTTTCCGAGCCACAGGACCATGCCGACAATCAAGGGCACCAGGGCGAGATTGAGCCACAGGCCGGCGCGGGCCATTTGCGGCAGCGTGATCCGGCCGCTGCCGAAGACGATCGCGTTCGGCGGCGTGCCCACGGGCATCATGAACGAACAGTTCGCCGCCAGCGCGGCGGGCACCAGGAACAACAGCGGGTTTTGCCCGAGACTCATCGCCAGCGCGCCCATCACCGGCAGGAAGGTGGCCGCGGTGGCGGTGTTGCTGGTCAACTCGGTGAGCATCAGGATGCCGAAGCAGACGCATGCCAGGATGACGATCACCGGCATGCCGCCGAGCGCGCCACAGAGTTCGCCGAGGTATCGCGCGAGGCCGTGGCGGTCGATCACACCCGCGAGGCTCAAGCCGCCGCCGAAAAGGAGCAGCACGTCCCACGGCACGGATTTCGCGCTGGCCCAATCGAGCGCGAATTCACCGCGGCTGAAACTCACCGGGATGATGAACAGGCACAGCGCGCCGGCAACGGCGATGAGTGTGTCGGAAACACCGGGCAGCATCCTCGCAAGCAGCGGCTGGGTGATCCAGGCAAGCGCGGTGAGCGAGAAGACGACGGCCGTCACCGCCTCGCCGCGCGAGACCGGGCCGAGTTTCGCGCGCTCGGATTCTAACAACTCGTCCATGCCCTCGATGGCCGTGTTTTCCAGCCGGGACGACACGCGGGTGAGCACGAAATGCACGACCGGCAGCGTGAGCAGCGTGAGCGGCACGCCCAGCAACATCCATTGGCCGAAGCCGATGGTGATGCCGTGCACCTTTTCCATGTATCCGGCGAGCAGGGCGTTCGGCGGCGTGCCGATGAGCGTGGCCATGCCGCCTGCGGTCGCACCGTAGGCCACGGCAAGCAGCAGGACCGTGGCGAAACGGTCGTTTTCGCGATGGCCGGATCCATTGGCGAGTTGTGTGACGGAAAGGGCGATGGGCAGCATCATCATGGCGGTGGCGGTATTGCTCACCCACATGCTCAACAAGGCGGAACCAAGCAGGAATCCGGCGACCAGCCGTGTGGGCCGCGTGCCGATGGCGGAAATGAGTTTCAACGCGAGCCGCCGGTGCAAATGCCAGCGTTGCATCGCCGCGGCGATGAAAAACCCGCCGAGGAACAGATAAATGATCGGACTCGCATAGGGAGCGGCCGCCTCGCCGCCATCGGCCAGCCCCAACAGTGGAAACAACACCAGCGGCAGCAGCGCGGTGGCGGGAATCGGGATCGGCTCGGTGATCCAGAACACCGCCATCCACATCGCCGCCCCCGCCGCGCGCCAGCCATCGATCCCCAGGCCGTCCGGCGGCGGCAGCACCAGCGTGGCGATCAGGCACATCGGCCCGAGCACCCAGCCGGCCATCTGGCGCAAGCCAGGCATGTTCGTGGAAGAAGACATGGCGAACATTCACATCAACGGGGTCTCGAAACGGGTCGTGGGCAAAAACCCTGCGCAGCGCTTCAGGATTCCCGTCACCTTGAATGGGTGATTTCCTGCGGACGATCCGTTAATGGGTTTTTCACGCCGGGGAAAGGGAAATCCCGTTCCGGGCATGCCGAGGCCGGGCGAACAGGGCCGCTGCGGCGGCCGGCACGCGGCCAACTTGGCGCTTGGATCGAGCACTTCCGCCACTAGCCTGCGCGCATGCCGCCGGCCGCCATCGAATCGCACTTCACCGGATGGGATTGGGCCGTGGTGGCCGGCTACATGCTGCTCACCACCTGGATCGGCCACGCACTCAGTGGGAAAAACGCCACCATCCGCGATTTCTTCCTCGGCGGTCGCTCGCTGCCGTGGTGGGCGGTGAGCGGATCCATGATCGCCACCGAGATCAGCGCGCTCACCTTCATCGGGGTGCCAGGAATGGTCTATGCCCTGCACGGCGACTGGACCTACCTGCAATGGGGCATCGGCTCGGTGATGGCGCGCATCGCCGTCGCGTGGTGGCTGGTGCCGCTCTATTACAAGCAGGAAATCTACAGCCCTTACGACTACATGGGTGCCCGGCTCGGCGAGGGCGTGCGGCGCCTGGTCACCGGCCTGTTTTCGATCGGTGCCATCCTCGGACAAGGCGTGCGTGTACTCGTCACCGCCATCGTGCTGCAAACCGTCACCGGCTACTCCGCCGGCTCCTGCATCGTCATCATCGGCGTCTTCGCCATCATCTGGACGCTGATGGGCGGAATGCGCACCGTCATCTGGACCGACGTCGTCCAGTTCTGTCTCTTCATTTCCGGCGGCTTGCTCGCCCTCGGCTGGCTCGTCGGCACGCTGGGGCTCGACACCATCGTTGCGCTCAACTCGAACGCCGGGCCGGATGGCGGCATCGACAAGCTCCGCTTCCTCAACCTGACCCCGCCGTGGGAAAACCCGTTGCTCGAATACACGCTGTGGGTGGCGGTCATTGCCATGCCGTTCCAGAATTTCACCGCCTTCGGCACCGACCAGCTCAACACCCAGCGCATCTTCTGCTGCGGCTCGGCGCACGAGGCGCGCAAGGCCGTGGCCTGGAGCAGTGTCTCGCTCGTCATCACCGTGCTCATGCTTGCCGTCGGTGCGGGGCTCTATGCCTGGTATCAACAATACGTTCCCACCGGCACCGAGGCCGAGTGGTTCGCAAAAGACCCCAACTACGTTTTTCCGATCTGGATCGTCACCGTGCTGCCCGTCGGGATCTCCGGCCTGATCCTCGCCGCCGCCTTCGCCGCCGCCATCAGCAGCCTCGATTCCATCCTCGCCGCACTCTCGCAGACCAGCCTCTCGGCATGGTATGGCCGCGAGCGGCTGGAGCGTGAGGCGGACGGCCCCGCGATGGTCTTTCGTTCGCGCTGCGCCGTGGTCGTCTGGGCCATCATCCTCACCGCCTTCGCCATGGTCCTGACAGGAAGCTATGAGAACGGCGGGAGCCGGAACCTCATCACCCTCGCATTCGGCATCCTCACCTACACCTACGGGCCGCTGCTGGGCGTGCTGCTCGCCGCCATCCTCCCCGGAAAACGCAACATTCCGGGCCTTTTTGCCGGCGTGTGCGTCTCCCTCGCCGTGGTGGCCCTGATCCGTCCCGAACTGCCCCAACTGCTCCAGTTCACCGGCATTGCCGGTGCCGATGAGGCGCTCGCCCGGTTCCGCCCGCCAGTCGCCTTCCCATGGCTTTTTCCCATCAACGCCGCCATCACCTTGCTCGGCGCATGCCTGCCAACCTGGCGGATTTCCCGCGGGCAAGGTTGAAACATCTTTGTCACATCGCAATGTGATTCGTTTTCAAATGGATGCGGAGGATTCTCTGTGTGGGGTTGGAGTGTTGGTTTGGAAAGTTGAAGTAATTCGCGCGTCAAGTTTTTAAAATTCCGCGCCGTGGAACGCTTGTGGAATGCGGATTTTCCGAACCGTCGGCTGGATGGCGGAGCTTTTTTTTTCACCTCCCCGCTCGAATCGCCCAGTTTCTCAGCCGCTTCCGCTTCGGCCCGTCCTGCGGACCCGGCAATTTCACACCACTCATTCCCACCCCACCCATTTTTTCAAAAACCGATGCAAGACCATGCTGTCGCTCCCAGCGCCCCACCCGACGCCAACGACCTCGAGGCCCCATCCGCCGGCGCGTGGCCGGAAGTCTGCGACGCATTGCGCAAGACAGTGGGGGACGACGCCTTCCAGCGTTGGTTCCGGGCCGCGGAGTGGGCGGGCGAGGAGGACGGCGCGGCGCTGATCTCGGTACCCGGCGCGATCCATCAGGTGTGGATCGAAACGAACTTCCTGGCCGAGTTGCGGATGGCCGTGAACTCGGTGCACGGGCACATCCGCGAGGTGCGCATGATCGTCTCGGGAAATGGCGCGGCCGATTCCTCACCGCACAACGGCCACACCGACGGCGCGGCCCCGAAAACATCCGTTGGAAAATCCGTCGCGCTCGAAGGCGAGGCGCTCGACCGCCGCATCAAGGCGACCGGGCTTAACCCCGGCTTCACCTTCG
>JBMTCD010000027.1:0-24670 GCA_049430545.1 Luteolibacter sp.
CACGGTTTCGCGGCCGCGGGATTCGTCCGGCGTGGTCGTGCTTTCCCGCTCGATGAGGTCGTGAAGGACGAAGGTGTTCGAATCGAGGTCGGCGCGGATGTTGGCCTTGTCGCGAAGCAGGACGACCAGCATGCCCGCCCACTCGGCGTGGGTTTCGGCCGGGGTGTCGTCCACCTGGGAAAACACATGCACGTCGAGCTTCAGGCGGGCGGTGTGCGGCATGCCCGGGACCGGCTTGGATTCCGCCGGGTTGAGCACGACGCAGGGACGGGTGCGGATTTCATCGCGGCGGGCGACGTGGATTGGAATCGTCGCTGGAAAATCCTCGGGGCGGTTGGCGTCGATCCATTCGGCCATGAGTGACGACAGGCGGTCTTCGATCAGGTTGGGCATCTTGCCCGGTAGCAGGCGTCAACCGGTGCGACGCAGGTTGGTGAGGATGCGTGTCTCGTCACGACGAAACCGTTCCAACACCGCCTGCCGCTCGGTCGTCTGGCCATCGACATGCTCGGCCAGTTGCCGAGCCGGATTTCACCACGCAATGCGGCCCGCGCTTTTTCTTCCTTCCGGAACGCCTTGATGCCTTGCGGGTTATGGATTCAAAACCCGGATTTGTCGCCATTTTGTCGCCACCCTGCTCCATGAGGGGTGGTGAGGCGTCAACCCGGGGGTCAATCTGCCACTCCAAGCCATTGAAAGTGAGGCTGTTGTGAGTGGCGCACCCGTAGGGACTCGAACCCCAAACCTTCTGATCCGTAGTCAGACGCTCTATCCAATTGAGCTACGGGTGCGTTGCGCGCTGCGCGGGGCGGGAGCAAAGCGCAGGTGGGGCGGGGGTGTCAAGAACTTCGCGGGGGGAGGGATTCAAAAAATCAAAAAACCGTCTGGCAGGTGGCCGCAGGGGTGACTTGGTTTTCCAGACGGTGGAGTTCGGCGGCGGGGATGGGAGTGGGATTGGGATATTCGAAGAGGCGGCCTTCGAAGTTGCGCAGGGTGACGCGGCCGGATGAGGTTTCGACGATGTAATTGGGATTGACGGGGATTTTGCCGCCGCCGCCGGGGCCATCGATGACGAACTGGGGGATGGCGTAGCCGGTGGTGTGGCCGCGCAGGCCCTCGATGATTTCAACGCCCTCGGCGACGGAGGTGCGGAGGTGGGAAGAGCCGTGGATGAGGTCGCACTGGTAGAGGTAATACGGCCGCACGCGGCACATGAGGAGCTTGTGGACGAGGGTTTTCTGGATTTCCACCGAGTCGTTGACGCCGCGGAGGAGGACGCTTTGGTTGCCGAGCGGGATGCCGGCGTCGGCGAGGCGGCCGAGGGCGTCGCGGACCTCGCTGGTGAGTTCGCGCGGGTGGTTGGTGTGGATGGAGATGAAGAGCGGGTGGTGTTTTTTGAGCGTTGCGCACAGCGCGGGGGTGATGCGCTGGGGCAGGAAGATCGGGATGCGGGAACCGAGGCGCAGGAACTGGATGTGCGGGATGGCGCGCAGGCGCGTCAGGATGCGGTCGAGCTTTTCATCGGAAAACAGGAGGGGGTCGCCGCCGGAGAGCAGGACATCGCGGACTTGCGGGTTTTTTTCGAGATAGCGGAAGGCGGCTTCCCACTGGGTTTCGAGGTGTTGTTCGCCCACGCCGGAAACGACGCGCGAGCGGGTACAGTAGCGGCAATAGGAGGCGCAGCGGTCGGTGACGAGGAAGAGGACGCGGTCCGGGTAGCGGTGGACGAGGCCGGGGACGGGCATGTGGCTGTCCTCGCCGCAGGGGTCGGCGACTTCCTCGGGGGCGTTCCAGCCTTCCTCGATGCGCGGGATGACCTGGCGGCGGATCGGGCAGCCGGGGTCGTCGCGGTCGATGAGGTTGAAGAAGTGCGGGGTGATGGACATGGCGAGCTTGTTTCCGGCGAGGAGGACGCCGGCGCGCTCGGTGTCGGTGAGGTTGAGGCGGGATTCGAGTTGTTCGAGGGTGTCGATGCGGTTGCGCAACTGCCATTTGGGGTCGTTCCAGTGGACCATGGCATCGAGCGGCCAGTATCCGGGGGCATGGGATTGGAACGAGGGGGCGGTGTCTGTGGAACGCATGGGGTGGGAGGGTGGAATGGTGAGTTTCGATGTTCGGGCTTGTGCCGGAAATCGCAAACTGGAATTGCGATGCCGGGCCATTACGGCGCAGCGGCGCAGCGGCGGAGCAGCTCGATGAGGCGGCCGCTGGCGGCAGCGAGGGCGGATGGCGCGGGCAGGCGGTCGTCGGGATCGCCCGCGTCGGGTGGCGGGCGGGTGGCGACGCGCACGGCGGGCAGGTTTTGGGCGGCGAGGCGGGCGACAAGGTCGGCTGGGCCATCGGGGGGGGTGGCGCGGAGGGTGGCGAGGCCGCGGGTCTGTTCCAGCGGGATGGCGGCGTTGTCCGGCGAGTTGAGGAGGAGTTCCTCGCCGCCGCCCATGGCTTCGACGCAGAGGACGAGGCGGGGAGCACCCGAGGAGACGATGAGTTGGTGCAGGGCGTCGGCGGTTTCCGCGACGTTTGAGGCGGGGTCGTTGGCGTGTGGGATGAAGGCGATGTGGACCGGGCGTGCGGGTTGGTCGGCGGCGATGGCTTGGGCGGCGGCGAGGGTGGCGGCGAGGCCGGTGGCATTGGCTTCGACACCTGGGGTGCCGGGGCGGCTGTCGTAGGAGGTGACGATCCAGAGGGCGGCGGCCTTGTCGTTTCCGCTGGGCAGGGAAACATGGATGAGTGGCCAGTTTGCGGGGCCACGGGTGCGGCGCACGGTGTAGCCGGTATTGGATGGGCCCAGCAGGCCTTCGATCATGGCGGCGGTGCGGGTGAGGCCGGTGGCGGCGGTATCGCTGGCGGTGTGGCGTTCGCCGATGTAATCGACGATTTTGCGCAGGTCGTCGGTGATGGATTTTTCGGAGACCATGCGGGCGAAGCGTTGTTGGCCGCGGATTTCCTCCTGTTTTTCACGATGCAGGAACCACCAGATGCCGGCGGCACCGGAGAGGATGAGCCAAAGCGGCAGCAGGACGAGCAGGACGGCGAGCCAGCGCGGGCGATTTTCGGTTTCCTCAGTCATCGCGGGTGTCGTTTCCGTTGCCGGGGGTGTGGTGGTCTGCGGCCACGGCTTCGATTTCCCGGCGCATCCGCTGGGAGAGCCACGGGCGCACCATGCCGTAGGTCAGGTAGAGGCTGAAAAGCGCGACGGGCATCACATAGCGGAATTGCACGGTCACATAGACGAGCAGCACGGCGATGACGAGGGCCGGCAGGGTGGCGCGGGTGCGCCAGCCGACTTTCTTGAAGCTGGGGTAGCGGATGTCGCTGATCATCAGGAGCGAGAGTCCGAGCATCGCGCCGGCGAGCACGTATTTCCAGAAATGGAGTTCGTGGTCATTTTGGTGGAGATCGATGATGAGGAAGGTGAGCGAGGCGATGAAGCCGGCGGCCATGGGGATCGGGAGGCCGCGGAAATCGCCGGGATCGCCGGGTTTTTTCGGCAGGGCGGCGAGGCAGTTGAAGCGGGCGAGCCGCAATGCGCCGCATACCAGATAGATGAGCGCGATGGCCCAGCCGAAGTTCCCGAGAGGGAAAAGCACCGCCTTGGAAAGCAGCATCGCCGGGGCCATGCCGAAGGAGATGATGTCGGCGAGCGAGTCGAACTGCTGGCCGAACGGAGATTCCTGGCCGCCGAGGCGGGCGAGGCGGCCGTCCAGCAGGTCGAAGAGGCAGGAACCGAAAATGAGCAGGATGGCGTATTCGTAGTATTCCTTGACGTGGCTGTAGTATTCCTTGGGCGGGATGTCCGCGTTTCCGACCTCGATGAGGCCGCGGAAGATCATCAGGACGGCGAAGAACCCGCAGGCCAGGTTGCAGGCCGTCATCAGGTTCGGCAGGAAGTAGATTTTCGGTTCGTCGGGATCGCGGTGCCTCGGCATGACGGCGGATTTATGTCACGGGAAACGCCGTCGAGACAGCGGAAAAACCGCGCGGATGGGGCGACGAGCCGCTCGCGCACGGCGGCGGCGAACGAGGTGCCGGGCCAGTGCTTGGGGATCGGGATGGCATTGGCATCCCGCGCCGCAGCGGATGAAGCAGGGTTCTGCAAAGCACCGCCGCGCTAATGGCCCGTCGGCTTCGCTTCGGTTTTCAGCGAAGCGAGGTAAGCGACGAGGTCCCGGAGATCTTGAGGCGGCAAGGCCAAGGCCATCGGCGGCATGGCCGACACCGGCCCGGCACGCTGTTTGATCTTATCTATGGGTATCGTTTTCGTTTCGCCGGTGGGAAGGATCAAACCGACCTCCGTTCCGGATTCGTTGCCAAGCCGGCCGGCCAGCGATTCCCCGGACGTCGTGGTGAGGGTGAACAGCCCGTATCCTTCCGCGATCTCCGCACTGGGATTGACCAGGGCTTCGAGAATCTTCTCTCGCGAGAGGCGCTTGCCCACGGTATCGAGGGCCGGCCCCTGCACCCCACCTTTGCGACCCACCATGTGGCACTGCATGCAGGCTCCCTGGTTCTGGAAGACGATGGCCCCGGCCGCGGCATTCCCGCCATAAAGGGAGAGCCTCTGCAGCTCGGCCGGATTCGCGGAAAACTCAGCAGCAAGCTTCCGATGGGCCGTATCGCTTGACGAAGCGAGGGCGAGATAGGCATCGAGGCGTGCTTCCTGCATCATGGAGTCCGGATCACTCCAGACCTTGGTCAGGATCTCTTTGCCCGCGGTATCCATCGCCAGCAAGGACAGGGCGGCCCGAACCGCGGCAAGGTCCTTGGTCTTGAGATGGCCTTCCGCCGCTTCAATCCTACCGGGCAGTTTCGCCTCGAACATGAGCCGCAGACGGGCTGCCTGGATTTCGCCATCCGTGCTGCTTTTCAGCTCGCCGAGAATCGATGGAATCTTGTCCTTGTTCTGATTCGCCAGCGTATTCAATGCAGCAATGCGAATCCCTGGCTCCAGCGTTTCATCGAACACCTGTGCCTCCAAGGCCTCGGCAGACATCGGCAGGTTGACCGCCTTGGCGAGTTTCAAGGCAAGCGCCTGCCGCTCTCCGGTGGCCATCTGCACCATCTCTTGAAGCGGCGCAGCCAGGGCGGCCAGCAGCGGGACCTCACGGCTCTCGACCGGGCGATACATCGCGGTGACAGGGTCCATGGTGGGCGGGTTGTTCCAGCGCAAAAGAGCCCGCAAGGCGGTTTCCCGCACCTTGCCATCGACCTTGGAATCACCGGCCATCTCCATCACCCGGGCCGCATCCTCGGGCCGCCCCATCCAATAGCTGGCAAACAGAATGCGGCGTTGGATGGTATCGGCAAACTCCGAGGCTTTTCCCGTCAGCTGGACGAGCGCCGGAAAGGCACTGACAAGATGGCGATCATAGACCGCCCGGATGGCTTCCACCTGCACCTGCTTTGACGCGTCAACGAGAAACCCCGCGACCGCCGGATCGTCGAGCTTTCGCAAAAGGATGACCGCGCAGAGCCGCGCCTCCTCACTCGGCGAGGACAGCTTGGCCACCGCGCCGGCGTTGTCCTTGAGATTCTTGAGGGCCGAGATCGCGGCATGACGGATCCACAGATCTTCGCCATGGTTATCCTCGATAAGCTTCCAGATTGCCGGGGCGTCGGCGAGGTCCCCGCATTTGCTCAAGGCAATGGCCGCGAGGCTCCGCACGCGAGGCGAGGAGTCGGTGAGATTTTTCCGAAGCACCGCCACCGCTTCTTCCGTTCTGAGATCACCAAGAGACCGGCAGGCATTGGCGCGCACCTCGGGATCCATGTCCCGGGCAAGATCGATCAACATCGAGACCAGTGATGAATCCCCGCGGGCCAGCTGAGCCAGCCCCCAAACCCCATGCAGGCGGGTGGTGGTGGCCTTTCCGAACTTCGCTGCGGCGGCGAGCGGTTCACTCTCCCCCCGCTTCGCCAGCTCGAATTGAGAACGCTGGCGAACCCGCATGTCCGGATGGGTCAACAGTTCGGCAAGGCGGCCCGAGTGCGCCTGCCCGAAGCCATCGGCGAAGAGCTGCCCGGTCTGTTTGACCGACTCATTCTCGAGATACTTGGGCGATTCGATGACCTGAATAGAGGCATTCTGGTTTTTGCTCCAACCACCTCCGAAATCGAGCGCGTAAATGCGGCCATCGTATCCCAGGGCGACATCCGAACTGGCGACACCGCTCATCACCGTCTTGGCCTCGGCGACTTTGAATCCAGCGCCATGAGGTTCAGGGCGGATGGAAAGCAACTGGGAATTCCCGGGGTTGCCCCGGTAATCGCATATCAGGAAAGTGTTTCGAATATCCTCGGGAAGGGACTCGCCAGTGAGATAGACGACTCCCGAAGGGCCATTGCCGAGATTGGCCACCGGAGGCAAAATCCACTTGGGCTGCACCTCATTCCGCGGCGCATCCATCTGCTCGGCCACCCAGATCGACGTGGGAACAGCAAGGTCGGCGAAGTCCAGCCGCGACCGGTATTGATGAGCCGCCTGATGTTCCTCATACCACCCGGAATCCGCCCCCTCGAGGACATAGACCCCGCGGGCCCGGTCGCCGATGTCGCCCGTGTTGTCAAAGGTGAAGAGGTTTCCGTATGGATCAAAGGCAAGTTCCTGCGGATTCCTCAATCCATGGTGGACCACCTCGAAGTGGGAGCCGTCCGGGTCACAGCGGAAGACCGCTCCCCGGCTCGGGGCCGCGAAGTTTTTTCCGTCCTTCGTGGTCACATTGTAGCCCCGGTCTCCGACAGTCCAATAGAGCTTCCCATCGGGTCCGCGGATGATGCCATGCAAATCGTGCCCCATCATGCTCGTCCGCACCCCGAATCCCGTGAACATCTTCTCACGGGTATCCGCGACACCATCGTCATCGGTGTCCTCAAACTTCCAAAGGTGGGGGACGCAGGTGAGATAGAGCGTTCCATCAACCGCCAGAGCCGAGAAGGCCAAGCCGTCCAGAACGTCATTCATGCCCTCGGCATATTCGGTTCGCTTGTCGGGGATTCCGTCGCCATTCACGTCCTCAAGCCGGGCCACCCTCTCGGAAAAGGTCGTGAAAAAACCCGGCTTGAAATGGTCATCGGCGAGAAGCTGTCTGCGACGGTCCTCGAGGGTCTGGAGACGGAAATCACCTGCGGTCAAGGTCCCCTCGGCACGGATGTCGAGAATGCCCCCACCGTTCAGCCGATCCGATTCCACGATGAAGAATCGCCCTTTCTCATCGATCTCGAAGCTCGTGGCATGCTTCACCATCGGCCACGCCGCGATCTGGTAACCCTGCATTTGGGGGTCGGTGAGCTTTCCCCGGAAGGGCTGCCTCTTGCCAGGCTCTTGAGAAAACGCGGTGCCCTGGCTCAACAGGAAGGCGGCCGCGCAGGTCAGAAATCGGGGCATCATGGGACTCAATTGGAGGAATGGAACCGGAGGCGTGGTCCGCTGAAGCCAGTGATTTTTCAAGACCGAATTCGATCAGCGCGAATTTCACATGCGCCACGCCGCGGTTCATGAGAGTCAAGCACTCGATGCGCTTGCCGGCGAGGGTGATCCCGAAACCTGGCTGGACTCCGGTCCGGGCGGCAAGCCATGTGCGGACCCTGCATGCCAAGGCTGTGGGATGGCTGTGAAATGAGGTTTTTCATGGCACACGCGGAAACTTCGAGAAATCCGGCGGGCGTTTTTCAAGGAAGGCCTGTTTGCCCTCCTTGCCTTCCTCGCTCATGTAATAAAGCAGTGTCGCATTGCCGGCGAGGTCGAGCAGGCCCATCTGGCCGTCGCAATCGGCGTTCAGCGCGGCCTTGAGGCATCGCAGGGCGATCGGCGAGTGGGCGAGCATTTCGCGGCACCACTTGAGCGTTTCCTTCTCAAGATCGGCGAGCGGCACGACGGTGTTGACGAGGCCCATTTCGAGCGCCTGTTGCGCGTCGTATTGGCGGCAGAGATACCAGATTTCGCGTGCCTTCTTCTGGCCGACGATGCGCGCGAGGTAGCTGGAGCCGAGGCCGCCGTCGAACGAACCGACCTTCGGCCCGGTTTGGCCGAAACGCGCGTTGTCGGCGGCGATGGTGAGATCGCAGACGACGTGCAGCACATGGCCGCCGCCGATGGCATAGCCGGCGACCATGGCCACGACCGGCTTCGGCAGCGAGCGGATCTTTTTCTGGAGGTCGAGCACGTTGAGGCGCGGCACGCCGTCGGCGCCCACGTAGCCGGCGTGGCCGCGCACCTTCTGGTCGCCGCCGGAGCAGAACGCCTGGTCGCCCTCGCCTGTTAGAATGATCACGCCGACCACCGGGTTTTCATGTGCCATGTCGAAGGCCTGCAGCAGCTCCTGCACGGTCTGCGGACGGAAGGCGTTGCGCACCTGCGGGCGGTTGATGGTGATTTTGGCGATTTTCCCCGCATCCGCGGTTTCGTAACGGATGTCCTCGAATTCTTTGATGGTGGTCCACATGCCGCGGATGATGGCGCAGCCGCGTCCGGACCGCAACCCGCGGGATGGGCCGGATTTTTGGCATCGCGGGCGGCGTGGAGCGGTGCTACCCGTCGGGCGGATGTTCGAAGTCAGGGAGAAACCGGAAATGGTCGAGCGCGCGTTGCTGGTGCGCTTTTACTTCGATCCGCGTGAGGCGGATGAGGCGGAGTCTTTGCTCGCCGAGCTGGGCGAGCTGGTGAAAACACTGGGCATTGAGGTGGTCGATTCCGTGTTGCCGCGCTGCCGCGAGATGCAGAAGAAATTCCTGTGTGGCACCGGCAAGGCGGCGGAGATCTGCGAACTCGCCCGCGCGCACGAATGCGACGTGATCGTCATCGACAACGGCCTCGCCCCCTCGCAGCAGCGTGAGTGGGAAAAACTCGCGGACCTGTGTGTGATCGACCGCGAGGAGGTGATTCTCGATATTTTCGCGAAGCGGGCGCACACCCGCGAGGCGCGGCTCCAGGTGGAACTCGCCCGCATGCAATACGCCTTGCCGCGGCTGGCGCGCATGTGGGGCCACCTCGACCGCGAGGGCGGCTCGGGCGGCGGCATGGGCGGCGGCGCGGCGCGGGGCATGGGCGAGAAGCAGATCGAAGTGGACCGCCGGCTGGCCAATGTGGCCATCGACCGCTGCAAGCGCGAGCTCGAGCTGGTCCGCAAGCAGCGCCAGACGCAGCGCAAGGAGCGCGAGAAACACGAGACGCCGCATGCCGCGATCGTCGGATACACCAATGCCGGCAAGTCATCACTGCTCAACGCGCTTTCCGGCGCGGGCGTGATGGCCAAGGATATGCTCTTCGCCACGCTCGACACCACCACGCGGCGGATCGAGTTGCCGGACGGCCAGCCGCTGTTGGTCACGGACACGGTGGGCTTTGTCAGGAATTTGCCGCACCGCCTGGTCGAGGCGTTCAAGGCCACGCTCGAGGAAGCGGTGCTCGCCGATTTCCTGATCCATGTGCTGGACGCCAGTTCGCCGGAAATCGACCGCCTGCACGACACCACGCTCGAAGTGCTCAAGGAACTCGGCGCGGAGGACAAGGAGGTGATCACCGTGCTGAACAAGTCCGACCTCGTCACCGATCCCGAGGCGCTGGCCGCGCTCGCACGCAGGTTTCCCGACGCATTGCATCTCTCGGCGCTGCAGGGCCGGGGGCTGGACGCCTTGTTGAAGGCCTGCTCCGCGCTGCTGGCGGACCGGGTGCGCTGCCGCGAATACCGCATTCCGCAGCGGCGGGCGGATCTGGTGAGCCTGCTGCACCGCGATGCCAAGGTGCTCTCAACGGACTATGAGAAAAACGACATTCTCGTGCGCGCGGTGGTGTCGGCGGATGTGGCCGGCCGCTTGCGGGAATACGCGACGGAGGCGTGACTCCGCAGGAAGTGGATCATCGCACCAGCGGCAGCAGTTTATGGAATGGAAGCGCGCCCGTGGTGGCGAGTGAGGCAGCGGCTTCGCGGATGCCGGTGTGGAAAAGCGCGCGGTGCAGGATGCCGGCCGCGAGGAGGCGGCGGCGGAAGCATTGGTGCAGCCGGGCGCGGATCGTCCGGCAGGCATTTTCCCATGAACATCCGCCCTGCGACCATGCTGCCAGCGGCTCGATGGCTTGTTCCGCCGCGTGGAAGGCCATGCTCATGCCATTGCCGGTGAAGGGCGGGATCATGCTCTCGGCATCGCCCACACACAGCAGGCCGGGAAACGGTGGCTGGCGGCCGAGTTCGAAACCCGCCACTGCGGAAAACGAGCCATCGCGCCACCCGGCAGCGCGCAAGGCTGCGGCGAGGCGGGCTTGCCCGCCGGCTTCGAGATAGGCGGGCAGCAAATCGGCACCACGCGCCGCAATGTTTTTATCTAACAGAAACAACCCGCACACGTTCGTCCAGCCGTGTTCCACGCTGGCGAGGCCGCAATAGCCATTGCTGCCGGAGTGCATTTCCAGGTCCGTGGCGGTGGCGATGCGGACGTGTGCCTTGAGTCCGATCCAGCGGCCGGTGCGTGGCCGGCGTCCGGCGGCCCAGACGAGGCCCTCGGCGGGTGCGGGCCGGGCGCGGGTGGCGGTGCGCAGCTCGCCGCCGAGCTGGCGGAAGCGCCCGGCGAGGCGCGCGTCGAGCAGGTGGCGCGAGATGCCATAAGCGGGAACCGGCAGCGTGTCTGTTAGAAAGCGCCGGCCGCGGTCGTGCCATGAGAGGGAAACATGCCGGCGGGCATCCGCCAGCAGATCGAGGATACCGAGCGAGCGGAGGGTTTCCAGGGTCACACCGGAGATGAATTCGCCGCAGACGCGGTGGCGCGGGTAGGAGCCGGCTTCGAGCACGGTGACGGGGATGCCGCGCGCGCGCAGGGCGATGCCGAGCGAGAGTCCGGCGAGGCCGCCGCCGGCGATGGTGATGTTCCGGTTCAAGCGCGCCACGCTAACATGCGGCGCGCGCCGCGCCATATGGAAGTTTCGCGCCATGTCCAGCGTGCCGGGTCGAGCCCGAGCATGGCCGGCATTTCGCCCGGGCGGAATCCGCCGCGGATGCTGACTGTCATGTCGTGGCGCGTGACGCGGTTGACGAACGGGTGGAGCGCATATCCCAGCGTCAGTGCGAGCCGGGCGCGGTCGGGTTCGTTGATGATGAGTGCCTCGAAGTCATTGCAGATTGCGCCGAGCGTGCGCAGTGCGCTGCCCTCGAAGTGGTGGAGGAACAAATTCGCCACCAGCACGCCACCCGGTGCCGGAGGGTGATGGAACACATCGCCGCTCCGCCAATCGACATGCGATCTGACATCCGCCGGGATTTCCGGGCGTGGTGCCAGGTCATGGGCGGTGACGCGGCATCCGTGGAAGGCCCGGGCGGTTTTCACCACCAGTGCGCCATCGCCCGCGCCGAGCTCGGTGATTCCGCGGCTCGCGGCCTCGGGGAAGCGGCGCAGTGCGCGCAAGACCCAGCGTTCGTTGCCCATCAGGAAATTGATGCGCCGCAAGTCCGCACGCGAGCGGCGCGCTGCGGGATCGTCTGCCGGCAGGTGATCGAGGAGTTCGGGGACAACGTGGCGATGTTTCATCTACGAGGCCGGAATTTTCGCTTTGGCTTGCGTGATGTGCGGCGGCTTGAGGTAGAGCGGCTGGGGGATTTCCGCAGACCATGCATGGCGCGTGGCCTGGTCCGCAGCCAGCCAGGCGCGCCACAGGCGGGTGGCGTCGGGAAACTGCACGGATACGCGCGCCTTGATTTCCGGCGGCAAAGGGAAGCGGGCGGGATCCTCGAAGGAGAAAACGCCGGTGTCTTCCGCGCTGGCGGAAAGCCGTTGCAACAAACCCGCGGCATCGCACAACGCGGGCTCTTGTGTGACGGCCAGCCCGTCGATCGCCGCCGTCCAGAACGATCCGCGGCGGGCGTCGCCGATGGCCAGGCATTGCGCGCCGTTTTCCGCGGCGGGCACCGCGAGGATGGATGGCACGGCGACCGCGGGGCAGCCCATGGCAATGGCCACGCCCTGCGCCGCGGCGATGCCGACGCGGGTGCCGCTGTAGCTTCCCGGCCCGCTGCCGACGAGCACGAGGTCGAGCGCGTTGACCATGGACAACAACTCTTCCAGCGGCCCGAAGAGCATGGCATTGTGGCTGCGGTCGCTTTGGAAAACCCGCTGTGATATATCATCTCCATCCACCAGTGCGATGGACGCGTACGGCGTGGAGGTCTCGATGACAAGCGCGCGCATGGCAGTCAATAGTGTCCTGATTCCGAAATATCTACACGAAATGGAGTTGTGGAGTTTGAAAAATTGGGTCGCTTCGCTCCGGATTTTTCCAATGCCACGGTCTTCTTTTCCAACTTCTGCGTTGTTCGTCGGTCGTGAATGTTCATTCACTCCCTCCTCACGCCTTGAATTTGAAAAAAGAATCCTCGTGGATTTCGCATAGCTATTTCGGAAACAGCACACTAACCGATCATGGAATGCCAGCGCGCGATTTCGGCGCGGACGTTCTCGATGGACGGCGCGCCGGGGTTGGTGCGGGCGGCGAGCGCGCGATCGAGCGAGAACACCTGCTTCGCCTCCGGGCCGTAGGCGGGATCGATGGCTGTTAGATCGAGCTGGTCGAGCGGGGTTTGCGTTGCGATGGCCATGGCGACGGCCTTGCCGACGAGTTCGTGCGCATGGCGGAACGGGACGCGTTGTTTCACCAGCCAATCGGCGAGGTCGGTGGCAAGCAGCATGGGATCGGCGGCGGCGGCGCGGCATTTTTCCTCGCGCAGTTCCATGGCGGCGATCATCTCGGTGTTCACCGCGAGCGTCATGCGCAGGGTGTCCACCGAATCGAAAAGCGGCGGTTTGTCTTCCTGCAAGTCGCGGTTGTAGGTGAGCGGCAGGCCTTTCAGGGCGACGAGCAGGTTCATCAGGTTGCCGACCAGCCGGCCGGTCTTGCCGCGGGTGAGTTCGCAGACGTCCGGGTTTTTCTTCTGCGGCATGAGCGACGAGCCGGTGGTGTGTGCATCGGAGAGCGATGCGAAGCCGAACTCCGCCGAGCACCACAGGATGAGATCCTCGCTGAGCCGCGAGAGGTGCGTGCCGCACAATGAGATGACAAACAACAGCTCGGCGATGTAGTCGCGGTCGGCGATGGCATCCATCGAGTTGTGGGTCACATCCGCGAAGCCGAGTTCGGTGGCGATCGCCCGGCGGTCGAGGTTGATGGTCGAGCCGGCGAGTGCGCCCGAGCCGAGCGGCGAGACATTGAGGCGGGCGCGGCAGTCGGCGAGGCGCGATTTGTCGCGCTCGAGCATTTCGACGTAGGCGAGGAAATGGTGTCCGGCGGTGACCGGCTGGCCGCGTTGCAGGTGGGTGTAGCCGGGGATGACGGTGGCGGCGTATTTTTCCGCGCGGTCGAGCAGGGCGAGTTGCAGGCCGGTGATTTCAAGTCGCAGGCCGTCGATTTCCGCGCGGCAATACAGCCGGGTGTCGGTGGCCACCTGGTCGTTGCGCGAGCGGGCGGTGTGGAGTTTCGCGCCGGCCGGGCCGATGCGGCGGGTGAGTTCCGCCTCGATGTTCATGTGGATGTCCTCGAGCGAGGTCCGGAACTCGAATTCGCCGCTGACGATGTCCGCCTTGATCTCCAACAGGCCGGCTTCGATTTGGGAAAACTCCCCGTCGCCGAGCAGGCCGGCGTTTTTCTGCGCACGGGCGTGGGCGATGGACCCGGCGATGTCGTGGGGGAACAGGCGCCAGTCGTAGGATACGGACTCGCCGAATTTCTGGACGAGCGATGAGGTGTCTTGGGAGAAGCGGCCTTTCCACATGGCGGGCGGATTCAAACCTGCGGGCGGGCCGGTGGAAACGAGAAAAATCCGGCCGTTGAGCGGCGCGATGCTGGGAAAACTCGCCCCTTTACAAGCCGCGGCGGGGCCCCCATAGTCCCGCGCCCATGCAAATTGCCGCGATTGATTGGCTCTCCATTTCCATCAACCTGCTGTTGGTGGTGTTTGTTATCGTCTGCCTGTTGTTGATCCTGCTCGTCCTGATGCAGCGGCCGAAACAAGAGGGACTCGGCGCGGCGTTCGGCGGCGGCGTGACCGATCAGGTCTTCGGCGCGCGCACCACCAACGTGCTCCAGCGCGGCACGGTCTATCTGGCTTCGCTGTTTTTCCTGATCAGCCTGACGCTGGCGGTCCTGATCGGAAACCAGAACCGCAAGGAAAGCCTGCTCAAGCCGAAGGAGGAGGCCGCCAAGGCCGAGGAAAGCGCGCCGGCCGCACCTGCGGATGAAACGCTGCCGAAGTCGCTCAGCGAGGAGCTTCCCACCGAGGAACCAGCCACCACCGGGGAGACTCCGGCGACTGGAGAAACTGGAGAAGCCACCACCACCGGGGAAACCCCCGCGAAAGAAACACCGGCGGAGCAAGCTCCTGCGCCGGAAACTCCGGCACCGGCGGAAGAAACTTCGGAAGAAAATCCGGAGCAACCCTGACGCTTTCCTGCGGTGAGTGAAACCGCGGACGATTCCGTTGCGTTGCCCATTTGGGCGCGTGAGGACGCCTTTCCCCCGGCACCCGGCGGCTGGGGTTGGGTGGATCAGAAGGGCCGGCGGCAAGTTTGTGGCAGCCGCGAACAATTGCTGGAGGCCATCCGCCAGGACAGCGATGCCCGGCTGCTGCTGGCATGGACGCCCGGGCAACCCCACATGATGCTGCCGGAAGAGGTGGCCGGCGCGGAAGAGGCGGTGCTCGAATCGCGGCGGCGGCTGGCGGCGGGCGACCTGCTGGAGGCGCACGACCGGCTGCGCTGGTTCGGGATTCTCGCGGGCGGGCTGGCGCTGTGGATGCTCTATCAAGGCTGGGCGCTCGCGCCGCGGCAGGCGGAGGCGGGCGAACGCCTGCTCTTCGCCATGCGGGCGCTGCTCCACTCGATGTCATTGGGCATTGCCTTGCTGATGTTCCTGATTTTCGCCTTCATCCCATGGTATCAGGCGGTGAAACGGACGCGCGAGTTCGGCCGCTGGACACCGCGGGACATCGCGGCGGCGGTGCCCGCATTGCGCTTCGATACCTGGCTCGAGCTGCAGAAAGCGCCGGCCACGCGGCTGTTGCTGCTCATCATCGGCGCGGTGGGCATCGCGCAGATGCTGCCCGGAAATTCGATCGCCGCGGCGGGCATGGTGAAACCGGCCTACCATGGCGGCGAGTGGTGGCGTTTGTTCACCGCGCCGCTGCTGCACGGCAACCTGGTGCATTTCCTGATGAATGCCGCCGCGCTGCTCTATCTCGGCAAGCGCATGGAGGTTTTCGCGCGCTGGCCGCATGTTCCGCTGGTGTTCCTGTTCGCCTCCTGTGTCGGCGGCGAGGCCTCGGCGCGATTTCTAACAGCCCCGTCGGTGGGTGCCTCGGGCGGCTTGATGGGCTGGCTGGGCTTCCTGCTGGTCTTCGAGTGGCTGCACCGCCGGCTGGTGCCGCGCGCGGCCACCCGCCGCCTGCTCGCCGGGGTGCTGCTCACCGCGCTGATCGGGGTGGTCGGTTTCCGGTTCATCGACAACGCCGCGCACGCCGGCGGCCTGCTGGCCGGGATGTTGTATGCGGGCATCGTTTTCCCGATGTCGTCCTCGCCCCAACGGCCGGCGTCCACGGTGACCGACCGCATCGCCGGCGGGCTTGCATTCGCGGCGTTGGCGGCTGCCGCGTGCTTCGCCATCGTGCGCGTGACGGGCGGCTGAAAACCGCGGGTTTTCCCTTGGCAGGGCGGGATTTTTCCACCGTAGTCGGCGCCCGCCGATGCCAACCGAAGCGATTTTAGCCACTGCCCGGCAGTTTCTCGAAGTGGATCCCAGCGTGCCGATCACGCTGGAACCGATCAAGCGCGGCGCGTCCGGCCGCACCATCGTCCGGGTGAAATCGCCGCTGCGCGAGCCGTTCATCGGCATCCACTGGACCGAGGAGCGCGAGGACAACGAACAATTCGTGCCGGTGGCGCGGTTCCTCAAGAAATCCCGCCTGAGGGTGCCTGAAATCCTGCACGACCGCCCGCGCTACCGGGTGGCGCTGGTGCAGGATCTCGGCGATGCCGATTTGCTTTCGCTGCGCGAGCGCCCGTTCGCCGAGCGCCTGCCCTATTACCGCCAGGCCTTCGAGCAGGTGGACCGGCTGTTCTACACCCGCGCACCCAAGGACATGCCTCTCATGCCGCCCTTCGACGCGGGGCTTTACCGCTGGGAACAGGAGTATTTCTTCGAGCACTTCGTGGAAGGCCTGCTCGGCATGGATGCATCGGCGCTGCGGCGCGACGAATCGTTCATGGAAATGGCCTAAAAACTCGGCACCGTGGCGCGCCATCTGGTGCACCGCGATTTCCAGTCGCAAAACCTTATGATTCACGACGACCAGGTGTGGTTGATCGATTTCCAAGGCCTGCGCCGCGGACGCCAGGAATACGACCTCGCCTCATTGGTCTTCGATCCCTACCTGCGCCACTCCGCCGACGAGCGCGGGCAACTGCTCGATCTGTGGGAGGAAATTTCCGACGAGCGACCGGAAACCTCGCTCTTCCACCAATGCGCGGCGCAGCGCCTGATGCAGGCTCTCGGCGCATACGGCAACATCCTCCGCAACCGCGGCGACGAGTGGTATCGACAGCACATTCCGGCCGCCATCGGCCAGCTTGCGGAGGTCACCGCCGGCACGCCGCTGGAAACGCCGCTTGCGTCGGTGATCGAGGCCGCGCAGCGGTGCGCGTGAGGCGGTTTTCCCGGCAGGGCATGCGCGTCAGTTGGTGGGCGGCTTGTGCGGATTCCGCCAAAATGCGCGCCGGATTTCGCGGCGGCCCGCCGGTTGGTTGACGGCAGGCGGCCCGCCGGGCGTAATGGAAACGGATCGAGACGATCCGCCGTTTTCCGACACCCCGAACCAACCGCACCGCCATGAAAGACCACAGCGCACCAGACATCCGCAACATCGCCGTGACCGGCCATGCCTCCACCGGCAAAACCCTGTTGTGCGAAGCCATGCTCGTTTGCGCCGGGAAGCTCTCCCGCGCCGGCAGCATCGAACAAGGAAGCACGGTTTCCGATTTCCATGTGGATGAAAAAACCCACCGGCAATCGATCCACGCCACCGTCATCGCCGAGGAATGGCTGGGACGCGAACTGAACCTGATCGATTGCCCGGGCGCACCGGACTTCATCAGCGAGCCGCTCAGCGCGCTGCGCGTGGCGGACTCGGCCATGGTGGTCGTCAGCGGTGTCAACGGCGTCGAAACCGGTGCCGACGAAGTCTGGGCCGCGGCGGAGATATATGATATCCCGCGCTTCCTGGTCATCAACATGCTCGACCGCGAGCGCACCCGCTTCGATGCGATCCTCGAGGAGGCAAAGGAGCACTACGGCGCGCGGGTTTTTCCAATGACCGTGCCGATCAATGAAGGGCCTTCGTTTGTCTCCGTGCTCGATGTGATGCGCTCGGAAGTCATCACTTTTGCCGCCGATGGCAGCGGAAAATACGAGGAAAAACCCGCCGAGGGCGCGCTCAAGGAGAAAGTGACCGAGCTGCACCGGCAGCTCATCGACATGGTCGCGGAATCCGATGACGCGCTGATGGAGAAATTCTTCGAACAGGGAACGCTCAGCGAGGATGACCTCCGTGCCCACGTGCACGAGGCGGTGCAGAAGGGTTTGGTCGTGCCCGTGTTCGCCACGTCGGCGGTGAAGAACGTCGGCGTTTCGCGCCTGCTCGACTTCATCGCGAAATATGGCTCCTCGCCGGTCGACCGTGCCACGGTGAAGGCGAAGGACGCTTCCGGCGGCGAGATGATGGTGGATCTCAAGGACAGCCAGACCGTGGCGTTCGTCTTCAAGACCATGCACGAGGACCACGTGGGCAACTTGACATTCTTCCGCGTTTACAGCGGCGATGTGGTGTCCGGCTCCGAGCTGGTGAACGTGACCTGCGGCGAAACCGAGCGGATCGGCCAGCTCTACCGTGTCAACGGCTCGGCACGCGAACCGGTGCCATCGCTGCATGCCGGCGACCTCGGCGCGGTGGTGAAACTGCGCGCCACCCACTCGGGCGACACGCTCTGCGCGGCCGCACGCCAGGTCACCCTGCCGGTGGTCGATTTCCCGCCGCCCAACACCCGCGGCGCGCTGGTGGCCAAGTCGAAGTCCGACCTCAACAAGCTCGGTGAAGGCCTCGCCGCGCTGCGCGAGGAGGATCCGACCTTCGAATATCATCACGAGACGGAAATCGGCCAGACCATCGTGTCCGGCCAGGGCTGGCTGCAGCTCCAGATCATGGCGGAGGAACTCAAGCGCCGCTTCAATGTGGACGTCGATCTCGTCGCGCCGCGCGTTTCCTACCGCGCCACCATCAACGGCCGCGGCGAGTCGAAATACCGCCACAAGAAACAGACCGGCGGTGCCGGGCAGTTCGCGGAAGTATGGATGCGCATCAAAGCGCTGCCGGCGCAAAGCGGCGTGGTCTTCACCCAGTCGCTCGTCGGCAACAACGTGGACCGCGTGTTCGTCCCCTCCGTGGAAAAAGGCGTGCAGGCCGCCTGCGCGGCGGGGCCCTACGGCGGATTCCCGGTCACCGATGTGAAAATCGATTTCTACGACGGCAAGCAACACCCGGTGGACTCCAAGGACATCGCCTTCCAGATCGCCGGCAAGGCGGCGTTCCACGAATCGTTCCTGATGGCCAGGCCCAAGCTGCTCGAGCCGGTGATGGAGCTGCGCATCAAGGTGCCGTCCGACGCCGTGGGCGCGGTGCTCGCCGATCTATCAGGCCGCCGCGGCCAGATCGTGGGCATGGAAACCGAGGGCCGCTTCGAGGTGGTCGTCGCACACGTGCCGCAGGCGGAGCTGTATCAATACTCCAGCCAGCTCCGCGCCATTACCGCCGGCCGCGGCAGGCACCGCGAGAAGTTCATCCGCTACGAGGACGTCCCGCGCGAAATCGAACCGAAGATCATCGCCGAATGCGGCCGCAAGGTGGAGGTGGATTGAGCCGGTAGCGCCCTCTCGTTTAGAGGGCAGGTGAATGGGGTGCGAAAAGGATGTCCGGGTGTGGGTCAATGAGCCTCGCCCAGATGAATCTTGCCCCACGCATTCGCATGTGCCGTCATCGAGAGGGTGCCACCTTCCCGAGCGCTGCGGCCAGCGAGGAGAAATCGGAGTGCCGACGCACTATATTCCATGATGCCGCGAACAGGTCATACAGCCATCTCATGGCGCTACGACTGTGAGGAGTTCCAATCCAGTGCCCGCGGTGGCATGCAGATTGGCAAGGCGCCCTCTTTGCACCGCAGTCAGCCAGGGCACCGTCTGCAAAACTTCGACCTCGCGTAGAATCCCGGCATGCTCGGCCTTTGCCTTGACCATATTGTCCACCTTTTTCTTGCTGATTTCACCGGCTTTGATCTTTTCACGAAGCACGTTCGACAACTCGATTCGCCACCAGTCGGGCAGGTGCCAGTCGGGATCCCGTGTGCAAAGGGCGAGGGCCTGTTGACTTTTTTCATGCTCCAGAAGGAGCGGCACGACGAGATTGGTATCCGCCACGATCATGGTTCACAGGATCAGGGACGGCCTTCGCGGATGTAGCCGAGGGTTTCCTCCATGGTGACCGGGCGCTGCGGAACCAGTGGGGACGGCAGGGTGTGAATCCGGGTTTGCGAGGAAACGGCGAGGCCGCGTTCCAAGGTGGCGATCGTCTCCTGCATGACGGATCGCCGGTGCGCTTCGGCCGCCGCCTTGTAGTCTTCGAGATCTGCGGACCATTCGCCGTTGAGGATTTTTTCGAGATCCGGCCGCGGCAGGGATATTTGGTTTGCATTGCCGGGGGGTGGGCACCAAAACGCCCTACGGAAATCGTCAACTTTTCCCTCGCTCTCCATGCGACTTCGCCACTTTGTCAGCCTCTCGGCCTTCATCCTTTGCGGATGGCTGGCGGTGACTTTCGTCACCAAGGTTCCGGTGAAGCGCTATCCCAAGCTCGAAAAACACGTGATGGATGGCGGGCGTTCGGCAAAGGAGCAAGAGCTTCGATTGGCCAACGCCGGACAATCCGACGCCGCGCGATTTTCCCTCTCGCAATGAGCCCCTGGGCCGTGCAGCCTAGACCGCATGGCTGAAAAACCAATCGTTTGCGATACCAAGCCGCTGCCCTTGGAAGTCGAACCCGGCGTCTATTGGTGGTGCTCCTGCGGGCGTTCGACCCACCAGCCGTTCTGTGACGGCTCGCACAAGGGCACCGGGCTGCAACCGGTGAAAATCGAGGTTTCCGAGAAAAAAACTCTCTGGTTTTGCCAGTGCAGGCAGACCGGAAATCCGCCACTGTGCGACGGCGCGCACAAAGCCCTCACCCGCCCGGATTAGTGTGGAGTTCTGCCGCGCGCGCAGCCACCTGCGCCGCGCCATCGTCATGGACGACACACTCTTGCAAGCCGCCCGCAGCGGCGGCAACCTCGCTGGGATCGACCCTCTGGGCTGATTCCGGATCTGTCCGCAAATCCGCAACGCGGGGTTTGTCATTCCCGAAAACACACCCTAAGCTGCCCGTCGTGACCGATTCAAAAAAGGACTCCCTGAACGAGCTTCTCGCCGGTTTCGAGCTCGGCCCCTCGTGGGCCAAAGCGAATGCCGCTCCCCGCGCCTATGCGACGGAAGGACGCGGCGACCACCGCCCGCGTGCCGAACCTCGCTCGCGCGACGGCCGCGAACGGCGCTCGCAGGAAACCAGACAGGACGATGGCAAGCGCAAGCCTTTCCGCAGCCCTGGCCACCGTGACGAGCGCCGCGAGGGACCGCCGCGCCCGCAGCAGGCACCACCCGCCGATGGCGTGCGCGTCACCCTCGTGCCGGATGCCGAGGCCATTCACCTCATCGGCAAGGAAGTCCACCAAGTGGCGCGGGTCTATCCGCTCTTCGATGTCGCCCGCATCCTGCTCGCCGAGCGCGGACGTTGTCGTGCCGTCTTCGAGGCCCCCGCTCCGCAGCCGCCGCTGTTCCGCGGCAAGCTCGACGAATCGCTGTTCCTCACCCGTGAGGAGGCCGTCCGCCACCTGTGGCACTCGGAATTGCGCACCCGCTTCCAGGAGGAGGAAACCGTCGAAGTCGATCCGCCAGCGGGAATTTTCCAACTCGTCGCACGTTGCGGGCTGTCCGGCGAATGGCTGGGACCGCCGAATTTCCACGCCTACCAGACCACGCTGCGCCGTCTCCACCGCGAGCGGTTTTCCCACATGTCTTTCGAGTCCTACGCGGCCAAGGTCCGCACCGAACGTGGCGAGGAAGCGGTGAATTCATGGCTCGAGACCCAGAAAATGAAAACCCGCTGGCGGATCAAGGATGCCGGCGAGGATGCCTGGACGAGCGATCCCGTGGAAGCCGGGCGAACCCTTGCCGCGGTCTGTTTCGAGGCAGCCTTCGAGGAAACCCGCCGCGCCGAAATCCTCGCCTCGGTCCCGTCCGCCAACCTCTCTCCCTCACTGATGACATCGCTCAAGACCGCCGGCAACCACGCCCGCAATCATCCCGCCATGCTCATCCCTGCCGTATGCAAGGCCCTCGAGGCCGAGCACCTGCCCGTCTTCAAACGCCAAGGAAAACTCTACACCGGCCCCGCCCGCCCTCATCCGCTGCCGCAGGACGCCGTGCTCGCCGAGCGCCCCGGCATCATGGTCGAGTGGATCCGCGCCAATCCTCCCGCCAAACTCGAAGGCCTCTGGAAAGCCGTCCTCCCCGAGGGCGCCACCGCGCCGCCCGCCGAATTCGCCGCCGATCTCTTCTGGCTCCTCCACCAAGGACACATCCTGCTATTCACCGACGACACACTCGTCGTTCAGGAAACCCGCCCTCCCGCCGCTGCCGGCGAATCAACCGGGGACACCAAGACCCGCAAAAAGAAAAAACGCAACACCGCCAAGGCCCCCTCCGACAAGCCCGCCATCGAGGACGCCGCAAGCCCCGACACGCCTGCGGAAAGCACGCTGCCCGCCACCGCTCCCGTGGTCGTCGGTCCGGTCGTCCAAGGCCCGGTCGTCCATGCTCCTGTCGTCGAGTCACCCGTGGTTGAGCCCCCGGTGGTTGAGACCCCGGTGGTGGAAACCGACTTCAGCGACGCCAACAATTCTTCGTCTGCAGGCGAGCCCGAGGTTGACGAGTCGCCCGCCCTGTGATTCAACCTCCCCTCAGACCCGCACATCAGGAACGGTGGCTGAGTGGTCGAAAGCACTCCCTTGCTAAGGGAACGTAGCCCAAAAGGTTACCGAGGGTTCGAATCCCTCCCGTTCCGCCATCTTGTTGACGCTGAGTAGGTTGTGCGTGATTTCTTGATTTCATAGGGATTCTTGCGTTTGTGGTTTCTCCCGCCTTTGCGCTACTTCGCGCATTTTACGGGCCGTTTGTGTGGAATCCGTGTGGAATTTCGGGAAATTCTGTCGCGAATTCCTGATGGATTTGAACCCTGACCACCCTGAGCCGGTTTCCCGGAAATCCGGTGGCTGGCTTGGTTGGTCAGGGTTCTGGTCCATCCGTCACACGTCTGCCAGATTGGCACCACCGATCAAGATCTGATTGCCAAGCCGCGAATTTTGACCCGGTTGCTTCGTTATCTTGGATTGGCACGTCCAATGCCATTGGCTTGCGCGTGGGTTCATTTCAAGTATCGAGGTCGATGTCATCCCACACCGCATTTGCATCTGCCAGCCACTCAAGAGCGATCCTCCTCTCGATCGCTACAGTCTCATGGAGCACTCCAGGGAAAGTGGATGGAGCCCAAAGTTCCTCATGGCGTAATGCATGATGGATGCAGTAATGAGCATCCAAGGCCGATAGAATATGCACATGCGACCGCCGTCGATAGCTATCCATGAATTCTGTCACGGAGACAGCGCGAGGAATTTTCGGAAACACATCAGTCAAATCGCACTCAGCCACCGGAAGGCCCAGTTCCTTGACTAATCCACCAGCCCAACTCAATACAAACAACGACTCCTGTTTCCACGAAAGTTCGTTTTCCTCGGCCTGTGTCAAAATCCTGCCTGATAGAAAATTAATTTCCCGAGGTGACAAATGACTAGCGAGACGTTCGGCCTCAAGCCATGACACCAGTTTGTCCGATGCCACGCCCTCCAATAACGCGCCTAAAACATAGAGGATAACGAGTCGGCATGCAGCATCCTGTCCGCTACGAACTTCCCTGATATCAAGTAATGGGAGGTTGTCATTTACAGGTATTCCAGCCCCCTCAAGTAGCGATTTGCTCATCAACCTAATCTCTTCAGGAATCGTCATCATTCGTCCCCCCAGTTTCACTTGTAGCCTCCACCTCTCTGCCCTTCTGCTCGCGTTTTATCTGCGTGGTTTTTCTTTGAACGCTTTGTCATGAAATCCGGCTAGAATGTTCACTGAGACTGGTTGCCACTTCTAAATGTCCTCTCCCTGGTGTTACCGTCCTGTTCATGCAACAGGTCAATTGATCTTGAATCAGTCGTTAAAAGAATATTGCCAGGGCTGTTTTCATCGGCATACAACCCTAGGCGATTTCCCTCGCAGTTTGCTAACACGACTCCCCTCAAAAGATGACTGCCGCCACGTCTAATTTTTCGGAAAGTCGAAAGTTTTTTATTCAGAAACAAGTCCATTCGACAAAATTCTGGAAAAGTTTTCACCTCAGAGCGTGAAGGTTGGAATAGCGCTTCATGCTCCTTCTGGCCAAACTTGTCATCGATAGAGACATCAAGATTCACCTCAACCTCTTTGTGTCCCCCTGAATCTACAGCAAAAACCCAAAGGGGCTCTTGGCTCATAATGAGCAGACTCGCGGCGGAACACCCCCTGAAAGATGTGTTGTTGAATGATTGAAGTGTACCTCGCTGAGCATAAATTGCCCTCCAAGGGGAGTATGTGAGCATTTCTGATAGTTGTTTCATGCCGTTTTATGGTGAATCAAAGTGAATCGTTTCCCGACCGGCAGAACCTCGCCCGGGCAAGTCAATCCGAGCCCCTTTGCCGTTGTTTGGCATTCTGATTTGTGTGCCATCCTCGGCTACTCGTCTGACGCCCCCTTTCGGACTGAGAGGATGTTGAGTAACTTTTTGCCCCTTTGCTTGATTTCGGAAAATACTCTTGGCCGATGCCGTTCCACCATCAAGTTCTGTATTTATTCGGTTCCCGTTCTTCCCAAGTGTAGGATTCTTACCAAGAAGCGGTTTTGCCCCCCCACTTGTGGCTTGATATTCGAATGTCAGAGCTGAGCCTCCGCTGTCCAATGTTGTAGAGACTTCCGCTTTGGACACAGCATGGACGGCACGAGACGAATTGACCAACTCCTCGCTGGCCGTCGCGAGTTCACCCGCTCTTGCAACGTTGGCGGCGGATGTGGCTTTGGTGGCTGCTATCGGGGTAACAATTGAAAGAATCTGGAACGTGGCGTTCCCCCATGTTTCATTGTCTCCGTTATCGAGTTTTTGGCCGTAATCCTTTGCCGCAGCAACTATGTCGTGCCCCATCTCACCCAGAGCTTGGGGCAATGCCTCACGAGTTGATGCGTCACTCAGGCCCTCTGCAACGCCAGCGACATTTTTCGGGAGGTCATGAAGGGAATGTGCCACTCCCTTTGCCAAGTTTGCGGCAGCTTTGCCCATTCCCTTGAAGAATAGACCGACATCTCCCAAGTAGCTGTCAGTTTGCCAGAGTCCAAGCGGGTCAAACCTTGTCCAGGGATTCTGTCTTACG
>JBMTCD010000028.1:0-23868 GCA_049430545.1 Luteolibacter sp.
GCCGCCGCCACCGCCCTTGTAGCCGCCGCCGCCGCCACCGCGACGATCGCCGCCGCCGTAGCCGCCGCCACCGCCCTTGTAGCCGCCGCCACCGCCGCCGCGGCGTTCGCCGCCGCCGCCGCCGAAGCTGCGTGGTTTGAATTCCTTCGGCTCCGAGGCATTCACGCGGAGCGCGCGGCCTTGGTAGTCGTAGCCGTTGAGCGCCTCGATGGCGGCGTTCAATTGGCTTTGGTCGCCAAGGGTCACGAATGCGAATCCCTTGGATCTTCCGGTTTCACGGTCGGTGATGATTTTCACCCGTTCGACCGGGCCGTGTGCGGCGAAGAGTCCGGTGACGTCCTCTTCGGTAGCGGAGTAGGGCAGGTTGCCCACGTAGATGTCCATTTTTGTCTATTCGAAACGCGCCATGGCTTGAAACACTTCCTGAGACCATGGCGCGCAGACCAGACGAAGCGAGTCCGATGGTTGGATACCATGCGAACGGTCGGTGTGATATG
The DNA here is from genome assembly GCA_049430545.1 of Luteolibacter sp. Classification (GTDB taxonomy): domain Bacteria; phylum Verrucomicrobiota; class Verrucomicrobiia; order Verrucomicrobiales; family Akkermansiaceae; genus Luteolibacter. The sequence goes on from JBMTCD010000028.1 coordinate 498, forward strand.
GGGCGGCCCGGGGTTTGGCAAGAATTGTTTTTCGGCGCGGGAAATCACGCCGGCTGGCAGGAGCCGCCATGGATGCGCAGGCGCTTCATCGCGGCGAGGCCTTCGGTTTCGCGCAGCCAATCGAGGTGGGTGGTGGTGATCCATTTCTGCGAGCCGGGCGGCAGGTGGCGCATCAGGGCATTGCGACGGCCGGGGTCGAGTTCGCCGAAGATATCGTCGATCAGATAGATCGGCGCGCGTCCGCCGCGTTGGTGGAGCAGCTTGCCTTGGGCGAGTTTGAGGGCGAGAGCGACGGTGCGTTGCTGGCCCTCGCTGGCGAAATCGGCGGCGGGCAGGCCGTGGAGGCGGAGTTGGAGTTCGTCGCGGTGCGGCCCCACGACCGCCTGGCGGGTGCGGCGCTCGCGTTCGCGCGCCTGCTGCATGGATTCGCGGAGGTCCGGGCCGCTGGCGGGCAGGTAGTGCAGGGTCAGCGGTTCGTCCTTGCCGCTGATGGCGCGCTGGGCGGCATCGGCGAGCGGTGAAAGCCCGGCGACCATTTCCGCGCGGGTCTGCATGAGCACGGTGCCGTGCTCGATGAGGATCTCCTCGTAGCAGCGGATCTCCGCCTCGCGCGGCGCGCCTTCCTTGAGCAGCAGGTTTTTCGCCTGCAGGGCGCGCCGGTAGCGCGACCATGCGCGGCGGTAGGCGGGGGCGATTTGCGAGCCGATGAAATCGAGGTATCGCCTGCGGATTTCGCCGGGGCCGCGGATCAAATCCATGTCCTCGTTGCCCATCCAGACGAGCAGCCCGCCGTCATCGAGGTAAGCGCCGCGGGTGGCGCGGAGTTCGCCGTCCACTTGAAGCGCGAGGCCGGCGGGCGTCTGGCGCACCTTGCGGTCGTGCTGCCAGGGGTCGCCGGCGATGCCGAAGCCCGCGCCGCCCACGCGGCCGAGCACCTGCATTTTGCGGCTGCGCGGCGATTGCAGGCGCACCAGCACGCAGATCGCCTCCAGCACGCTGGTTTTCCCCTGCGCGTTGTCGCCGATGAGAATGCAGCCGGCATCGGGGACCTCGATGTCGAGCGTGCGGAAACAGCGGAAATCGACGAGACGCAGCGAACGCAGCACGGCGGAGGAGTAGAATGCGGGCAGCGCGCTGTGAAGCGCCGATGCGGCGAATCACGCCGGGGTGTAAACCTCGGCGCCCTTTTCGACAAACTCGCGGCTTTTCTCCTCCATGCCCTTGGCCAGCGCCTCTTCTTCGGCGATCGCCTGTTCCGCAGCATATTTCCTGACGTCCTCGGTGATTTTCATCGAGCAGAAGTGCGGGCCGCACATCGAGCAGAAGTGGGCGGTTTTCGCGCCGTCCTGCGGCAGTGTCTCATCGTGTAACTCGCGCGCGGTTTCCGGGTCGAGGCCGAGGTTGAACTGGTCTTCCCAGCGGAATTCGAAGCGGGCCTTGGAGAGCGCGTTGTCGCGGTATTGGGCGCCGGGGTGGCCCTTGGCTAGGTCGGCGGCGTGGGCGGCGATCTTGTAGGTGATGACGCCGTCCTTGACGTCTTTGCGGTTGGGCAGGCCGAGGTGTTCCTTGGGGGTGACATAGCAGAGCATCGCGCAGCCATACCAGCCGATCATGGCGGCGCCGATGCCGGAAGTGATGTGGTCGTAGCCGGGCGCGATGTCGGTGGTGAGCGGGCCGAGCGTGTAAAATGGAGCCTCGCCGCACCATTCGAGTTGTTTGGCCATGTTTTCCTCGATCATGTGCATGGGCACGTGGCCGGGGCCCTCGTTCATCACCTGCACGCCCCTGGCCCAGGCGCGGCGGGTGAGTTCGCCCTGCACTTCCAGCTCGCCGAACTGCGCCTTGTCGTTGGCGTCCGCGATCGAGCCGGGGCGCAGGCCGTCGCCGATCGAGAAGCTCACATCATAGGCGGCCATGATGTCGCAGATCTCATCCCAATGGGTGTAGAGGAAATTCTCCTTGTGATGGGCGAGGCACCACTTCGCCATGATCGAGCCGCCGCGGGAAACGATGCCGGTCATGCGGCTGGCGGTCAGCGGCACGAAGCGCAGCAGCACGCCGGCGTGGATGGTGAAGTAATCGACACCCTGCTCGGCCTGCTCGATGAGCGTGTCGCGGAACAGCTCCCAGGTGAGGTCCTCGGCCTTGCCGTTCACTTTTTCGAGCGCCTGATAGATCGGCACGGTGCCGATGGGCACCGGCGAGTTGCGCAGGATCCACTCGCGGGTGGCGTGGATGTTCTTGCCGGTGGAGAGGTCCATCACGGTGTCCGCGCCCCATTTGGTGGCCCAGCGCATTTTCTCGACCTCCTCCTCGATGGATGAGGCAACGGCGGAGTTGCCGATGTTGGCGTTGATTTTCACCAGGAAATTGCGGCCGATGATCATCGGTTCGAGTTCCGGGTGGTTGATGTTGGCCGGGATGATGGCGCGGCCGGCGGCGACTTCGGAGCGCACGAACTCCGGCGTGATCTCGGCGGGGATGCGTTGCGGGAAACGGCGGAAGATGGAGGGGGTGTAGGGATTGCGGACCGTGGATTGTGGATCGTGGATGGAGGATTCCTGCGCCGAGCCTTTGTGCTGCTTGTGGAGGTCGTTGCGGACGATGTCGTCGCGGAGATCCGCGATCTTCGATCCGCGATCCACGATCTGCTGGAGCCGCATGTTTTCCCGGATGGCGATGAATTCCATCTCGGGCGTGACGATGCCCTGGCGGGCGTAGTGGAGCTGGGTGACGGGCGTGCCCTTGGCCGCGCGCAGCGGCCGGCGGCGTTCGGCGGTGAGGCCCGGGAATTCCTTGAGGCGGTTGCGCTCCGCCTTGCTGGCGAACTCGGCGTGTTTCTCGCTCAGGTAGCCGTTGTCCTGCGGCTTCACCTTGCGGCCGTCGTATTCCTCCACATCGCCGCGTGCCATGATCCATTCGCGGCGCAGCGCGGGCAGGCCTTCCTCGACGCTGCCGTGGAAATCCGGGTCGCCCCACGGCCCGGAACAGTCATAGACCCGCACCGGCTCGTTTACCTCGATCCGCCCGTTGAGCGACTTGGTGGGCGCGAGTGCGATTTCACGCATCGGCACGCGCAGCTGCGGGTGGAGCGTTCCTTCGATGTAAACCCGCGTCGATGCCGGCAGCGGGGCGCGCGATTCGTCATGGGCGGCGGCGGAGTCTTCGGGGCGGATCATGGGATGCTTGGTTTCTGGTTCACAAAAAAACCGCGCGGATCAGGCGCGGCCGGGGCGGAAGCGGGAAGCAGTGTTTCCCGACTCCCTACGGCGGCGCGACCCGCGTCAGGTTCGAAGGGTCTTTTCCGCGCGTCGGAAAATCTCGGCTCCACGGTCGTGGGGCACCCCTGTCGTGAGGGCAGCTTCGTGAGGCGGGCGGCACTTGTCAACCGCTCCGGGCAGGGTACCTACATTAGGGATCAATCATTCCAAACCCCATGCTTCACGCGATTTTTGAACCGCAAAGACGCACAAAGGCGAAACTCTGTAAATCCAGTTCATTTATCCCAAGCAATCCAAGAAACTTTGCGTCTTCGCGCCTTCGCGGTTCCCTATTTCCCCATGCGATGCGGCATGAGCGCAGCACGCTCCCTAGTGTAGGCTCCCTGACGCTCCGGGCCTGACTGGAGCATGAGCGCACTCTGAAAATCCCCACGATTCCGGCTTTTCCGGCGCGTTGAAACCCGTCATGCTGCGTGCCCGATGTCCACGCCCGCTCACACCTACGCCCTGATTCTCGCCGGCGGCTCCGGCACCCGCTTCTGGCCGCTCAGCCGCGATGCGCGGCCGAAACAACTTCTCGACTTGTTCGGTGACGGCACCCTGCTCGAGCAAACAATCCGACGCCTCGATGGCCTGGTGCCTGCGGAAAACATCCTCATTCTCACCAGTGCATCCCAGCTCGAATCCGTGCGGGCCGCCGCGCCGATGCTGCCGGCGGAAAACATTTTCGCCGAACCCGCGCGCCGCGACACCGCACCGGCCGTGGCGCTGGGCATCGGCCTGGTCGCCGCGCGTGATCCGGAGGCCGTGATGATGGTGCTGCCGGCCGACCAATTGATTCGCGACGCCGACGGTTTCCGCGAGGTCATGCGCGACGCCCTGTGCGTGGCGGAGCATTCAGGCGGCCTGCTCACCATCGGCATCCGGCCGACCTGGCCATGCCCGTCGTACGGCTATATCGAACGCGGCGACGCCGCGGTCTTCGCCGACTGCGAAACGGGAAACCAGATTTACGAGGTCCGCCGTTTCCGCGAGAAACCGAACCCGGAACTCGCCGAGGAATTTCTCCGCCAAGGCGGCTTTTCGTGGAATGCCGGGATGTTCGTCTGGAAAATCCCCGCCGTGGCCGCTCAGCTGGCCAAGCATGCGCCGGAACTCGCGGAGTTCATCGACGCCCTGCGCGCCGCCGGCGACCTTCATGCCTGCATTGCCGAGCGCTTTCCGAAGCTGCCCGCGCGCTCGATCGACTACGCACTCATGGAAAAGGCCGACCGCATCCTCAACATCGAGGCGATGTTCGATTGGGACGACGTCGGCTCGTGGATCTCCATCGCCAAGTATTTCCCGGCCTACGGCGATGTGAACCACGCCAACCGCGCGCTTATCGAAACCGACTCGCACCGCAACATCGTCTTCACCTCGCAACCCGGCACGCAGGTCGCGCTGCTCGGCGTGGACGACCTGATCGTCGTCCAAACCCCGGACGCCCTGCTGGTGGCCGACCGCCATCAGGCCGACGCCATCAAGAAACTCGCCGACCTGCTGCCGCCGGAGTTGCGGTGAAATGACAAGTGGCGCGGGCATCCTGCCCGCCGCCCGCTCCGCCCATGAGCCATCGCAAACCCCGTAAGCCACAGAAGCCCAAGAAGCTGCGCTGGCGTTTGGAGTGCCTCGGCCACACGATGATCGAAGGGCTCGCCGCGCTGCTGCCCGGGCCGTGGGTGTTCCGGCTGGGCGAATGGCTGGGCGCGCTCGCATGGCATCTCATGCCGCAGCGGCGCAGGATCGTCTTGCGCAACCTGCGGATCGCCTGCGCGGGCGAGAAGGATCTAACAGAAATTCACCGGCTCGCCCGCGAAACGTTCCGCCGCAGCGGCGCCAACCTCGTCTCCGTTTCCCACACCGCGCGGCTCAGCCCGGCACAACTCCGTGAGGTGCTGCGAGTGGAAAACATGCACCTCTTGGAAGACGCGCAGGCCCGCGGCATGGGCGTGGTGCTGCTGCTGGCCCACATGGGCAACTGGGAGCTGCTCAGCCGCATCATCCATCTGTTTCCACCCGGCTCGAAATGCGGTGCCTTCTACCGCCCGCTCAACAACCCGCTGCTCGACGCGCTGGTGCTCGCCCGCCGCCAGACCGATGGCACCCGCATGTTTTCCAAACGCGACCCGTTCCACGAGGTCACCAAGTTCCTGCGCGAAGGCGGCATCGTCGGCATCCTCGCCGACCAGCGCGTGGGCATGCAGGGCGAGGTGGTGCCGTTCTTCGGCCGCCTCACCCGCGCCACGCCGCTGCCCAGCCTGCTTGCCCGCCGTGCCAAGGCGGAAGTGCTTTCACTCACGCTCGTCACCGAGGCCCCCGGCAAGTGGAAGGCGGTGCTGCATGCGGTGGAATCGCCACCCACCACGGCGCATTGCATGGCGGCGCTGGAAAAAGGCATGAAAGCCAGCCCGGCAGATGTCTTCTGGCTGCAGGAACGGTGGAAGGTGTATGCGGGCAGCAATGTTTCATTTTGCAAATGGCTGGATGGCCGCGAGGCCGGCGGCACAAAACGCCACCGCGCGTTGATGTGGTTGATGGATGCGGATCCCGAATGGCATCTTCCAGACGACTGGAAACACCCGGATATCTCGTATCAAATCGCGATACCCAACGACTTCGGCGCACCGGATTGGGTGGAAGAAGACATGAAATTGGTGGTTCCGATGTTTTCGCCCGATCCCTCCGTTTCGGAAATCCGGCGCTACCTGCGCTCATGGGATGGAGAACATTTGCCGCCGCTCGATTTCATTCTCGCTCCGGCCGCAGGTGAGGTTCTCCGCAAGTCCGCCAAGCGCGAATCGATCCCCCTCATCCACATCCCATGAAAGTGCTGCAGATATTGCCTGCCATGAATGCCGGCGGCGTCGAGCGCGGCACGCTCGAAATTGCAGGTCATCTGGTGAAGCATGGACACGAGGCGCTCGTGGTTTCCCATGGCGGACAAATGGTGGCGGACCTGGAAAAAACCGGGGCACGCCACATTGCTTTGCCCGTCCACCGCAAAAACCCGCTGTCGCTGCTGCAAGTGCGGCCGTTGCGCAGGCTGCTGGAAAACGAGCGGCCGGACATCCTCCACATCCGCTCGCGTGTCCCCGGTTGGCTCGCCTGGCTTGCCTGGCGCGGCATGGACCCCGCCACCCGCCCGCGGCTGGTTTCCACCGTGCACGGCTTTTACTCGGTGAACCGATACTCCGCCATCATGACGAAAGGCGAACGCGTGATCGCCGTTTCCAACAGCATCCGCGATTACATTCTGGAAAACTACCCGGCCACCCGTCCCGGAAACATCCGCGTCATTCCACGCGGCATCGAACCCGGGCAATACCCCCGCGGCTACCAGCCATCCGGTGAGTGGCTCGAGCGCTGGCAGGCGGAAAACCCCGCGCTGGCAGACAAACGGCTGCTCTTGCTGCCCGGCCGCATCACCCGCCTCAAGGGCCATGAGGACTTCTTCCGCCTCCTCGCCGCGCTCAAGCAGGACGGCCTCCCCGTCCAAGGACTCGTCGCCGGCGATACCCACCCGAAGAAACGTGCCTACCTCGGCGAGCTGCAAGGACTCGCTGCAGAACTCGGTCTTGGCGCGGACATCACCTTTTTAGGCCACCGAGGCGACCTCCGTGAAATCATGGCCGTGAGCGATCTCGTCTGCGCGCTTTCCCAACAACCGGAATCATTCGGCCGCACCGTGCTCGAGGCATTGGCGATCGGCAAACCGGTCGCCGGCTACGCCTGTGGCGGAGTTGGGGAATTGCTGGACGATTGGTTCCAACCCGGAAAAGTGCCGCCGGGGGATGCCACGCGCCTGCTGGCTGCCACCCGCTCCATCCTGCACGCGCAGCAGGAGCCCGCAGCCGTCGGCGAGCCATACACCTTGGCATCCATGTGCCGCGGCACGCTCGCCGTTTACGACGAACTGCTTGCCAGCCCGCATTGAGATTTTGCTTACTTTCCCGCACCAGTTCTTTGACCCCTAGCCCGCCCCATGAATTTCATCGCCATCATCGGTCTCGGATACGTCGGCCTTCCGCTGGCCCTGCAGTTCGCCAGCCGCGGCGTCCGCGTGCTCGGCCTCGACATCGATCCCGTCAAGGCCGAAGCACTGAATGCCGGCCGCAGTTACATTGCCCACGTCGCGGCGGAGGACGTCGCCACCCGTCGGCAGGACGGCATGTTGGAGGCCTCCACCGACTTTTCCCGGATCGCCGGCGTGGATGCCGTCATCCTGTGCGTGCCCACCCCGCTCAACCACCACCGTGAGCCGGACCTGAGTTATGTGCTCAAAACCGGTGAAGCCATCGCGCCACACCTGCGCAAGGGCACGCTCGTGGTGCTCGAATCCACCACCTACCCCGGCACCACCGATACCGAACTGCGCGACGTTCTCGAAACGGGCTCCGGACTGATAGCCGGCACCGATTTCCATCTCGCCTTTTCCCCTGAGCGCGAGGATCCCGGCAACCCCGCCAGCAAGGTGGCCGCCATCCCCAAGGTCGTCGGAGGTCTCACCCCGGCCTGTCTCGATAAAGCGATCGCTCTTTACAGCAAGGCGATTGAAAAACTCGTTCCGGTCGGCACCTGCCGTGTCGCGGAGGCGACAAAATTGTTAGAAAACATCTTCCGCTCGGTGAACATCGCCTTGGTCAATGAACTCAAGCTCGTTTACAACGCGATGGACATCGACATCTGGGAGGTCATCGAAGCCGCCAAAACCAAGCCCTTCGGTTTCATGCCCTTCTATCCCGGCCCGGGCCTCGGTGGACACTGCATCCCCATCGATCCCTTCTACCTCACTTGGAAGGCCCGCGAATACGGCATGCACACCCGTTTCATCGAACTCGCCGGCGAAATCAACACCGCCATGCCCGATCACGTCGTCAAGGTGGTCTTCGAGGCGCTCAACAACGAAGGCAAGGCCGTCATGGGCGCGCGCATCCTCATCCTCGGCCTCGCCTACAAGGCCAACGTCGATGACGACCGCGAATCGCCCACCTACAAGCTCATCGAGAAACTCGAAGCCCTCGGCGCGAACGTCAGCTACCACGATCCGCACATCCCGGTGATCCCGATGACCCGCGAGCACGCCCGATACGCCGGCCGCCGGTCGGTCGGGAATATCTCCGATGAATACGACCTGATCCTGCTGTCCACCGGGCATGACATGTATCAACATCACGACTTTTCAACTTATCGAATTCCATTGGTTGACACGAGAAATGCCGTGCCCGAATCCAATCGCCCGGCCAGATACCACAAGTCTTGATCCGGTGGCTAGAAAATGATGCAACACCGATCCATGCCACAAAACCACCAGCGCATCCCGAGGTTCCGCTACCTGGGATACGCGGCGCTCTATCAGGCAAAGAAAGCGGCGGGTTTGCGTGCGGACCGACATCGGAATTTCCTGATTTGGAAGCTGGTCAGCTTGATTGAATCGGGAAAAATCAACGGCGGACACCTGGGGATCACCTCGATGGGCAAAACCGACGGTGTCGGTGCGCAGGCGATGGCGAAATTCTCAGCGATGGCCATCGCCCACGCATACGGAATGCAATATGTTCATGTGCCATTCAAGAACCTGGCCCATGCCGAACTCCCGGGCAGCGAGTGGGACGGTGTGTGGGAACAACTCCTTGCCATGCACGCAGGAGCCCCGCCCTTTGATCCGGAGAACATGAAACCGGTCGGGCTCGGAGAATTCCTCGGTAACCCGGCACTTTGGAAGCGGAAGGTTGTCATCTTTGACCGTCACTTCCACCCGTTTTGTGAGCTAGCCCCGAATCATGGCTGTGAGGTCGCCGGAAAACTGCAAGCCTCGTTCGGCAAATATCCGCCTGAGAAGCCCGGGCATCATGTTTGCCGGATTGGCGTGCACGTGCGCCGTGGCGACGTCCGCAAGGGGGACGCCAACACAAAACGCAGGTTCACTTCGAACAATCATACGGTTGCCGTCCTCCGCAAGGTGTTCGAAGCCGCGGTTGCTTCAGGCCTGGAGCCGGAAATCCATCTTCACTCGAACGGGACGAGCGATGAACTCGGGGAATTCCGGCAATTTCCCGGGCTCGAATACCACAGCCGTTCCCCGGCGGTTGACACATTCGTGTCACTTGCGACATCGGAGGTGCTGATTGCCACAAGAAGTGATTTCAGCACGCTCGCGGGGGTCTACAACAAGGGAATCGTCGTTTGCGATCCCCGCCACAGGACGCCGCTGCCGGGATGGATCAAGGCCGGACCGGAAACCGAGAATCTACGGGAAGAAATCAACCGGCGTCTCCATCCGCCAAAACAACCATCAAACGTTTGAAAACTGATCAGGAAGGGATTCCATCATGGAAAATCACAAGGATACAAAATATTTTGTCGTCTCCTACGGCGGTGTCGGAACACACATGCTAATGCGAATGATCAAGGATGAGGATTGGCTTGGACATGTGATCAGGAACAAAAAGGTCAAGCACATGAACCATCCCCATCACTTGCGAGTGCCCCCTCAATCATTCAGGCAATTCGGCCATGATGGAAGGGTGAAGTTAATTTATCTTTTTGGGGATCCCATCAATTCGGTGCTGTCGCATTTCAGAAGACGCGTTACCAACAAGAAAGACTGGTGCAGGCACCATTGCATGAATGTCCAAGGGGATTACAGGAAATTCGATGCGCGCTGGGATCTCATCGATTATCTCGAAAATGGCGTTGACTTGTTCAGGCTGGAGGAACACTTTGACAATTGGACAAGGATTGAAGCCGGTTCAATCGATTATGATTGCATGATACTCAAATACGAATCCGCGCACCGCCATGAGGCAAGAATCATGGATTTCCTGAATACGGATGTGCGGTTGAGCTACCGATCGAGAAATTCCGATTGGCGGAATGAGAGCCAAGAGGTCAGGAATAAATTGGTCGGGATGTATGGCGGGTTGCTCGAAAAATGTGACAGCTTTCCTGAAATTCATGAGGTGAAAATCCGGGAAACTGATTGAGAGAACCAGCTGTCGAATGACCATGCCGCACATTGCCATGGAAATTTCAAAAACTATCTGACGCCATATGATCTCGCTGGCCCGTAAGTTCATCTTCGTGCATGTTCCGAAAACGGCAGGAAATTCGCTGCAGGGCATTCTCAAGAATTATTCGGAAGACAGGATTGTGGTCAGAAACGATCAGGACGGCATTGAGCGATTCGAAATTGAAAGTCCGATGGTCCCCATCACCAAGCATTCCAATTTGGCATTTTACTATGAAAAAATGGATCGAGGTGTCTTTGCGGAAATGTACAAATTCGGATGTGTCCGAAATCCCTGGGACCGCATGATTTCCTATTATTTTTCCCCCAACCGGAAAAATACGGAATTCGTTCGGAAGGATTTCATGCGCCTGTTAAGAAAGACCCCGGCCGCGATTTCTTATCTCACGCTCGACGGCACGACGGACGGTGATATTGGCGTCGATTTCATCCTGCGGTTCGAATCGTTGTCCGCTGATTTTTCAAAGGTCTGTGACAGGATAGGCATTGAAAGCCCGGTATTGCCCCATAGAAACGCATCCATCCGGAATCATTACTCGGTTTATTATGACCAGCAGATGATAGACTTGGTCGCCGCGAGATTCGCGCGCGAGATTGCTATGTTCGGTTATGATTTCGATGTATCCGGTTGATTTGCGGTCATCAATCATCAACTCCTTTTGGCCCGCCCGCTCTTCATGCGCCATCTTCGGTGGAGAAACCGGGCGACGGATGAGAGGGTGTTGCCGACACTCGATTTCCGGAGTGCATGCCTGCTCAGAATCACCCGGCATTCCGGGTGGTGGGATTGGGGCCTCGCTTCGCCATCCACGATGTCCGCCAGCACGGCGAACAGGTTGTAGCGAGTCAATACGAGGTTGCGAGCCTCTGTGATGGCGGCAAGGCGATTTTCATGCTCACGGGAGGAAATGGCCTGTTGTATGCTGGAAACCGCGCCATCAATGTCCATGATGTCGATCTCGATGAAACTTTCCGCTGGAAAGTATTCCTTCAGGTTCGTGCACCCGTAGTAAAAGGGCAGCGTCCAGCCAAGAAACGCATCGGAGACTTTTTCGGTCCAATGATGATCGCAGCGATGATTTTCGATGGCGATATGGTAGCGGTAGGAGTCGAGCGCCTCGGCCTTATCGCGCATCGGCCGCACACCGTGCCCGAACACATCGAGTCCAGGAATAGCCGCTTTGAGCTTTTGGGTGAAATCATGCCGTCTGCGGTGAAGTGTGTGCTTTTGGCGTTTTGATGAACAAACGGTTGATATATCCAGGGTCTTGGGCATCGGCTTTCCCGAAATCATCTCATCCAGTGATTTCAAGTGGTCACCGCCATTTCCATAGAACCACCTTAGCGCCGGTTGCGAGCGGATCACTCCCGGGTGCTGGATCGACCAGGGTTCATGCCCGGTCAGCACGTGGCCGAACTGGCTGAGAAACGCGGGCTCATAAGATTTGATGGATGATGGCTCGACGGTGATGAAAACGGTATTTTCCGGCGGGCACGCAAGCTTCTCACACCACAATGAGAATCGTTCGCCAGAGACACTGGGGAAGCGGTCGTAGACGGCAAGCCAGTCGTAATCCCGGGAAGTGGCGTCAAAGATGAATTCACAGTTTTTCCATATAGGCGCGGCGTCGGGCAACTGCCTTCTCCACGCCGCAATCGCGGCGGGTTGGGTGCTGTTGCAGAGGAATTTGACGCGTGTCATGCCAATTGACGGGTGTTCGCGTTTGCTCGCGGATGCATCGGTGTCGGGAGGCTCATGGATTTCGAGTGATGGTCCAGTGCCCTGGGAGCCATGTCGCGGTGCCGGCACCCAGCGTGGTGAGCAGGAGATCGGTGTGGATGCGCTGGTCCTCTGCCTTGGATATAGGGAGATCAGCGAAACCGCGGACATTGACGAGTGTGCCGCCCTTGCGTCCTGAAAGGCGGTGGATGTTGAATTTCCGGGACAATCCGCCGAAGTATGTTTCGGGGTTTCCACCCGCCTCGCGAATGTAGGTGGTGTCGAATTCAATGAAGCCAACAGCCAGTTTCGCGGCGTCAATGGTTTCCCGGAAGCCATCAAAGGCGCGCGGCTCGTATCCTTCGATGTCCATTTTGAAAAGCAGGGTCGCCCCATCCACCAGCCCGCGGGGGATGACGCTGTCGATTGTTCTGGCTTTGATCCGGGTGGTGACCACGCTTGGACCGTGATTGAGCGTGCTCACGGCGGAGCCGGTGCCACTCCAGGACGGATCGGCGTAAAACGGGATATCATCTGCGATGGCGTCGGAGACCAGCCCTTCCACGATGGTGATGCGCTCCGCGTCCGGATGATCGTTACGGCTTTTGCGCAGATAGGGAGCGAGCCTCGGATTTGCCTCAAAGCCATAGACCGCGGTTTTTTCGGCATATCTGGCACCAAACAGGCACTCGCCGTAATTGACTCCCACATCGATCGCGACCTCCGGGTTGAGTTTTTCCATGAAGTCCCGCCAGAATGCCAGCGGCGGCGAGGTCCTGCGCCTGAGCGGGTCATGGACAAATTTTTTGATCGAGCGTCTGTCGGCCGGGTCGATGTGGATCCAATTGGTGCAGCCGTCGAGCCTGACCCGTGTCGGGCGCAGGGTGCCATATCGCGCGAGGGTTGCCGGGGTGAGGATGATCGACTTTGTGGCGCGTTCGATGATTTTCCCAATTTTCATGAAATCAGAGCCAATGTTCCGCCACCCAGGGGGTCGGTTTCGTGTGGTGGTGGATTTTGCGTCCCTTGTATCCGTCGATGACTTCATCCGGATCAGGTTTCCCATGGAAGGCAATGATCTTCGCGTCCTTTGGCAAGCGTGGCGTCATCAGCAGATTGAGTGGGAATGGCGGTTGGCAGTGGCGCTTGAAGGATTTCACCCAGGAATCCGGCCAATAGCACATTTTCGGGCGGATGCAGTGGGTGAGGTAGGTTTGCGGCGGCTGGAAGTTGGCCAGAGCCCAATCTTTTTCCCTGTGGAACTGCTCCCAGACGAACCCACACTGGTTGGCGGTGAAGCGAAAGACCGAGGAGTTGCCGACTTCAGGGCGCTTCCGAAACCAAGTTTTATGGGAGGCCAGCCAGTTGTGAATGATCGGGATTTTTTTTGGCTCGTAAGTGAAAAAATCATCCAGCGGACCGGTGACCACGATGTCGAGATCGAGAAACAGGCAGTCTCCTTCGACCGGCAGATCCGTCCTGAACAGGCAAAGCTTGCGCCAGCCGGTGAGCATGGCGGCGGGGGGGAGCTCGATTTCAGGTATCGGATGAACGACTACCGATGGGACGATGCCCGAAGCATCATCCGTGAAGCAGTTGATGGTGACAGGCATGCTGGTGTTTCGCCTGGCTGATGCGGCAAGACGATTCACATATTCAGGTCCGTATCGATTGCCCCATTTCAGGAGGATGATATGACTGGCCGCGCTCATAGGGTCACTTTTTGGAAATGTGTGAACTTCAAAAGAGATTTTGTTGCACTGATGTATTGCTGGGATCTCACAATCAGAAATCGATTTCAACGATGAATTGGTTACGGGTATGCGCCCTAACCTACATCGATTGCGGTTTCACCCTCCCTGCAGCCTCTGGAGCATTGCATAGAGGCCGTTGCTGTCGAGCATCAGTTCCTCATGGCTGCCGCTGGCGACGAGGCGGCCGTCCTGCAGGACATGGATGACGCGCGCGTTGCGGATGGTCGAAAAGCGGTGGGCGATCACAATGGTGGTGCGGCCTTTCATCAGCCCGTCGAAGGCAAGTTGGATTTGTTGTTCGGACTCGCTGTCGAGGGCGGAGGTCGCCTCATCGAGCAGCAGGATCGGGGCGTTGCGGAGGAAGGCGCGGGCGATTGAGATGCGCTGGCGCTGGCCGCCGGAAAGGTTGGCGCCGTTTTCGCCGATCTGCGTGTCATAGCCCTGCGCCTGTTCGAGGATGAAATCGTGGGCGAAGGCCGCGCGCGCGGCGGCCTCCACTTCCACGTCGGTCGCTTCGGGGCGGACGACGCGGATGTTGTTCCGCAGGGTGTCGGAGAACAGGAAGGTGTCCTGGCTCACCAATGACATCTGCGAACGCAGCGAATCGAGTGCCAAGCCACGCAAGTCCTGGCCGTCGATGAGGACCGCGCCGTTGTCGGGATCGTGGAAGCGCTCGATCAGGTTGAGCACGGTGGATTTGCCGCTGCCGGACGGGCCCACCAGCGCGGTCACCGAGCCGCCGGGACAGGTCAATGTGATGTCATTCAGCACCGGAATGCCCGGCAGGTAGGAGAAACTCACATTGCGGAAATCGATGGTGCCCTTTTCCAAGGATAGCGGTTGTGGATTTTCGGCCGCTGGCAGGCGGAAATCGGTGTCGAGCACCTCGTAGAGCATTTTTACGGAGACGAGCGCGGCCTGCAGGCTCACGTTCATGCGGGCGATCCGCTTGATCGGCTCGTAGGCCAGCAATACCGCGGTCAGGAATGCGATGAGCGATTCCGCGCTCTGGCCCAGCACGACATTGCGGTAACCGCCGTAAAGCACAATTCCGGCGATGGCCAGGCCGCCCATGAACTCCATGATCGGCCCGGTGCGGCTGGCAACCACCGCCAGCTTGTTGGAGCGCCGCTCGACATCCGCGATGGCGTGCTTGAAACGATCGCGCATGCGGCCCTCCAGGGTGTAGGACTTGATCAGCTTGTTGCCGAAGATCGCCTCCTGCATGACTGAGACGATGCGGACGTTGCCCATGAATTCGGCACCCGCCACCTTGCGGATGCGGCGGATGATTTTACCTAACAGAATAACGATTGGCGCAATGATGAAAACCGCCGCAGCGGAGAGTTTCCAATCGAGCGTGAACATTGCGGCCAGCAGCGCGATGGCCGTGAAGACGTCCTGAACCCGCGTCATCAGCAGGTTCATCACATCGCGCGCGGCCCGCGCCGAGCTGGACGCGCGGGTGAGCAGCCCGCCGGACGGGAAGCGGCTGAAAAACGCCAGTGGCTGGCCGAGCAGGTGGTTGGCAAGGCGCACTTGCTGGCGTGCCACGATGTTGTTGCCGATTTTCGACAGGATCACGGTGGCTCCGTAATGGGACAGTCCCTTGACGGCGAACACCACGAGGATGGCCACGGCCACGGCCACCACCATCGCCACGCCAGGCTGCCAGTTGGTTGAGATTTCGCGCAGCAAGCGGCCCAGCCATTCCAGCTCCATGCCGGTCAGCCCGGCCGGGCCATCATTCGCCGGATGGATCAATTCCCCGCGCGGAGTGAAGACCACCCGCAGGATGTCCCGCATCAGGAAGACGGAGAAACCGGTGGCTCCGGCCGATACCGCCATCAGCAGGAAGGCCAGCACGTAGCGCCCGACATACAGCCGGAAGTTTTCGCGCAGGATCCGCAGGACCAATCCGCGGAATTCGGCAGGCGTGGGTGGTTGCGGGTGCGCCTCCATGATTCGGGGCGGATCAATGAAGGCCCTGCGCCGGATCCGCAAGACCGAACTGGGACGCCACGAGCCCGGCACAGCGCGCGGTCCCGGCTCCGCCGACCTCGCATCCCTCACTCCGCCGGGAGCGCGCGCGGCACAGATCCGCCTGATCCCCGCTGCAAGTCCAATTGTCGTCAGGGGTCGGTTTTATTTGTCGCTGGACAAGGATCCGCAGCACGGGATAGAGCGCCGTCACAAGATGGGCCTCATCGAGGATTACGAGGCCCTCGAGTGGCGAAAGAACGAGTTTCGGATTTTGAAACGCAGACACCACCTCCGGATCCTGCATGTCAAAAAAAGTGGCTCCCGCCTGCCTGGCGATCTCGCGGGCCAGCGTGGTTTTCCCGCACTGCCGTGGACCATGCAGCGTCGTGACCGGCGCGTCCACAAGCGATTGCCTGACTTCGGCTTCCACTCTCGTGCGTGAAATCATACTTGCAAAATGTTTTAAATAAATGCAATTCGCAAGGTTGTTTCTGCGCAGCGGTCGGCCTCGCGCAGCGCTTGTGGCGGGGCGGCGAGGTGCCGGGTCTTGAGCCAATCTGCAAACGTTGTGAGGTATCGATCTTCAACCAGCCCATCGATGCCGCCCAGCACCCGCGAGAAACCGGTGGGGCGCGGTGTGGCGAGCAGGCCGACTTTCGCGCCGCTGGTGAGTGCCTCGTAGATCATCGAGACCGAGTCATCGGTGACCCAGACTTCTTCTGCCTGGCGGAGTTTTTCCGGCACCCAGTTGGGCGGGGTTTGGGTGTGTGAAATCGCGCGGATGTTTGGCAGTTTTTCGCGGAGCGAATCGAGAAAGCCCACCGGTGTGCGGCGTGAGTCGGTGAGTTCCCAGCCCGCCCCATCGCCGGTGATGGCGGCCAACATGTCGAGCAGCGCGGTTCCATCCCAGCCATGGGTCTTCGATGGACCGCCGATCAGGATCAGCTTGCCGGATTTTTCCAAGGTTCCCGGAGTGACGCGGTTGAGCGCACCGCGGGTGAGAATGACGTTTTCCCGGTGGCAGCCATTTGGAAAATCGTGTTGCGGCGCGATGCACAGGTCGAACCACGAGAGCGGCAGGCTGGGGCGCATCAGGACGATGCTTTTTGCCCGGTATCTGCGCGCAAGGAAGAGCAGCGACAGGTGGGTGGCATGGCCGGCTGCGAGAATCAGGTGCGGCCTCGGCAGTGATGCGGCGGATGCCATGGAAGCCTTCACTCGGCCGATGATCCCGCCGGCGTCCACGCTGATCCGGTGGATTTCTCCCGGCACGCGGCGGCAGACCGCCTCGGCGAGGCCGAGCGATTGGTTTTCGTGGCCGGGTTTGCCGTCGCACAGCAGCCAGAGAACGAGCGGGTGATCCATGCGTGGCGCGAGTGTGTCCGTCTTTCACCTTCGGATCACGTGAAATCTCACGCCGATAACATGGTCGAAATAGGTATCGCGGCTGATGACCGGCAGCTTGTGTTGGCGGGCGATGGCGGCAATCCAGAGATCGTTCATCGGAATGGGTGTGCCCATTTTTTCACGATTCCGCAAGTATACAATGGCCGCGATGGAGGTGCTTTGTAGCGGCGCTCTGAGCGTCGATGCCCTTGAGGTGGCGATGGCGTTTTTTCGATCGAAGTTAAGGCTGAGGCCCGCGAAAACCAAAGGTAGGGCTCCTCCGCCGGGGGAACCGTGCGAATGGGAAGTGAATGAGGGGTGCCAATGAATCAACGTTCCGGCTGCCATCGGACTCGCTTTTGCCCCGCATTCGCCGGCGCTTTGACTCTGTGCCGCCTCACGGCCCCACGCCCTTCGGGCACGTCGCGTTCGCTCCTGTCCAAAACGGCTACATGCCTTCGCCGTTTTTCGGCGGTAGCGCCCCACCTTGCGCATCGACGCATAGAGCGCCGCTACAGGGCCGCCAAATCCCGCTTTCCTGCGGACGTTCGTGCCGCTATCGTATCCGCCCGCCCATGAGCACCGCCGATCTTTTCGCCACCCCCGTCCTGCCGACTTATGCCCGACTGCCGCTGGTTCCGGCGCGGGGTTGTGGGACGAATCGGGAAAATCGTATCTCGATTCCTGCACCGGCATCGCGGTGTGCTCGCTGGGCCATTGCCACCCGCGGCTGGTGGAGGCGATCCGCGAGCAGGCGGGCACGCTGATGCATTGCTCGAATCTCTATCAGATTCCGAAACAGGCGGAGCTGGCCGAGGAGATCAACACCCACCACGTGCGGCTGCCGGGCAAGCTGTTCTTTTCCAATTCCGGCGCGGAGGCCAACGACGGCCTGATCAAGTCCGCGCGCCGCTTCGGCCACAAGCGGCCGCAGGCCGACGGCTCGCCGCGTTGCGAAGTGATCACGTTCAGCCAGTCGTTTCACGGCCGCTCGCTCGGTGCGATGTCGGCCACCGCGCAGGCGAAGATCACAGGGGTTTCGATCCGCTGCTGCGACTCGATGGCCTGGTGCATGATCGCGGCAGGCGCCTCCTGGTGCCAGCGTGCGGTGAGAGCGCTTTGCAGGGCTGCGGTTTCGGCAGGATCGTATGACATAGTTGGGGCGAGCCGGCGCGCTTTGCAAGGGAATGGCGTTACGGTCAAGCCCGGTGCCCCGAAAATACAAAAAATTTAGCTTGTCATAGCCGGCGGATCGGGCATTATGCCTTAGTCGTAGGTCCCCTATTAACCAACCTGCGGTATTCAACAACCCCCCAAAAAATACTGCCATGAAAGCAACATCCCCCCTATGTGTAGCCGCAGCCTCTATCGCGCTTGCCGCGAATGTCGAGGCAAACGGGTTCAGCGGCGATTACCGCGAACACAATGTGACCATAGCCCTGAAATTGTCGATGGAAGCCGATCAGAATTATCAGGAAACCCAGAACGGCTACAAGGCATCGCAAAAAATCGTCACCGAAAAGGTCTCCAACAGGCAGATCCTCGAGGCTCTCCGTGAGGAGGGCGTCATCGATGACATCAAGGGCTGGAAGATCAAGGCCCTGACATCGGGAGCCGGCAATGTCGTCGGCATTTTCCTGACCAAAAAGAACGAGGATCCCATTGATGTATCAGAATTCTGCGACTTGAAGATCCATTATGTGCTTGAAGCATATGCGGAGAGGCTGAAGGAAAACAATCAGGGTGATGACGACTACGAGAAAAAGTTCAACATTCTCGGAACCGGGTCCTTGGATATTTCCATCGGTGATTTCCGCACGGACACATGCGGCATTGTGAAGCTCGCCGCCAAGGAGTCCTACAAGGAGGATGGTGAAGACTTCGTCTCGATGTCCGTCACCAAAAAGGCCAGCTTAGAAAACATCGTTGGTGAAGCCTTGGAGGAAGATGAACCCTTTGGGGTGATCGAAGGCTCGATGAAAGCCGGCGAAGGCAGGGCAACGGATCTGGAGATGGATAACGGACCGCGCTAGGCCGAGTGGCCAGCCGTGGCGCATTCACCAGCAGGCTGGTTACCCTGCCTGTCCAGAAACCGCCGACGGTTCGGCATCGCCATGCAAACCAAGAAAAGGCCATCAGCCCAGCTGTGTTGGTGGCCTTTTCACTCCGGCACCAGCGTCATGAAAACCAAACGGTTGATGCTTTCGGGTTTTCTGGTTCTCTCGATGTCGCTGCTAGTGGCGTTGTGGAAATTTTCCGATGACCCGCCGCCCGCATCCGGGAATGCCAGCCTGGCATCCGCCTCCGGCCATGCCGGGATCCGCACGGCGGCCAAGATGCCTGTGGTGCGGGCTGATCCTCAGGGTGGCCACCAGGAAATGAAGGCTGCGATCCGCGATGCCGAAGCCATCAGTGTGACACCAGCAGCCGCAATGGACGCGGCCATGGAAAAGATCCATGATGCGGCAACCACCTATGATCCGGCGCAATTGGCGGTCATCCGCCCGTATTTGGTCAGCGCGGATCCGGAACTCAGGGCGGCGGCGGTCGATGCCATGATCGTTTTGGGCGATGCATCGGCTGGTGCGATGCTCAGGGAAGCTGCCGCCAGAATGTCAACCGATGAGGAGGCCAAGGCGATGATGGAGGCGGCGGATTATGTCGAGCTGCCACCGGCCAATCTGAAAGAGCTGGTCAAAAGGAAAAGAGACGGTGCTCAAAGCGAGGCGCCCGCCGGCGGAAACGGCAAATAGGGATATGCAGGGATGATCCGCGCCTGCGAGCCTCGCGCCTGCACATGCCAGAGGGTAAATCCACGGAGATCAAAAGGCTGCTCGTCATCAAGCCATCGTCACTGGATGACAAACTGCCGCGTGAACCTGCCGAAGGGAACCGGCCCGCATCATGCGATCCGCATATTGCAGGAGTTTCCCAAACGCCTCGGCCTCGATGCGGAGCTCGTGTTTCCGCTCGGATTGAAAGCTGCGGAGAAATTTTCATGGTCGTCGTTTTTCGAAGGCGACGCCGCGCGACGCTTCGTTCCGCCGCAGCCGTCAACCGCCGGATCGCCATCTTCGGTCCCACCTCGCCGGACCGCTTCGGCCCGTGGCCGCCGGGCTCGCCGCGCACTGCCTCGGTCACTGCGCCCGGCGGAGTGCTCGCGGATCTGACGGCAGAGAAGGTGTTCGATGCGCTGGAAGCGCTTTGATCGGATGGGGTCACGGGGATTGCGCCCCGTGACCCTTCCACACCACCGGACATGCGGTTTTCCGCATCCGGCGGTTGAACCTTGCCGCCTTCAGCGGGTGGCTCCCGGTTTGGCGACGACTTCCCAGGGAATGATGAAGCCGTAGCGGGCGAGCGTGTGGTTTCTCAAGGCCTGTTGCAGGGCGGGGGTGCGGGCTGTCGCCCATGCGCCCCGGCCTGTGTATCCAAGCCCCAAGGCCCTTCCTCTCACTCCCAATCGCTTCAATGCATTGATTCGACCTCGCGGCGTCTTCCACCTGATCCAAAAGCATTTGCGCATATGGCGACGGATCCATGGACCAAGGTTCTTTATTTCCCGCTGCCAATCGGCCAACTGGAAGTAGTTCCACCATCCACGGATATACCTCTGCCACTGGTCGCGCATTTGCTCGCTCGTCAGGCTTTGCCTTGCGTCCCACATCTGCCGGACCCGGTCTTTGAGTTTGCCGATGGCTTTGGGACTCACCCCAATCCGACCTTCCTCATCGATCCGAAAACCCAACAAGCTGCTTTCTCCGCTTGGCCCGACCCCGCTTTTCTCGCGGTTGACTTCCAACTTCAGGTGCTTCCCGATCCATTCCACAATCCGCTCGTAAATGCGTTCCGCGCTGCGCTCGCTGCTGGCAAAGATGGCGATGTCGTCCGCATAGCGAACGAAACTCACCCCTCGCTTTTCGAGTTTCTTGTCCAGCAGGTCGAGGTAGATGTTGGCCAAGAGCGGACTCAACGGTCCGCCTTGCGGCGTGCCTTTCCATCGCTTGACCTTCCGTCCGTCGGCCTCCTGCATCGGGGCGCGTAGATACGCTCCGATCAAGGTTCGCAGACGTTTGTCTTCTACCCTGCCGCGCAACTGGTGCATCAGCTTATCGTGGTCAACCTGATCGAAGAAGTTCTTCAGGTCGATGTCCACCACCCACGTTTTGCCTTCCTTGACGTAGCCCGCCGCGGCTTTCACCGCGTCGTGTGCGCTGCGTCCCGGTCGGAATCCGTGGCTGTGGTCGCTGAAGTGCGGCTCCCACTCCGCACTGAGAACTTGATGGATGGCTTGCTGGATCAGTCGATCCGTGATGTTGGGAATGCCAAGCTGGCGCTCTCCTCCGTTGGCCTTGGGGATTTTCACCGCTCGCACTGCTCCGGGTTGGTATTCCCCGGCTAACAGTTTCTCGCGGATCGTTCCCCAGTGCTCGCGCAGGTGCCTTGCGCTTTGCTCCATGTCCATCTTGTCAACTCCGGGCGCACCGTCGTTGGCTTTCACCGCCAACCATGCGGCCCGCAGGTTTTCCTCCGCCAACACTGCTTCCAGCGTGGCGGTTCCCAGGTTGTCTTCAGGCATCTTCTTCCAACTCCTTTCTCGTCCGGCGCAAGCTCGCCTCCGCGTGGTTAGGGCGGTACGCAGGTCCACTGCGCCGCCGGTCCCCACCACTCCCGGTAGCTGCCGAAGTTGCCACTCCGGGGGTGTTTCGCGGGACTACGCGCTTGTTGCCAGACGGGCCGTCGGTTGACTGCCTTCTTGGGTTCTTCGGCCCTTTGCTCCAGCCGCTTTCACGGCCTTCCTCGCTACTACGGCCTCTGCTGACTCCTCGCACGCTCTCACACGCGAGGCCTCCCCGGGTAAGGTGCATGAACTTTCGGCCCGTGCCGCCCGGCTCTACCCGATGCGTCTTTCGGTGACGGTTGGATTTCGCGTTTCCTAGCACGCTTATCGCCCGCATCGCGGCCTCTCTGCCGGTTCGTGTTCCTACGGTCGTGCCTTTGCCACGGCCTTCTTTCGTGCTGAGTTCCTCGCGGAACCCGCCTTGGCCTTCACTACGGTTGCTGTCACTCAGTCCGTTCAATACGTTTCAATTGATAAGTTCATGCCCGTGCCGGGCACACTAGCGGCGCTCTGTGAGCGTCGAAGCCCTTGAGGGGCCGATAACATTTTTTCGCGCCAGGGTAAGGCTGAGGCCCGCGAAAACGAAAGGCAGGGTTCCATTGGCAAACCTGCTCCGCCCGGCTCCCCAAGCCGGGCCGATTTACGGATTTTGTCTTCAATCACCACCCGATCCGGTGCAGGCCGGAGACATGGTCGAAATGGGTATCGCGGCTGATGACCGGCAGCTTGTGTTGGCGGGCGATGGCGGCAATCCAGAGATCGTTCATCGGAATGGGCGTGCCTGCGGAGGTGAGTTGCAGACGAATCTCCGCATAGTGGCGGGTGGTGGTTGCGTCGGCAGCCAGGATGGTGGTGGTGGACAGTGCTTCATCGAGCCATGCCGTCATTTTTTCGCGGAAGCGGGATTTCAGGATGCCGAAGCGGAATTCCGCCAGTGCCGGCACCGGAACACACAGACGATCCGCCTGCTCAATATGGCGTATGAAGGACGCTTCATTGAGCCACCAGGCGGAAAGGCCGTTGGTATCGACCATCATTTCCACTCCTCCTCTTCGATTTGCCCGAAGTTCTCATCCACAATTTGCTCGATGCGCTTGAGCTCCGCCACCATCTCCGGGTCATTCGCGGCGATGCCCGCGAACTTCATCCACGGCTTCTCCGCATGAGTCGGCCGCTTGGCCAGCTTGTCCTGCAGGGCTTCGGTGACGTAGTCCTTCAGACGCATGCCCTGCCGTGCGGCAGTGGCTTTCACCTCACGGAATAGGGTATCGGGGAGTTCTATGGTTGTCCGCACAAAAGCACATTCCCATTTTTTCACGATTCCGCAAGCACCGAATGGTCGCGCTACAGGGCTGCCAAATCCCGCTTTCCCGTGGACGTTCGTGCCGCTACGTTTCCGCCCGCCCATGAGCACCGCCGATCTTTTCGCCACCCACGTCCTGCCGACTTATGCCCGACTGCCGCTGGTGCCGGTGCGCGGGGCCGGCGCGCGCTTGTGGGACGAGGCGGGAAAATCGTATCTCGATTTCTGCACAGGCATCGCGGTGTGTTCGCTGGGTCACTGCCACCCGCGGCTGGTGGAGGCGATCCGCGAGCAGGCGGGCACGCTGATGCATT
>JBMTCD010000029.1:0-23793 GCA_049430545.1 Luteolibacter sp.
CTCCGAGGATCTCAGCCACAATCAGGATTACGGCGGAGTACGCGTGATCAATCCCTTCTTCTGAAACGTATCCTCAAGCTCACTCACTTTTTCCCATGCCCGACACCACCACTCCACCCCGGAAAACCGGCACCCGCGCGGGCAATTACTTCATCTCGAATTACCCTCCCTTCTCCTTCTGGTCGGAGGAAAACGCCGCCGCCGTCGAGCAAGCCTACGCCACTCCTCACTCCGGCCAGCCCCCCGCTCTCGGCCTTTACCACCACATTCCATTCTGCCGGAAACGCTGCCACTTCTGTTACTTCCGCGTTTACACCGATAAAAACGCGGACCAGATCAAGCACTACTTGGATTCCACTGTCCGCGAACTGGAAATGATGGCCCGCAAGCCGCTCATCGCCGGCCGCAAACCCCATTTCATCTACTTCGGCGGCGGAACCCCGTCCTATCTCTCCGCCGCCCAACTCGTCGATCTCACCGACCGCATGAAGGCGCTGCTCCCATGGGACGCGGCGGAGGAAGTCGCCTTCGAGTGCGAACCCGGAACCCTCAACCCCGGCAAACTCACCGCAATCAAGGACATCGGCGTCACCCGCCTGTCCCTCGGCATCGAAAACTTCAATGACCGCATTCTGGAAATCAACGGCCGCGCCCACCGCACCAAGGAGGTCTGGCGCGCCTACGAGCGCGCGCGCGCCGAAAACTTCGACCAGATCAACATCGACCTCATCGCCGGGATGCTCGAGGAAACCGAGGAAAACTGGCAGAACAACATCGCCAGGACCCTCGAACTCGCGCCCGACTCGGTCACGATCTATCAGATGGAGGTGCCGTACAACACCGGCATCTACAAGGAAATGAAGGCCTCCGGAAGCCTCGTTGCGCCCATCGCGGACTGGGAAACCAAACGCCGCTGGGTCAAGGATGCCTTCGCCGAACTCGAAGCCAACGGCTACACGATCTCATCCGGATACACCGCCGTCAAAAACCCCGATCGCACCAGGTTCATCTATCGCGATTCCCTCTGGGGTGGCGCCGATCTGTTGGGCCTCGGCGTGGCTTCCTTTTCCCACGCCAAGGGCGTTCACTATCAGAATCTGACGGAAATCGACGACTACGATGCGGCGATCGCCGCCGGACGCATGCCGATCAAGCGCGCGCTCAAAACCACCGCGGAGGAACGCATGATCCGCGAATTCATCCTCCAGATGAAACTCGGCCGCGTGAAAGCCGGCTATTTTCAGCAGAAATTCGGCGTCGACATACTCGAACGCTTCGCCGCCCCGCTCGCCCAGATCGAATCGGAAGGACTCCTCACCCTCGGGGACTCCACCATCCTCCTCACCCGCGACGGCCTGCTCTGCGTCGACAACCTACTCCACGACTTCTTCCTCCCCCACCACCACACCGACAGAATCGTTTGACCAAATCTCAAATCTCAAATCTCAAATCTCAAATCTCAAATTTCCTTCCCATGCCGTTTCCGACCCTGGCACCCATCCTCGCCGCCTCCCGCCTCAGCGGGGTGCCGCTGTCTTGGCTGCCGGCACACGAAATCCAGCAGCCCTATCGGAAACTCCTCGTGCACGATCACGACATGACTTCGGAACTCGCCGCCTTCCACGGCGATTCCATTTCGCTCAAGGTTCTTCAATCCCAGCTGACCGAACCGACCTACCTCCGCGAGGTCACCCTGCACGCCGCCACATCCGGCACCACTGTTGAATACGGCCTGATCGAAATCCTGCTCGGCTCGTTTCCGCCCGGGGTCCGCTCGCGGATCCTCGCCGGAGAAAGCCCCCTGGGCACCATTCTCACCACCTCCAGGCTTCCCTTCCGCAGCGAGCCCCAAGGCTTTCTCAGCGTGCCCGGTGAGGCACTCGGCGACCTTTTTCCGCCATCCGCCTCTGGAAAAATCCTGTTTGGACGCTACAATCACCTGATCGGAAACCACTCCTCAACACTCGCCCGCATCATCGAAATCCTACCCAGCCAAGATCCCCATGTCCCAGTATGATGCCATCATCATCGGCGGCGGTCCCGCCGGTGCCACCTCCGCAGCTCTTCTCGCCGGAAAGGGACACCGCGTCCTTCTCGTCGAGAAAACCACCTTCCCCCGCTACCATGTCGGCGAGTCCCTCATGCCATTCTGCTGGTTCACCCTCAATCGACTCGGCGTGATCGAACGCATGGAGCAGATCGGCTTCACCCGCAAACACAGCGTCCAGTTCGCCACGACCGACGGCAAGATTTCGGCCCCCTTTTACTTCTTCCAGCACTTCGACCACCCCGCCGCCACCACCTGGCAGGTCGAGCGCAAGGACTTCGATCTCATGCTCCTCGACAACGCCCGCGCAAAAGGCGTCGAAGTCCGCGAAAACACCACCGCGCTCGATTTCCTGAAAAAAGGCGGACGCATCACCGGCATCCGCGCCCGGACCGGTGATGAAGATCCCTTCGAAGCCACCGCGCCCATCACCCTGGACTGCACCGGCCGCGACGCGCTCTATCAGCGGAAGAACGGCAGCCGCAGACGCGACCCGATGCTCAACAAGGTTTCCATCTGGACCCTCTTTCAGGATGCCAAACGCGACCCGGGCCTTGAGGAAGGGGCCACCACGATCGCTTATCTTCCCGAAGGCGGCTGGTTCTGGAACATCCCGCTGCGCAACGGGGTGGTCAGCTCCGGAATCGTCGCCGAACGCGACTACCTCTTCAAACCCGGCGAAACTCGCGATCCTGCCGAAATCTTCACCCGCGAAATCGAAAACAACGCATGGGTCAAGGAGCACCTTTCCGTCGGCAGGCAATTCGGCGAATACTGGGTCACCGGCGAATACTCCTACCGTGCGGAACACTGCGCCAACGACGGGCTCGTCCTCGTCGGCGACGCCTTCGCCTTCCTCGATCCCGTTTTCTCTTCCGGGGTCTTCCTCGCCCTGAAATCCGGCGAAATGGCCGCCGACGCCGCCCACGCCGCACTGGAAAACGGCGACACCTCCGCCGCGGCTTTCGCCCGATACGGCGAGGAACTGTGCGGCCACATCGAAACCATGCGCAAGGTGGTTTATGCTTTCTATGACAAGGATTTCAGCTTCGCCAAACTCATCCGCAAATACCCCGAGCTCCGTTCCAACCTGACCGACGTGCTCATCGGCAATGTCGAAGGCAAGGACTACTCCGTCCTCGCCCGCGCCATGGCCGATTTCGCAGAAATTCCCGAACCCCTCGACTACGGACAGGTCCCCGCAACGGTTTGAAATGATAAAGGCCCTCACCGAGGCTCCAGTCTTGCGTCTTGAGTCTTGCAGTCTTGAGTCTCCGGAATGAACCTCGCCTTCCTCACCCCCGGCACAGGCTCCTACTACTGCGGGGCCTGCATGCGCGACAACGCCCTGGCCAAGGCGCTCCTTGCCGCAGGCCATCGGGTTTCCCTGCTCCCGATGTATCTCCCGCTGCAACTCGATGAGGCGCGGCTTTCCCAGGCGGAAAACCCGATTTTTTTCGGCGGCATCAATGTATATCTCCAACAAAAGGTTTCGCTCTTCCGCCACACCCCCCGCTGGGTGGATGATTTGCTCAATCACTCAGGGCTCCTCCGTTTCGCCGCCAAACGCAGCCACATGACTTCCGCCAGCGCGCATGGCGCGATGGCCCTGTCCATGCTCCGCATCGAGGACAGCCACTTCGGCAAGGAAATTGATAAACTCATCAACTGGCTCGCCACCGACAAACCGGACATCCTGTGCCTCGGCACCGCCCTCCAGGCAGGCATGATTCGCCAGCTCAAGCAGCGCCTCGGGGTGAAAATCATCTGTTGTTTCCAAGGTGAGGACAGTTTCCTCGACGGACTTCCCGAGCCATTCAAGTCCGCTTGCTGGTCCGAACTGCGCAGCCGGCTTGGGGAAGCGGACTTGCTGGTGGCTCCCAGTCAATTTTATGCCGATCTCATGCGTCAGCGCTTGGCTGCGCCCGGGCTGCGCATCGAAGTCATGCCCAACGGAATCGACCTCGACGGCTACCGCGCCGCCAATCCCGCATCGCCTCCCGTCATCGGCTACCTCGCCCGCATGATCCGGGAAAAGGGTCTTCCGGAGCTGGTCGAGGCATTCATTCATCTCCGCACCGTCTTGAAACACCCCAACGCCCGCCTGCACATCGCCGGGGCTGCCACCGCGGGTGACTTGCAACTCATCGGGCAACTCAAGCAGCATCTGGAAACCGCCGGACTCGGCGATCAGGTTGCCTGGTCCCCCAATATTTCCCGCGAGGAAAAAGCCGCCATGCTCTCCTCGCTGACATTGTTCTCCGTCCCCGCGACCTATCCGGAAGCCTTCGGACTCTATCTGCTGGAGGCCCTGGCAAGCGGCGTTCCCGTCGTGCAGCCCCGCGCGTCGTCGTTTCCTGAAATCATCACCACCAGCGGTGGCGGCATGCTGGTCCCGCCCGGCGACACCATCGCCCTCGCCACCGCCTGGCACGAGCTTCTCAACCGCCCCGATGCGCTCCAATCCTTCCGCGAAAAGGGTCGCCACGCCGCGCAGCAATCCTATAGCTTGCAAGCCATGCGCGACAGTTTTCTCGCCCTTTCCGCCCGCCTCGCCCGATGAGCCAGCCCGCCTTTGAAATCCAGCGCCATGTCGAATTCCATGAAACCGACATGGCGGGGATCGTGCATTTTTCCAATTTTTTCCGCTACATGGAAACCTGCGAGCACGCGTTTTTCCGCAGCCTCGACCACGAACTCCACGGCATGCTCGACGGACTGGAAACCGGCTGGCCGCGCGTCAACGCAACCTGCGACTACCGTGCCCCCGCGCGTTTCGGCGACTTGTTGAACATCCGCCTGTTCATCGCCGAAGTCCGCAACCGCTCCGTGCGCTATCGTTTCGAAATCACGCGCGAGGAAACACTGATCGCGGAAGGATCCGTATCCGCTGCCCACGTGGCGATCACCCCGGCCGGCATCAAGGCTGTCCCGCTGCCTCCCGCGCTCGCGGAAAGGCTCTCAACCTACCTGTAAGCTCTTCTTCTCCCCGTCCTTCATTCAGCTTCTCAGCATCCACCCCGATGAAATCCATGAACTGGTTCTATCTCGCACTCGTCACCGTCGCCTGCTGGGGGCTTTACGGAATCTTCCTCCACGCCGGCCAGGTGGGCATGAAGGATCCGCAGCTCGGCCGTTACAAGGCGTTCCTGTTTGTCGGCATCGCCTATTTCCTGACCGCCGTGCTCGCGCCGCTGGTCATTCTGATGGCATCGAAAAACATGGACTGGAACATGCCGCCCAAAGGCATGTGGATTTCCCTTTTCGCCGGCATCCTCGGTGCCATCGGCGCGTTTTTCGTGCTGCTGGCGCTGGGCTCGGGCGCGAAGGCCGGCATGAACCCGGGCATCGTCGCGGTGTCGGTCATGTCGATTGTCTTTGCCGGAGCGCCCATCGTGAATGCCATCGTCGGCATCGCCATGCACCCGCCCAAGGGAGGGTTTGCCGCCATCCCGGTGCCGTTCATGCTGGGGATTCTCCTGGCTGCGCTCGGTGGATTCATGGTCACGAAATACAAGCCCTCAACACCGCCACCGCCAAAAATCAGCAGTGCGGAGAAGCCCTAACTCATGGTTCCCGCAGGATGTCTTCCCAGCTGCTGAAACTCAATGGACTGATCCACGCCATTCTCCCGGCGAACCGTTTCTACGCCGGGAAACTCGGACGGCCCGTGCCCGGAGATTTCGCCAGCCTGTCCGATTTCACCGAAAGGGTGCCTTTCACCACCAAGGAAGAGCTTGCCGCGAACCACGAGCAGCATCCGCCCTACGGCACCACCCATACTTTTCCGCTCGCCCGATACCACCGTTTCCACCAAACCAGCGGCACCCGCGGCAAGCCACTCATCTGGCTCGACGATCCCGACGGCTGGGCATGGATCCTCGATAACTGGGAATGGGTCTGGCTCGGCGCTGGCGTGAAGGCCGGCGACATCGCCTTTTTTCCGTTTTCGTTCGGTCCTTTTCTCGGTTTCTGGGCCGGCTTCGAAGCCGCCACGCGCATGGGTGTCCGCGCGGTTCCAGGTGGAGGCCTCTCCTCGGAGGACCGCCTCCGGCTGCTCCTCCACAGCCAATCGTCCATCCTCTGCTGCACACCCACCTACGCCCTGCGCCTCGCCGAAGTGGGCGAAAAAATCAAACTTCCGGTGTCGTCACTGGGCATCACGAAAATCGTCGTTTGTGGCGAGCCCGGCGGCAGCATCCCGGAAGTCCGCCGGCGCATCGAAGCCGCCTGGCAGGCCCGCGTTTACGATCACCACGGCATGACCGAAATCGGGCCGGTATCCGTAAGCTCGGAAGCCGATCGCGACCTTTTGCTTCTCCGGCACGATTCCTATTTCTGCGAGGTGATCGACCCCGCCACCGGTGCTCCCACCCGGTTTGGAGAAACCGGAGAACTCGTCCTCACCACGCTCGGCCGTCACGGCTCGCCGCTCCTCCGCTACCGCACCGGCGACCTCGTCATGCCGGTCGCTTACGAGGATCATTTCGCCCTCCGCGGCGGCGTGCTCAGCCGCACCGACGACATGGTCGTGATCCGCGGCATCAATATCCACCCGAGTTCCATCGATGCGGTCGTCCGCTCGTTTCCCAACATCGCCGAGTATCAGGTGGAAATCGACCAGCGCCATGCCCTTGCCGAGATCTGTCTGAAAGTCGAGTCGGACGCGGAAACCGCGAGTGCGCTGGCCCGGAAACTCCGTTCCACTTTCACCCTCCGCATCCCCGTCACCCCCGTCGCGCCGGGCATCCTTCCCGCCTTCGAAGTCAAAGCCAAACGCTGGAATATCCTCCGATGATCGATGTCCGCCAACTCTCCAAAACCTACGAAACCCCGGGTGAAGACATCCGGGTGCTCGATCACCTCGACCTTTCGCTCGCCGCGGGCGATACCGCCGCCATCGTCGGCCCCTCTGGCTGCGGGAAATCCACGCTGCTCAATCTCCTCGGCGCCCTGGACCGGCCGACTTCCGGTTCGATCAAAATCGGCGAGCAGGACATTGCCTCGTTTTCCGAAGAGCAGGCCGCCGCCTTCCGCAACCACTCGCTCGGCTTCATTTTTCAACAACAGCACCTGCTGCCGCAGCTCAACGTGCTCGAGAATGTGCTCGTCCCCCGGCTCACCGGCGACTGGCGGGAATCCGCTGCAGAAACGCAAAAGCGTGCTCTCACGCTCCTCGAATCCGTCGGCCTCTCCGGGCGCCTGCACCACCTGCCATGGCAACTCTCCGGCGGCGAAAAACTCCGCGCCGCCGTCGCCCGCGCCCTCATCAACCGACCCATGCTCGTCCTCGCCGACGAACCCACCGGCTCGCTCGATCCCGCCTCCACCGATACCGTTGCCGACCTGCTGCTCGCCCTCAATCGCGACCATGGAGTCACCCTCATCGTCGTCACGCACAACCTCGCCATCGCCAGGCGCATGGGAAAAACCTTCGAGCTGAGAAACGGCAAGCTCACCGGACCATGACCGCATCCGCCTTCATCCTCCGCGGCCTCCGATACTACCGCAGCGCCTACGGCGGCGTTCTGTCAGGCTCCGCCCTCGGCGCGATGGTTCTGTTAGGCGCGCTCTTCGCCGGCGATTCCGTGAAAACCACGCTCCGCGAGATCGCCGAACAACGCACCGGCCGCACGACAGTCGTCCTGGCCGGTGGCGAGAATTTCTTCCGCGCCCGGCTTGCGGACGACCTCCCCGGCACCGCGCCGGTGCTCCAACTGCGCAGCCAGGTCGATACTCCGTCCGGGCGCTCGACCGGCCAAGTCAACCTGTTCGGCGTCACTCCGGAATTCTGGAAATTCGCTCCCGGAAACACCACCCCGCCCGCCCTCGACAAACGCTCTTGGGCGATCAACCGCGAGCTGGCCCGCACCCTCGATCTCTCGCCCGGCTATACCCTCGTGATCCGTCTCGGCAAACCCGGCCTCGCCTCGCGCGACGCCCCGCTTTCCGGCGAACCCGAGGAACTCATCACCGTCCGCGGCACCGTCGCCGAAATCCGCGACGACGACGCCATGGGTCGCTTCAATCTCGAAGCCACCCAACTTCCCGCACCGGGCATCTTCCTCCCCATCGAAGCCCTTGCCGCCGCCATCGAGCGGCCGGACAGCGCCAACCTCCTGCTGTTCAAGGAATCCTTGAGCGCCGCTGAGGCCACCTCCCGCATCGGCAAGTCCGCCCAACTTGCCGATTACGGACTGTCCCTGACGGATGTCCCGCTGTCCCGCGCCACCGAGATCCGCACCGACCGCATTTTCATCCCCACTCTCATCGAGGAAAAACTCCGCGCCCTCCTTCCCGAATCCCGCCCGGTCCTCACCTACCTCGCCAATACCATCGCCGCCAACGGCAGGGAAACCCCCTATTCCATGGTATCCGGCGTCGATCCCGCCACCGTTTCCTTCCTTCCCGACGACCTTGCGCCCGACCAGATCGTCCTCAATTCCTGGGAAGCCGAAGACCTCGCAGCCCAGCCCGGCGATTCCGTCACGCTCCGCTATTTCATCCTCGGAAACGGCAACCGGCTCGTCGAGGAATCGTCCGCTTTCCGCGTCCACAGCATCGTCCCGCTGGAAGGAGCCGCCGCCGACAAACTCTGGATGCCGGATTTCCCCGGCATCGCGGAAGCGGACAATTCCGCGGACTGGACTTCCGGCCTTCCGCTCGACCTCAGCCGGATCCGTGAGAAAGATGAAACCTATTGGGACGATCACCGCGGCACGCCGAAAGCCTTCATCGCCCATGATGCCGCACGCGCCATGTGGAGCAACCGCTGGGGCAACGCCACCTCGCTCCGCCTGCCCGCCGGCGAGGCCGACCTCGAACGCCGCATCCTCGACACCCTCACCCCCGCCGACGCCGGCTTGCTGATCCGCGACATCGCCGCCGAAAGCCGAAGCGCCGCCGCATCTCCCGTCGATATCGCCGGCCTGTTCCTGAGCATGTCGTTTTTCCTGATCCTCGCCGCCGTCGCCCTGACAGCCATGTTGTTCCGCTTCAATGTCGAGCAGCGCAACCACGAGTCCGGCCTGCTCGCCGCACTTGGTATTCCCGCGAAAAAAATCCTGCGCTGGCGGCTGCTCGAAGGCGTGGTGGTCGTGACGATCGGCAGCGCGCTCGGTGCGCTCCTCGCCCTCGCCTACACCCGTGGCCTGCTGCTTTTTCTCGAATCCATCTGGAACCGGGGCGATGACCGCATGTTCCGCTTCCACGCCGCTCCGGCATCCATCGTCGGCGGCACCATCGGCTTCACCCTCCTGATGATGGTCACGATCGGGTTCGTCACCCGCCGCCAGGCGAAACGCTCCGCCAGCCTGCGCCTCGAATCCGGCAGCGAGGAAATCCTCCGCGGCGGTAAAACCCGCGCCCGCTGGATCGCTCCGGCGGCGGCAGGCATCGGTGTCGCAGCGCTGTTGGGATCGCAAATGATCGGTGCTCAAGGCGCGTTCTTCCTCGCGGGATTTTCCTTCCTCATCGCCGGACTCGCCCTCTTCCGCGTGGCTGCAGCGTCTCGCTCCAGTCCGTCTCAGGAGCGTCTCGCTCCGCCTCTGACCATCGCCCGTCTCGCCCGCCTCAACATCGCCCGCCGCCCGGCCCGCTCGCTGGTCGTGGTCGCCAGCCTCGCCGCCGGACTCTTCCTGGTCGTCTCCGTCACCGCCTTTCAGAAACACGGTGGCGGCGATTGGCAGGACCGCTCCAGCGGCACCGGCGGTTTCGCCTTCTGGATCGAGACCACCAGCGCCGTCCATCGCAGTTCGGCCCCGGACAGCACCACCGACATGCTCAATCTCGGCGACCAAGGTAGAAAACTCGGTGGCATTCTCCCGTTCCGGGTCGGCAGCGGAGATGACGCTTCCTGTTTCAACCTCAACTCCGTCGCCCGCCCGCGCCTGCTCGCCACCGACACCGCCGCCCTCGGAAACCGCGGCTCCTTCACCATCACATCCACCGCCGAGGGAATCGCCCCCTCATGGAATTCACTCCGCGAAGGTGATCCCGAGGTTCTGCGCGCCTTCACCGACGAAACCACGCTCATGTGGGTCCTGAAAAAAAAGCCCGGCGACCGCATCGATTACACCGACGAACAGGGCAATACCTTCCCGCTGGAAATCGCCGGCACCCTCGCAGGCTCGGTCTTCCAAGGCAGTTTCATCGTGGACGAACAACGCTTCCTCCAACGTTACCCGTCCACCGGCGGCTACCAGCTTTTCCTGGCGGACAGCCCCGGCGACCTTGCCGAAACCCGCGGCATTCTCCAACGCGCCCTCACCGATCTCGGGGCCACCGTCACCACCACCAGCGAGCGCCTCGCCGCCTTCAACAGCGTGGAAAACACTTATATCTCCATCTTCAACGTCCTCGGCGGCCTCGGTGTCATCCTCGGCGCCGCCGGACTCGGCATCGTCACCGCCCGCAATCTATCAGAGCGCCGCAACGAGTTCATCCAACTTCACCGGATCGGCATATCCCGCGCGGTCATCCGCTTGCTGGTCGCCCGCGAGACCCGCCAATACATCCTCTGGGCCATCGGCATCGGCCTCCTCGCCGCCATCATTTCCATCCTCCCGGCCCTTCCGCAAACCGGCCTGCTCGTCACGCTCGGCTGGATCGCCGCCCTCGCCGTCCTGTTCCTCCTCACCGCCGCCTCATGCGCCTGGCTCGCCTATCGCAAGTCGGCGTTATTCCTGACCACCATTGATTCCTGACCACCATCGCCACGGCAGGTTGACTTGCCGAACCCAAACTCTCAATTTGCCACGATGAAACTTACCGAATATGGCCACATGCTCCTGCTGGCCGGACTGTTGACCACCACCACGATGGCCGCCGGGGTTTGGCCGCAATTTCGCGGGCCGACAGGCCAGGGGATTGCCAGCGGACCTGGACCGCTCAAGTGGAGCAAGGACACCGGGATCGCCTGGAAAATCCCGCTGGCTGACCAGGGTTGGTCGTCTCCCGTCATCGCCGATGGCAAAATCGTGCTCACCGGCTCCCGGAAGAATGGCGAAACCGTGATTCTATCCGCTTTCGCGCTCGACGCCGCGACCGGCAATCAACTCTGGGACGTCGATTTGTTCACTCCCACGGCCGTGGAAACCGCCGCGCTGCACGGCAAGAACAGCCTCGCCAGCCCCACTCCGGTGATTGCGGACGGCGTCGTTTACGTCCACTTCGGTCACATGGGCACCGCCGCGTTGCGCCTCAAGGATGGCGAGCTCGTCTGGAAAACGCAGGTTTCCTACAAGCCGATGCACGGCAATGGCGGTTCTCCGGTCATCGTCGGCGACCTGCTCGTCGTCAACGCGGACGCCGAGGTCGATCCGACCGTCATCGCATTTCACCGGAAAGACGGTGCCATCGCCTGGCGCACCCCGCGCGGTCAAAAAGTCCGCAGCATGTTTTCCTTCAGCACGCCGACGCTTGTTGAATCGGACGGCCGCACCGAAATCCTCAGCGCTGGCAGCGGCATGATCGGTGCCTATGCGCCGGAAGACGGCCGCCTGCTCTGGAAAGTCACCTACGGCGAAGGCTACTCGGTGGTTCCCCGTCCGGTCGTCGCTGATGGCATGGCCTACGTCGCCACCGGCTACAATGTCCCCAAGCTGATCGCCATCCGCCTCGGCGCGGCCGCCGGCGACGTCACCCAAACCCACCTCGTCTGGGAAGCCACCCGCCGGATGCCCAAAACCCCGTCGATGATCGCCACCGGCGGACAGATCCTGGTGCTCGACGACACCGGCACACTCACCGGCCTCGATGCGAAATCCGGCAAGCCGGTCTGGAACGAAAAACTTCCCGGAAATTTCTCCGCCTCGCCGATTCTCAGCGGAAACACTCTCTACACCGTCACCGAGGACGGTGTCTGCTATGTGGTCGGAATCTCGCCCGACGCCGCGGAAATCCGTTTCGAAACCGACCTTGCCGAACGCACGCTCGCCTCACCCGTCCTGCTCGATGGAGCCCTCTATCTGCGCACCGAAAATCACCTTTGGAAAATCACCGGTGAATGATTTTCTTTGGTCCGACCCGCATCATGAAATTCATTCTCATTCCACCCGCGGCCGCCATGGCACTGGCGCTTTGCTCCTGTGCCAATTCCTACAGCCGCAGCTTCGCCGCCGCATCCGCCACACTCCCCCGGCCGCCCGTCAATGCCGATGGCCCGTGGCTGGGCACATGGAAAAGCGATGCCAACGGCCACAGCGGCCCGCTGTGGTGCATCGTCCAACCGGCAGCGGACCGCCCCGGCGAATACGATTTCCGCTACCGCGCCGGGTGGGGGCTGTTGAAGTTTGGCGACTACACCCACACCACGCCCGCCAAACCCTCGGCCGATGGTTCATTGAAATTCAGCGGCGAAATGGCCCTTCCCGGGGGGGGTGGCGTCTATCGGGTCGATGGCCGCGTCAGCCGTGACTCGTTCTCCGCGACCTATCGGTCAGAAGGCGACAGCGGCACCATGACCATGAAGCGACCTCCAGCGGAAGCCGGCGATTGATTCCCCGGCGGGTCGCCAATTTCCCCACCAAGGCCGCGATAAATCTCCTGCCTGAGGTCGTATCAAAAATCCTCAATCGATATTCCCATGATCCTCACCCGTCTATTGACCGCCTCCACCGCCGTTTGCGCTTTGTTTTTCACCGCCTGTTCGGATTCCAAACGGGCGGAATTCGTCAGCATCGGCACCGCGCCTCCGGGTGGGGCCTTCTTCGTGGTGGGCGGCGCGCTTTCCGAAGTCCTCAATGCCCATGCGGAGGGCAACAACTGGCAGGTCACCGCGGAATCCACCATGGGCTCCCAGGAAAACATTTCCCGCCTTGCAAAAGGCGAACTCGACCTGGCGATGTCCAATGCCGCCATCACCTACTTCGCCGCCAGGGGCGAGGGCGAGTGGAAGGAAAAACAACCGGTCCAGGCGGTCATGACCCTCGCGCCCAACATCGCCATGTTCATCACCACGAAAAACACCGGCATCACCACGCTCGCGGGACTCAAGGGCAAACGCGTCGTGATCGGCCCGGCCGGTGCCGGATTTGAAAGTTTCGTGATGCCCATCCTCGCCGCGCACGGCATCGCCGCCTCGGACGTCACTCCGCTCAACGCGACGCAGGCCGGCGCGGTCGACATGCTGGCCGACGGTTCGGCATCCGCGGTTTTCCTCGGTGGAGCCGTGCCCACCGCCTCCATCAGCCAGGCGGCCGCCTCCATGGACATCGTGCTCATTCCCTTCGACGAGGACGCGAAGAAGACGCTGATCCGCGACTACGATTTCTTCCACCCCGCAAGCATTCCCGGCGGAACCTACCGCGGGGTGGACCAGGATTACCACGGCCTCAACGTCGGATCGATGCATCTGATCACCGGCACCGGCCAGGACGAGGACAGGGTCTATCGCTTCACCAAAACCATCTATGAAAACCGCGAGGAAGTCGTGGCCAAGCACCCGGCAGGAAAGGCGATCAACCCCGCGAATGTGATCCGTCACACCGGCACCGACTTCCATCCGGGTGCCATCCGCTACTACAAGGAAATGGGGATTTGGAAAGAAGACGGAGCGGCTCAATGACCGGCTGCCGGATATGAGCCAACCGCATGAATTCCTCTGGATCAAACTCCTCGCCGGTTGATCAAACCCCAGGCCCGGCAGCCCGCTGGCAGGGTATCATGGTGACGGCCGTGGGCGCGTTGCTTTGCGCATTCACATTGTCCGAAGTCAACTATCCGCGGCTATCCCCGCAGTCGCAACTGGCGATCTTCGCCATGTTGGGCATCATGCTTTGTTATCTTGCCATTCCACCGGCCCGCAGGCTTCGGAACCACCCGCTCTCCCGCGCCGGCGATGTCGTGCTGGCCGCGCTGACGGTGCTGGCATGTGGCTATTTCGTGGTGCAGACCGAGCCGGCGTTTTCCCGGTTCTGGATCAACGGCCTTTCCCTGGGAAACCGGGCGGGCACGGAAACCGCGCTGGATTTCGCGGTCGGCGGGCTGCTGGCCCTGCTGGTGCTGGAAGCGACCCGGCGGTCCATCGGCATCGCGCTGCCGCTTCTCGCGCTGTTATTCGCCGCCTACAGCCTTTGTGGCAGTTCCCTGCCGGAATGGTTGTTGCCGCACCGCGGTTACACGGCCGGTCGCACCGTTTCCCAGGCGGTGTTGCAAGGTCAGGGGGTTTTCGGGGTGGCGCTGCAGGTGATGTTCACCTATGTGTTTCTTTTTGTGATATTCGGCGCGTTTCTCAAGGAGACGGGTGCCATCGGATTCATCATCGATTTCGCAAAGCGGCTCTTCTGCAGGAGCGTCGGCGGCGCGGCCAAAGTATCGGTGATCAGCAGCGGCCTGATGGGCTCGCTCTCGGGCAGTGCGGTGGCCAACACCGTGACCACCGGAACCTTCACCATTCCGATGATGCGCGCGTCGGGATATTCCGCACCGATGGCCGGAGGCATCGAGGCGGCGGCGAGTTCCGGCGGAGCGCTGGTGCCGCCGGTGATGGGGGCGGCGGCCTACATGATGCTGGAGATCGTCAGCCCGCCGGTCACCTATCTGCAGATCGTCCGGGCGGCGGTGCTGCCGGCCATCCTGTTTTATTTCTCGCTGTTCCTGATCGTTCACTTCCACTCGAAGCGTCTCGCGTCGCCAACAGGAGCGATGGCCGCCGCCGCCGGTTGCGACGCGGGAACCTCTGGAACCATGGAAACCGCCGCGGCCAGGCTGAATCCCTTTGCCGGCATGGTGTTCGGCGGGGCTTTCGTGAGCTTGTTGGGATTTCTCTTCGCGGGCTTCAGCCCGTTCCGCGCGGTCTCGCTGGCCCTGGTCGCAATCATCGTGCTGAGTTCGCTGCATCATTCCACGCGTCTGAAATTCCACTCGCTGTCAGGGGCCATGCGCGGCGCGGCGCGCGATGCCGTCCCGCTCGTCTGCGCGGCCGCCTGCGTGGGGATCATCATCGGCGTGGTCACCCTGACTGGAGTCGGCACGCGTTTTCCCTCGCTGATCCTGCCGATCGCGGAAGACAGCCTGTTTCTCGCGCTGCTGCTGATCATGTTCACCTCGATCATCCTCGGGATGGGCCTGCCATCGGTGGTGTGTTATCTGCTGCTCGCCACATTGATCGGGGATGTGCTGGGGGATCTCGGAGTGGTGCCGCTGGCCGGGCACATGTTCATCTTCTACTTCGGCATGCTGTCGATGGTCACTCCGCCGGTGGCGCTGGCGGCCTTCGCGGCGAGTTCCATCGCCGGGTCGCCGGTGATGGCCACGGCGATGGCCGCGTTCCGCTTTTCCCTCGTCGGTTTTTTCCTGCCGTTCCTGTTCGTCTTCCGTCCGGAACTCCTGATGTTGGACCATGATGGAAGTCCGGCGGACATCACCCACATCGCCCGGGCATTTGCCATCGCGGCCGTCGGCGTGGCAGCCTTTGCGATCGGCATCGCGGGGCATTGTTTCCAGCCGGTTTCGCGGCGTGCCCGCGGGCTCTTCTTCCTGTCCTCGGGCCTGCTGCTTTTCCCCGGCAATAGCACGCTCTGGGAGGGCTTCGCGCTGCCGGTTCACGATCTCGCAGGCGGCTGCCTTTTCATCATCCTTGCGGTGATGAATGCGCGCTCGGGCAGCAGATGAGGGCGGCCATCACGGGATGGGTGGCTCCCGCTCCGGATGCGGTTGGAGGAGGCCGCAGGGTTCCTCGCCCCGAAGGTTCCGTCTTCTTCGCTCGCCCACAAGCCGTGCTCCCCATGCCCGCAAGCGCTCGAAGCCAAAGAGGACGAGGATCACCGCCAGCACCGCCACCGCGATGCCCGAGGGACCGAGCGACTGCCGCTCTTCGGAAAGCGTCCAGACCAACTGGATCACGCACAGCACGGCGACCACGAGGAGCGTTGGCTTCCTGCCGATGAGGTTGACGACGAAAACGCCCAGCGGGGCGCCCAGTGCGACGATCGGCGCCGCCGCCAACCAGTTGCCGAGAACTTGCGGTTGCACCCCGGTGAAGCAAATCTTGGTCAGGATTCCGACCACCGAGGCATATGCCATGATCACCACCGAGGTGGGGATTGCGATCTTCAGGTCGGCCCGGCAAACGAGCACCAGCACCGTGTAGATCACCATGTCGATCCCCACCCCTGAGACGGACACCACGGAGGCCCCCGCAAGGAGACCGATGGTCAGTCCGACCCGGGCGTCCCACTTCTCGCTGAAGTCCGTCATGCCCTGGTGGGAGGCGATCTCCCTGAGCCGCCACAGGTGGAGGAGACCAAAGCTTCCCCACACCACCGCGAAGGTCACCTTGATCCAGAGGGCGGGCACCCACGGGGCGACCAGGAAGATGCCGAGGGGTACTCCCAAAGTGGCTCCCCGGATCGCGCCCCAGAGCATCGCCGCCGCCAGGGGCTGCCGCCGCGACAAGATGAAGATCGAGGCGCTGGTCATGCCGATCGATTGCACGGCGAAACTGAAATCCCGTCCGAGTTCGGCGGGCTGCCCGAAGAGCAGGACGAGGATGGGAAAGCCGACGGTGCCTCCGCCCATCGGGGTCGACCCCGCGGCATAGCTGCCGACCGCCATGGCGACGGCCATCTGCCAGTGATCCCTTGCCTCCTGCCACAGTCCGAGTCCCGCCACGAGCCAGGTCCAGACCCCATAGAAACAGGCCAACCAAAGGAACCAGATCCAGAGACGTGGTTGTGGAGGACGGTGAATCGACATGCCTAGCGGAATTCGTTTAGCAAATCGGCGTTGTCCAACGACATTAAAATTCCTCATCCCGTTCGATGCCCCGGCGCGGCGGGCGCTGGCAGCGGAACTCCTGCACCGGCCATGCCTCTGCCAGATCGGCGTCCCGGTCGTCGAGATTCCCTTCAATCCAGAATGGATCCCCCAAACCATCAGCCAAGATGTCTCTCGACAAGAAGCGCGCCCTCCTCAGGGCCGTTTTTCCACTGGCGTGAACCCAACCTGCTGCGCTACAACAGCCGACTGCCGCTCGTCGTCCACGTGCCAGAGGAGGTCGAGGTGCTCCACCGCGTCTGGCGCGCCGAACCCGTCCAAAAGGCCGCCAACGAAAACTGAACCGCCGCCCCGCCCGTTGACACCCGCCGCCGTGCATGGCCCGCGGACTGCTTCCGGCCGCGCCGAACTGGTGGAAGATCTGCACCGTGCCACCGAATCGGGTGACCGTCGATGCCGGCCGCGAAGCCCAGCAGAACCGCGCCGATGTCGAAATGGGACTCAAGACCCTGAGCGATCACTTTCAGGAACTCGGTGCCGACTTCGGCGAGGAAATCGAGCGATATGCCAAAATATATCCTCGAAAGGGTCAGTTCCGGCTAACAAGCATTAACAATTCGCGGGCTATCAAGTTTTCATCAGTCCATGGCACGGCCCATCCACGCGAAAAAAGCCGGACAGTTCGCTGTTTTTGGGGTCAGTTCCGAATGGCACGGGATTAATTCTACTTAGTTTAATTCCGAGGTTGCTTTAGCCCCGGTTTTTGCATTTTCCGGTGGTCGATATCACGTTGTCTGGCTGCATGCCGTTTTCTGATTTGCTCATGTAACTCCTGCTCATTCCGGTTTCGCCTCGGCAGGTAATGATCCAGCAACTCAACAATGTCCCGACCGCTCAGCAAGGGAAACTCCACCTGACTTCTGCGCTTTCCACGCGCCATGAAAACCGTGCCCATGCAAACCATTGCCATGTGGTGGTGCCAGCCCGGCCACACCCTTACCTGATACTGCGCCATGCCCAGTTGGCTCTTCGCCTCGTGGAAAGCGTGTTCAATCCAGAAGCGCTGGTTCTGCACATAGGCCAGTCGCGCAAGCGGGGTTTCTTGCGGAAGGTTGGTGAGGCTGTACTTCATGTCCCCGCTTTCGTCCTGCCGGACAAGCAAGATCCTCATGCGGGGCTGCGGATCTTTGGCTGCATCCCAAGTCCACAGCCGCCGTGACCAGAACCGGCCGGTCAGCTTGCCCTTGGCTCCCTGCCTGAATTCCACTTCGCGTGCTTCATCATCGAAATGCTTTGTGCAAATCTCCTCGACGCTTTGTTCCAGGCAACGGTCGAACCCGGCCTTGAGTTTCGCCCGTTTCGCCGGCCGCCCTTTCCTGCCACTCGGGTTGCGGGGTTGCTCCAACTCCGGACACTCCGGCCACACCTTGAGAGTGCGATGGACATCGGCCATGAACATTTCGCCGTCATCCTCCAATG
This sequence comes from Luteolibacter sp., assembly GCA_049430545.1. Taxonomy (GTDB): domain Bacteria; phylum Verrucomicrobiota; class Verrucomicrobiia; order Verrucomicrobiales; family Akkermansiaceae; genus Luteolibacter. Next base: position 18,245 of record JBMTCD010000029.1, read on the forward strand.
AGTTGAGGAATTGCTGGTTTTTGCCATACAGCGAATCCGCGCCCACCCAGCCGAACCGCACGCCATTGCTCCTGGCACGACGGACCATCTCAAGCGCCTGCATCCATTTGGGTTGATACTTGCGGTGTTCCGCGGGGATTTTCGCCTTCATGCAACGCTCCGCGTCCTCCGCCCAGCTCTGGGGCAGGTAGAGCCGGAAATCGATCAGGGCGAATTCATTGCCGCGCGCGAGGCTGGAAAACACTCCAACCTGGGAGTTCTCCACCTTTCCAACCCGCCCCGACCACTGCCGCTGCACGCCTACCGAGCTTTTGCCTTTTTTGAGAAAGCTTGACTCGTCGAGAAACAATCCCGCTTCGGTATCATGGCCTAACAATTCGTCGGCATCGCGTGCGACATCATCAAGCAGGCTCCTGTGACACCAAGGCGAAGAGCTGATGAACTGCTCCATGCCCTGATAATCGCTGTCGGCCACATTGTTCTCGATGGTCTCGATGTTCTTGCGTCGCTGTGTGCCCAGAAGGCCGGTGAGATAGTCGCGGGCATGCCCGACGCTGTTGCGTCCCTGTCCGATGAAATGGCGCTCGTATTTTTCGCAGAAGCCCATGAACGCGGACGTTATTCCGCTCAGCGGGGAAATGTCATTTTTTATTTGGCGGGCTTTTCAACACCCCAACACCCGCCTCACGGTTGATTCGTTGCGCCGAAAAATTGGAGATTCCGTGATCGTGAGTCAAGAAATTAATTTAACTAAGTAGAATTAATCCCGTGCCATTCGGGACTGACCACGGTCTCTTAAATCCAAGGACCCCAGTCTGACCCCGGTCTCGCCGCCGGTCTCGCTGCAAAAAGAGGCGGGGATCAACGGAAAATCGTCCTGCCCGCTTTCCATCATGGATGTCGTGTGCATCATGGATGGCGAAAGCCGCGCACGGATGATCCGCCAATTGCCGCTATGTGGATCCGGGAAAATGCCAATTCCGCCCGGACCGCGCGTAACAGGTATCAGCTCGCCCCGGCCTTTCGGGCACTCTGAAATTCCGCTTGATTATTTTGGTCCAATTTTCAAGAATTTTCAGTGTCAAGCTGCTGACAAATCAACCGAATTATGAAATCATGCCTGAAAATCCCTCTGATCGTCGCGCTTGTCACTTTTTCCACCAGCGCGCTTGTCCCGGCTGAATCCACGACCGGCGGGATACGTCCTGCCGCCGAGGCGGCCGCCCAGGGCAAGGAACTGCCGCTGCTGAAGCGTCCGGGTCGCAGGCCCGGCGGCCATTACTTTGTTCGCGTGCAGCCGTCAGCCAACCAGTTGGTGTTGGAACAGCGGCAGGGAGGGGGCTGGAAACCGGTGCGGGTGCAGCACGTGAGATTTTCCCACAATCAGAACCAGGTGCTGGTTCAAATTCCGTTGCCGCGCGGCGTCAGACTGGATGACTTGCGTGTCATCGCTTATCCCAACAGCAAGTTTCCGTCTCGTTTCCTGCGGGGCAGCCGCTTGTTCAGCCGTCCCGACCAAGGGTCCGCTGCCAGCCGCACCGGAATCGATGCTTTGGGTTCGGCAGGCGTGGCAGCCGCGTCGTTGCGTTCGGAGGCCAGCACCGATGGCCAAGGTGGCCAGGATGTGCAAGAGTCCGATATCTGGAAAATCGTCGGCAACAGGATGTTTTTCTTCAACCAGTACCGCGGTCTGCAGGTTTTGGATTTGAGCAATCCCGCAGCTCCGGTCCGCACCGGCACGCTGCGCTTGGCAGCCAGCGGCGAGCAGATGTTCCTGTTGGATGCGGAAGCCAGCCGCGTGGCGCTGCTCGGCCGCTCAAACCGCAAGGAACGGGCCGGCGAGGCATCGCTGTATCTGGTTAAAATCCGCGATGGGATACCCTCGCTGACTGCGGAAATCCCGCTCAAGGGCCATGTCAGCGACAGCCGTCTGATCGGCAGCAGGCTCCATGTGCTGGCAGACGTCTGGGAGCAGGTGTTGCCACCTGGCAACGCGGATGGCTCCACCGAAATCACGGCCTTTCATTGGACCCCGCGGTGCATGCTGCATTCCATCGAACTGGCGGACGCTGACGCACCGCAAGTCCTGCCATCGCTTGGTTTCCCCGGCATCAGCTCCGGTATGCAGGCCGCGGCGGGCCGCCTGCTCATCGCCACGGGCGGCCATATGTGGCAGCAGTCAGACTGCTCGCTGCAAGTCGTTTCCACCAGTGGTCCGGGCGGTGCTCCCGTGCTCGAGAAGACCCTCACCACCAAGGGTGCGGTTTACGACAAGTTCAAAATGGATATCGTGAATGGCGCCGTAGCCGTCGTTTCCCACCTGTGGAATCGCGAACTGCAACAAACCGAGACCTGGGTAGAAACCTTCCCGCTGGGCGGCCACGAAACTGCTCCCATGGCGCAGTTGGAACTCATCGCCGCGCGCCAGGAAAGCCTGCACGCCACCCGCTTTGACGGCAGCCGGCTCTATGTGGTGACCTTCCGCGATATCGATCCGCTTTTTGTCGTCGATTTGGCAGATCCTGCCGCGCCCGTGCTCGGCGGTGTTTTGGAAATCCCCGGTTGGTCCACCTACATCGAGCCCATGGGCGACCGCCTGCTGGCGGTTGGCGTTGAGGATTGGCGCGTGACCGTCTCGCTTTTCGATGTGGCGGATGCGGGCGCGCCGACGTTGCTGTCCCGCATCCCGCTTGGACCGGAGGGCTTCTGGAGCTGGAGCGAGGCAAACTACGATGAAAAAGCCGTGGAATTTTCCGCCGAACAAGGACTGGTGATGGTGCCCTACCAAAGCTGGACGCCGGAGGGCCATGTGGATGCCATGCAGGCGATCCATGTGGGCAGGGATGCCCTCATGCCCGGAGCTGCGATCCTGCATGGCAGCCAGGCGCGCCGCGGCACAGTGATCGGCACTCACTTGGTGAGCGTCTCCGGCAAGGAGCTGATCGTGCTGCGCCGCGATGGTGGAGATGCCGGACCCGAATTTCAAATGCCGCTGTCCTGGACCACGGACCGGGTGGTCACTGCGGGTGATCACCTGTTGCAGGTCGATGACGGCCCGCAGAGCTGGCACGGCTGGTTTCCGATGCTGCGCATGGCTGGCACTATAAATCGTGGCAGCCAGACGCGCGCCGTGATCCGCGTCACACCCGCCAGCGATCCCGACCTGCTGCTTGACGAAGTGGATCTGGGGCAGGGAAGGGTCGCCGCGCTCGAGCGGAAGGGCGACCGCCTTTTCGTTGCGGTGTGGCAGGAGGATGCTAATCCTTCCACCATGCACAGCTGGGTGCTCGATATTGAAAATCCCGAAGCCATCGAGGTTCTGGCGCACTTGCAGCAGCCAGCTCCAGCCAACTTGCAGGCGGATGCCGACCGTGCCCAGGCGCTCTGGGTGGGTGAAGATCGTCTGGTATGGTTCCTGCCCGGCCGCGCTGGCTGGGGCCGTTGGTGGTGGCCTGTGCTGATGAGCATGCCGGTGATAACATCGGATCCTGTCATTTCCCTGCGGCCGATGGTGCTGGCGTCAGATGCGCCGGCCAGCTCCGCCGGGTCCGTTGCCCCCCCGGCATCCCTGCCCCGCAATTCAGTGGCGGACGATTTCGCATTGGAACCTGTCGCGAATACCGCGGCGCTGATCTTCCCGGTCATTACGGCCATGGACGGCGCGGTGGCCGAGCCCGTGATCGCTGTAAGCGCGGGCGGCAGCGTCCGCCAGACATCCGAAGCCCATGCCGCCAACGGCTTCATCTTTTTCAGTCATGACAGCTCCGCCGCCGATTCGCTGGTCGATAAAAATCCGCAATATCGAAGCGGCGTCAAGGGCACTCCAAACATCCAACGTCGCTGGCTGCACTCGCATTTGAACGTGTTGGATTTCCGCTATCCCGGGCCGGTTGTGCGTGATCCGGTTTCCATCGCCGGACCTCTTATCAGCATCAGCCAGGCCGACGCGCAGGGTGCCATTTTACTCACCCAAGGGGAAAGTGCCGACGGCGGTTACAAGCGCACGGTGCAGGCCCTTGCCTACGATGGCCTCTCGGCATGGATGCTGGACACGACCGTGCTGAACGCGCCGTGCCACACCCCGCTAACCAGCGATGGCACCCGTCTCTTCTTTGCCACGGACGGTGACGAACCGAAGGTTTTGTCGTTCGGTTATGATGCCGCGGCCGGTCGCATACAGCCGGCCGGTGAGTGGAGTCTGGAAAACATACCGGTGGATCTCCGGGTGATCGACAAGCACCTGTTGTCCAGCGGATACGGAACTCTGGAATTGGCGGAGATCACTGCCGACAGTCTGGTTCCGGCGCCGGTTGTTTTCGATACGCCCGCCAACCTCTGGTTGAGAATCTCCCGCGCGGCATTCACCCCGGAGGGACTCTGGATTCCGGCCGCGGAATACGGTGTGGAGTTCCTGCGCTGGAATGAGCTGGAGACGGCCTCTCAGCCGCCGCTGGAATGACATGAATCATTGGCACCGGGCCCGGCGGGATTTTGCGCCGGATCCCACACCAGATTCCGAGGTTTTCCTTCCTCAGTCGGGGCAGAGTTCACAGATTCACGTTTTTCTAACCGGTGACATGGGCCAAAGGGAGCATGTTCCAAAGGCGAGGCGACCACCTTTCCAATATCGCGGCTCGGTGTATCATGTCATGGCCCGCGGCAACGGTGGTGATGCGGTGTTTGTGACCGACGATGACCGGAAGGCCTTCCTTCACCGTTTGGAACAGGTTTGTGAAAATCACGGATGGAGGATCCACGCCTGGGTGCTGATGGGCAATCATTTTCCAGGCTGTTGGGAAAGCCGAAGCTTCGTTCCGGAGCCCGCTGCAGGTCTGCCGGGGTCGAACGGGACCCTTGTGATGTAGTCGGCGGCGATCCGGAAATAATACCGGTCGGAGTCGCTGCCGTTGACGGGCACCGACTTGCAGAGGCCTTGGAAGACGTGCCCCTGCCGGCCGCGCGCTCGGTTCCAGCCTTGGCTGAAGGTGCCGAGCAGTCATATCATACCCGCGACCGGATTGGGCTGCGGGGTCTCGAGTAGAAGGTGGAAATGATTGGGCATGAGCACCCGGGCAAGCAACCGCCAGCCGCAGCTTGCGCAGGTTTCCTGGAGCCGTTTGAGGAAAACGAGGCGGTCGTCGTCGGTTTTGAAGATCGCCTTGCCGCCATCGCCGCGGGCCATGACGTGAGAGATGGCACCGGGGTATTGGAATCGCAAGGGGCTGGCCGTGGGGGAAGCTTTTCCCAATTGCGGCAGCTGCGGGTCAAGGTGAGTTTGTTGGCTTGCGGGGACCCCGAGATGCGGATCCCGGTGCCGGGTGCCAAGGTGGCCGGTGCTTAAACCTTGCTTACACTGAAAGTGGGTATTTTGGCGCATTTCGGCGCACAGCGCACAAGTGAACAGTGACGATTGTCTGGCACTTCCCTATCACAACCAATTGATTTTCAGTGGTTTATTTGGCGGAACGGGCGGGAAGCCCTTGGATTGTGGGTCATCTATTGATTTCATAGGATTCTTTGGGTCACTGGATTTTCCGGGTTGTCCAGAA
>JBMTCD010000030.1:0-23599 GCA_049430545.1 Luteolibacter sp.
GGCCGGGGAACGGCCCAAGAAAATGCCATGGCTTCGGAAAATGTCGATTTCCAAAATTCTGGCGTCAATCATCGCGCACGGCGGTTCTTGAGCCAGCGCTGGAAGAAGGCCTCGCGTGCGGCTGCCTCGGCAGCTTCCACATCGAAGGGCCCGCGATCGAGGAACGGGTTGTCGGCTTCAATAGGGCGGCGCGCCAGCACCACCGGCACTTCCATCAGCTTCCCGGCACGGAGAATCGTCAGCCGAATCCGTGTCCCGGGCTTGTGTTTCTTGATCTCGTCGCTGAAAGGCTGAATGACAGGAAGATTGTGCCAGATTTTGTCCTCCACCGCGACAATCAGGTCATTATCTTTCAAGCCGGCTTTTTCGGCGGGAGATTTCGGCATCACGAAGCTGACCCGGACCACCGCGCGTGGCTTGGTATCTTCCGGCACATGGGCCTGTTCATCCAGCATCCGCACACCGATGAAACCCTCGCCGTCGCGCGAGTATTCATCCCCGACAAGTTCCCGCAGCACAGCCAAGCAACGCTCGCGAACCTCGGGCTCTTCGGAAGCGACCGCGTGCGTGTAAATCGACTCGATCGCCACTTCCGGCATTTCCCGCGCCCATTCGAGAATGCTAGCTTGCGCTTGCTCGCGGGTGCGAAATTCCTCGGATTCGAGATCCGCGAGTGGTTTGGCCGGAATATCCGCTGCCTGGATGGGCGAGCAGAAACAGACTGCGACAGCGAGTGGCTTCAAGCAACGCGCGGCCATTATGCGAAGCGCTGCGGCAGAGGTCAGGACTTCCATGGCGGCGGATTCGGGTATTCCGGCAGGGGCGGATTCCTCGGGCATGCAAGGCCGGAGAGCAAGCCAATCAGCGGGTTTCCCACGGGCGCTTCTGCGGCACGTCGATGGCGTCGTTCGGTTGAAGTGGCAACTGCATCGCCTCGACCAGTGTCACGTCATACTGGCGTTGCTTGCCGTCGCGCAGCACCTTCACACGCAGTAATGTGCCGAACGGAGTAGGTCCGCCGGCCGCTTGGATCGCCTGCCACAAGGTGAGGCCGCGCTGATAAGGAACCGGCCCGGAGCGAACGACTTGTCCACCGATATGGACGACGTTTTGTTCCAAGGTGCGCCCTTCCTCGTCCGCGACCACCTGAAAAGAGGGATTCCGGTAGATCTCGGCATCGCGATAGCTGGCTTCGAGACGGGCCGCGAGCATCTCCGGCTTCAATCCGGCCGCTTGGACGTAGCCGACGTATGGCATGTTGATGGTGCCGTTGTCGCCCACAAAGTAGGCACCATTGATGCGGCTTTGCTCCTCCGGCGGGACGCCTCGTATTTCCACCGTGATGGATTTGCCAGCCTGTATCTGGTTTTGGCCGCTGGCATTGCCGGACAGACAGAGGGCCAAACTGAAGATCACGAGCAGCGTCTTGAGATGGAAGATCATCGTTTTCATGACTCAATACAAATCGGGGTCCTGGTTGCGGGGCACGGCCGCCGTCTCCTTTTGTTTGCCCTGGGCGGCTGCGGATTGCGCGGCAGCTTGAGGCGCTTGCAAAATCTGGGACTCGGCAGGTGCATAGTAGGTGTAGTAGCTGGTGTAGTATTGATATTGGCTGTCGCTGCGGACATCCACGTTGTTCAACACTACGCCGATCACATGGCCGCCAACGTTTTCCACCGCCTGCTTGACGCGGAGCAGCATGTTGCGCGGCAGTTTGCGGTGCTGGACGACCACCATCGTGAGGTCCACCTCGCTGGCCAGCACCGAGGCATCGCTCACGCCAAGGATCGGCGGGCTATCCACCAGCACCAGGTCAAAGCGCTGTTTCACGTCCTGTATCAGTTCGGACATGCGGCGGGAGTTGAGGATACCGGCCGCGTCCGCTGGCAGGATACCGGAGGGCATGAAGTAGAGGTTGTCCACCGGAGTCTGCAGGATCACGTCCTCCAGCATCAGCTCGGTCGTCAGATAGTTGGTGAGACCCACCGAGTTGTTGATGTCGAAGAAGGTGTGAAGACGCGGACGGCGAAGGTCGGCGTCGATCATCAGTGTGGTATAGCCACCCTGGGCGCAAATGTAGGCAAGGTTGACCAAAGTGGTCGATTTGCCCTCACCCGCTCCACCTGAAACCACCGTAATGGAGTTGTCCTCAGGATTTTTGCGGTTGAATTCGATGTTGGTTCGCAGGATCCGGTAGGCTTCCGCATCGGGGCTGCTGCTGCTCTGGCGGTGCAGCACACTTACATCCTTCGGAATCACCGCCAGAACCGGCACTTGAAGGTAGCGCTCCACGTCTTCCAGCGTTTTGACCGAGGTATCGAGATATTCGAGGAAGAAAGCGATGCCGATGCCGAAGATCAACCCCACAACGGCACCAAGAACCAGATTGAGAGTCACATTGGGACTCACCGGGCTGTTCGAAATCACCGGGGGCTCGTGGACCACCACGCTTTCGCCCGGAATCTTGCGCGAGATGGTTTCTCCCATCTGCTTGATTTTCATTTGGTTGAGAAGTTCCTGATCACGCTCGAACTCGCGCTTGGCATCCACATAGTCATGAGCATCGAGGCCGCGTTTGATCGCTTCCTCGCGGCTTTCGTCCTTGAGCACGGTCACATCCTTCAAGCGATTGGTGGCGAGGTCGAGCTGCGCCTGAAGCGTGGCCCTGAGGTTGACAACCCCCTCGTCCAACTGACGCTTGAGCTTGTTGATCTGATCCTGCGCGACCATCACGGTCGGGTGCTTGTCACCCAAGCCGTTGACCTTGAGTCCATCGAGCTGGCGCTTGGCCTCCAGATATTGCGGATAGAGCGTGCGGATGATGTTGTCCGGCAGATTCAGGCCGGCCGCATAAACCATGAGCTGGTCGCTGTCGTATTTCAAGAGACTGTTGATCTGGCTCTCCAACTGGAGTTTTTCCTGCTCCAGCTCATGGAAAACCTGCAATGCGCTGCGGGCTCCCAGATCCTCGTCCACTCCGCCTTGGTTGTAGAAAGAGTCCTGCCCCTTGTAAATGATGCCCTTGGTGCGGACGATGGTGGCGAGGACTTTGCGGCGTTCCTCGACCTTGTCCTCCTGGTCGCGCACCGCCTTGTTGAGTTCGTGGAGCTGGCGCTCGGCGTTTTCCGTTTCGAGCTCGGAGCGGTAGTCCTTGTAGGCACGGGCGACTTCATCGGCCACATCACGGGCGTCCACCTTGTTGGTATGGCGCACACGAATCGAGATCAGGTCGGTGCCACGGATATTCTGGGTGTTGACGATGCCCTTGAGAACGACAAACGCAGTCTCCTTGTCCACGTTCCAGCGATTCACCAGTTGCAGTCCTTCGATAACTTTTTCCAGCGAGTTGCGGCTCTTGATCTTTTCGAACTCCGTGCCGAAGAATTGTGGAGTCATGCGGCCCGCACCGGAAGTCTCGGTCATCGCACTGCCAAGGGGAGACATGCCAGGAAGCGGCGGCTTCACTTCAATGACGGCCGAACTCTCATACTTTTTCGGCATCACGTAGGTGATAACCGCCGCAGTCATGAAAACCAGCATCAGGGTGAGAAGAATGATGCCATAGCGGTTCTTGATGACCTGCCAATAATCGACTGCGTGGAGGGCGGTCTCGTTCTGTTGCGGAGCGGAAGAATTCATGATCAGGAACAATGATTCATCGATTGTTGAAATTTCCAGAGAAAAATAAAGACTCCCGCAATGGCGAACCTTGCGGGAGCACAGTATGTGAATGGGGCTTGGTGGAGGGGTAATGGGACAAGCGCCGGGTCACGGAAATCAGAATTCGGCGCTCACGCCCAGGCTGATGCGGTTGCGATCGTAATCGCGAACGACGAAATCGGAATCGCTGCTTGAAAAGTTGTAACTCAAGCTGGCGGTGATAAAGTCACTCAAGCGGTATCTGAGACCCAGTGACGCGTTGATGATGTCCTCATCAACGTCAGGAGCGGCCACGCCGTCGGAAATGTATGCTCCATCCCTGTAACGAGTCGGCATATAATCGAGCCCACCGACTATGGAGAACATGGGATTGATCATGTATTCCGCATTCACACCAAAGCGAAGCGTGCGGCGGTCTGCGTATTCGGCAGGAAACAAGGTGGCAACGGCATCGTCGGAACGGTCGAACAACTGAATCGTGTCAAAGTCCTCCACTCCGTAGCGAAGGAATGAACGCAGGCTGAAGGACTGGCTCAGGCGCGAATTCAGGTTGAACTCCACAAAAGGGCTGGTTGAGTTGTCACGGGTCTCGACGTCCCGGAATTGAGCCCCAGCCCGGATGACACCAACGGTCTGAGAAGAAAATCGATGCTCGGAACCCAGCAGCAGGTAATGGTTCTCAGAGTCATTGGCGACTCCACTGGCGTCGGTCTGGCCGTATCGGTAATCAAAAGTGAGTACGGTTTGCGGCGTCATTTGGTAACGCAGCTGATTGTAAAGCTGCCAGATCAGACGATCATTGTCACTTTCGTCATACTGGCTGCTTTTGACCCGGATGCCCGCATAGGTGCCCAATCTCTCAGTCAAGCGGAATCCAATCGAATCATCGGTTTCCATGTAGAGGGTTTCGCCTCCGGTCCGGGAGGTGGCGTATCCGTAGGCATAGTCCGGCTCCAGTTCATATGAGGTGAAATTGGTGCTGGAAAACCGAAGGCGTTCGCTGAAGCGGTGGATAAAGTTCAAGCCCAGGCGCGACTGGCTGTAGAAATCGTCAAGTCCCTCTGGAGCATCAAAATAATAAATGGCACCCAGCTGGCCATATATGTCGATCGTGGACTGCGGGGTCACTTGGGTCAAGGAGGCACCCACACTGGGGTTCAGGGCAAATGAGCTATCCTCTTCGCCGGCCGCTCTGCCAGCAGCGACGTTGTCGTCGTAAATCGTGTTGAATCCAAGCCGCCATTTGAGCGGGGTCCCCTCACCTTGGTCCGTCCCGAATTGGTAAAATCCTTGGGCCGACACCGAACCCACACTGACCAAGCAAGTGAAGAGACTGATTGCGAATTTATGTTTCATTGCTACTAAGGGAGGAGATTGGCTAGTTTATGGAAAAGTTTTGGGTGAAAAGCTGGAAGCTGTGGATACGAAAGTGATCGAGGCTGATGCAGTGGTGAAGTGCAGGCTGTTCAGAATTGGCGACAACGACAATTCAATCAGCTGAGGCTGTCGAAAATCGATCAGCCATTGATGATCTCAGTGGGGACGGGGTTGGAATTGGTGACAGTCGGTGGGTTGATGATGGGAGGCGGTCCGCCGCCATTGGAGTCAGATCCACCGCCGCCCACGGTGCCGGTGTCGGTGCCGCCAGACTCACCTGAGCCACTGGAATCCGTTCCGCCGGAATTGTCTTGTGCCGGAAAGTTCAGTGGATTGCCTGGTGCGCCTTGCTGAGTGGCATTGGCGGCTCCCGCCAAGATGGCGGCTGCTTGGGTAGGCGCTGCCGCCGTGGCCGCCGTAGTGATGGATGTGGCTTGTTGAGGGGCAGCCGTGACAGCCGCAGTGGTGATCACCTGCGCTTGCTGAGGGGCGGCGCTGACCGCAGCGGCGGCAATCGCTGGAGCCGAATCCGGAGCTGCCGTGACCGCGGCGGTGGTGATGGTGGAAGCCTGTTGCGGGGCAACGGTGATGGCAGCTGCGGCAATTGTGGCGGCTGCCTCGGGGGCCGCAGTGACTGCGGCAGTGGTGGCTGCAGCTGCGGCTTGAGGGGCGGCAGTCACAGCGGCAGAAGCAATAGCGGGAGCAGCACTGGGTGCAGCGGTCACTGCAGCAGAGACAATTGCCGAGACGTTTGCTGGTTCCGCGTTGGTGGCCTGAATCGCCGCTTGGACAATTTCCGCGGCAAACTGAGGGTTGGCAGCGACTTCCGCAGCAACGATCGCAGCCACGTCGGCGTCAGCGTCAGCCAGTTTGTCTTTGACGGACTGAACGACAGCCGCCGCAGCCGGATTGTCCTGGGCGCTGGCAACGAGCGACCCGAAAATCGCGAAGGAGGAGAGCAGAACGAGCTTTTTCATAGTTCGATGGCGTTGGATGGAAGGTGAATCGGATTGGAGCGGGCAGCGGGAATCGAACCCGCGTGTCTAGCTTGGAAGGCTAGGGCTTTACCATTAAGCTATGCCCGCCGTGGCAGCCGCATGAAGCAGCCAAATTGGACGACAAGCAAGTTTTTTTTTCCTTTGGCCATATTTGTTCACGACAAATCAACCATTGGAGTTGCCAGATGAAAAAAACGTTCTACAAGAGACCCCGCAGCGCGAGATTCTGTGGGCTTTGCGGGTGTAGTTCAATGGCAGAACACGAGCTTCCCAAGCTTGAGGCGTGGGTTCGATTCCCATCACCCGCTCCAGTGGCGATGGAGGGTGTTCAAAGTCCTGACGGTTGATCGACGAATTCCCAGGGCAATTCGAACTTTTCCGCGAGCATGCCGGCCAGAGCGCGGACGCCGAATGTTTCGGTGGCGTAATGCCCGGCGAGCAGCAGGTTGACACCGAGTTCGAGGGCCATGGGGTGGCTCCAATGTGGTCCTTCGCCGCTGATGAACGTGTCGATGCCGTGTTCCGCAGCATTGGCCACCCGGCTGCCGGCACCGCCGGTGATCAAGCCGACCGCAGCCACTTGATCGGGTCCGCCGGGGCAGACGTGGACCGGTCCGCCGACAGCTTTGCCGAGCGATTCGGCCAATTTGGCGCGGCTTCCATGCCAATGGCCGCGCAGGCCGAGCTGGATTCCCTTCCAATCGAAAAAAGGCTGCGGGTCGCAGAGTCGGATGGCTCTGGCGAGCCCGATGTTGTTGCCAAGGACGGGATGCACGTCGAGAGGCAGGTGAGCGGAATAAATCGCCAGGCCGACATCCATTGCGGTTTTGATTTTGCGGTAAAACGCGCCGGTGAGCGGCTGCATCCCTTGCCAGAACATGCCGTGATGGACGATCAGCAGGCCCGGCCCGCCGGCTTTCGCCTCCTCGATCACAGGCAGGGAGGCATCGACGGCGGCGATGATGCGAGTGACTTGGCCGCCATTGGCCATCTGCAGGCCATTGACCGCACCGGGGTAGTCCGGGATTTCGGCGATGCGGAGTTCACGGTCGAGAACATCGACCATTTGGGCGAGTGAAACCATGCGTCAGGCTAGTCATGGCGGCTCCAGATGACAACCCCGGGTGTTTCATCGATGGATTTCCCAGTGGCGAAATTCGCGAGGTCGGCGGCAAGCTCCGCATGCCAATCGAAGATCCGTCGGGAAATTTCCAGCCGCAGGCGCGCGGCGTGCAGGGCGTGGCGCGGGAGCGGCAGCCTCGCCGCGAGATCCGGTGTCCACCCGCCGCGCATCCATTCGATGTATTCCGCGCCATCGCCGGAATAGAGTTTGTCGCCCGCGATCGGATGGCCGGCATGGGCGAGATGGACGCGGAGTTGGTGCATGCGGCCGGTTTCCGGAAAACAGCGGATCAATGAGAAGCTCCCTTCCGTCCTTGAGAAACGGCGCTCGACAACGAACCGCGTGCGGCAGGCGCGCCCGGCGCGATGCACGATCTGCAGCACCCAGATCGGCGAGGGACCGATTTCACCGGCCCGCAGAATCGGCGCATCACAGACCCACTCATCCCGCTCCGGCCAGCCGGAAACGATGGCGAGGTATTCCTTTTCCACCTCACGGCGCTCGAAAATCATCCCCAGTTCGCGGGCGGCGGCGCGGTGCTTGGCCACCAGCACAAGGCCACTGGTGTCGCGGTCGAGGCGGTTGACGATGGCCGGGCAGGCCCCGTTTTCCATTTCGTAGGCGAGCAGGTGCTCGATGCCGCCGAGCAGGGTGGGCTCCGGCTTGCGGTTCGCCGGATGGACGATGAGCGGTGCAGGCTTGTCCACCACCAGCCAATCGGCGGATTCGTCGATGACGGTGAAATTGACTACGACCTGCAGGCTCATGCGCGTTCACGCAGAAAGGCCAGAGACTTGCAGCAAGCGAGCCTCTGGCGCTTTGAAAAAACCACGATGCGGTCCTGCGCTCAGGACTTGTAGCGCAGGCGCTTCTTGTGGCGGTTCTGCTTCATGCGCTTCTTGCGCTTGTGCTTGTTGATCTTGGTTTTACGGCGTTTCTTGATGGAGCCCATGGCGGTTGCTTGCGGGGTTGGTGTGTTCGGTGAAATCCAGCGGTCTCAGGGGACGATTTTGTTCAGCGGATACTCGATGATCCCCTCGGCCCCGAGGCGCTTGAGTTTGGGGATGATGTCTCGGACGATGATTTCGTCAATCACCGTCTCCACCGCCACCCAGCCTGCCTCGGAAAGGTTGGCGACGGTCGGGCGGCGCAACGAGGGAAGTTTTTCGAGCAATTCCGGCAGCTTGTCGGCCGGCAAATTCATCTTCAGGCCCACCTTGCCGCGGGCACCGAGCGCCGCCTTCAAGAGCAGGGCGATGCGCTCCATTTTCTCCTTTTTCCAAGGATCCGCCGCAGCGGCGGGATTGGCGTAAAAGTGCGGGAAGGAGGTCAGCAGCGTGTCCACGATGCGCAGGCGGTTCGCCTTGATCGAGGAGCCGGTCTCGGTGACATCGACGATCGCGTCCACCAGATCCGGCACCTTCACCTCGGTGGCACCCCAGGAAAACTCGACCTCTGCCTGGATGCCGCGCTCCTTGAGCCAGCGCTTGGTGATGCCCACGCCCTCGGTGGCGATCCGCTTGCCCTGCAAATCCTCGGCCTTCTTGATCGGCGAGTCCTCCGGGACCACCAGAACCCAGCGGGTCGGGCGCGTGGTGGCACGCGAATAGGGCAGCTCCGCCATATCCACCAGATCGACCTCGTTTTCGTAGGCCCAATCGAGACCGGTGATGCCGCAATCGATGAACCCTTGGCCCAGATAGCGGCCGATTTCCTGCGCGCGGATCAGATAGAGATCGAGTTCCGGATCGTTCGAAGCCGGGCGAAGACCGCGCGAGGACAGGTAGACCTCGTAGCCGGCCTTGGCGAGCAGTTCGACGGTCGGCTTTTCCAAACTTCCCTTTGGAATGGCGAATCGGAGCAAGCGGGACGGATCGGACATGGAGCGGGGCGTTTACGCTCCCCCACCCCGGCGATCAAGCCATGTTTCGCATTTTCTGCGCCGAACCGGAAACGCCGGCCTCACTCGAAAAACCCGCGTTGGCGCTCGATGAGCCGCCGGTTTTTCTTTGTCGGCCGCCCACGGATGCCGTGCTTGCGCGCCTGCTGCCATTCCTCGCGCGCGGCCATGACCTCCGGCGCGGTGCTTTCCTCGTAACACGCCCGCGCCTCCGCTGCGCCGACCCGCTGCTCGATCAGCCCCGTCACCGTGACCACCCGCGAACCCGGCCCGTCCGGAAACGGCAGCTCCAGCACATCGCCCACGCGCAAGGTGGTGGAAGCCTTCAACGCGTGGCCGCGCCGCGTCACCTTGCCCGCCGCGCACATCTCCGCCGCCAGGCCGCGCGTCTTGAAAAAACGCACGGCCCACAGCCACTTGTCGATGCGCGCGGTGTCGGGCATGGGGAAAAAGAAGGTATTTCTCGCCGCGCTTCTGGTAGGCGCGCTGCTGCATCGGGCGCATGCCCATCACGTTGGAGCGGGTGGAACTGCCGTCCCGGGGGTAGGTGACGGAGACGGAGGGATGGAGTCGGGCGGGGTCATGCGAGCGGGTTGATTCGTTTGACGCCCGAAAAGCGGTCGAAGTCGCGGTCGTTGCTGGCAATGGTGGCGGAATGTTCCAAGGCGTGCAGGGCGATCAAGGCGTCCGTGGATAAATTGCCGCCCATATCAGCTTCCTCCAGCAGGTCGAACAAACGTCCGAGGGCGTTTTCGGAGAGATGGATGATGCGAAGGTGTGAAGCTCAACCAATGCTCGATGATGAGGCGGACTTGTGCGGGCGAGAGCGGATTCTCACAGACATTCGGATGCGTGAGCAGGCGGGTGACGGCCAGCACCACCACCCACGGGAGACCAACCGGTTTGGCTCCGGAAAGCGCCGCCTCCCACCATGGCCGCGCCTTGCAGTGGGATGGAGAGGCTTCGTCGTGGGCGTAAATCAGGAGATTCGCGTCGGGGATGATCATCGCTTGCCGGCGTCCTCCGCTTCGATTGGGTCGTAAAGCTGGTTCATGCTCAGCCCTCGGTAGTCGGGCTTGATACCCACGCGGTGCGTCTGGATGCTCACCCGCTGGACGGAGGACGGAGGCGTCGCGCTCAGCCCGCGCTGGATCGTTTCTTCCAAAATCTCGCGGAACGGCCGCCGCCGCTGCCTGGCACGCTCATGCAATTCACTCAGAATGCCATCACTTATGTTGATTGTTGTTCTCACTCGGGCATCATGATGCGGATTTGGCGATGCGTCAATTCCTCGCTTGCCCGGGAACGCCAACGTCCAGGACGTTTGGCTGGAGGCTACCAATCATTGAAAAATCGTTCTCATCGCTCCGTTTCTGATAGATTGGAGGAATTGATTATCAATGAGTCGGAACTTCCAGCCAAACGCCCTACGCCAACGTCCTCGTTGGCTTGTGAATGAAGTGCCAATGTTGAGTCGTTCCAGCTATCCATTGGCCGACCATTCGCCTTGCCGACGAGAACGTCGGCGCTCCCGGGGGCGGCGCTCCCGGAGGACAGCCCGCCGTTCACGTAGGGCATAGGGAAACTCCACCGCATCGAACGGCTGACTGGTCCGGCGCGATGCAGGACGTCTTTTGCATCGTGCATGGGACGTGCTGCATGATGTCGGAGCAACTTTTGCATCGTGCAGGACATGTCATGCGCGATGCAGAAGCGATTTTGCACGATCCATCCGCTTCCTTGCAAAGGCATCAAAAGTAATTTCAACCCATTGGAATCCAGCGTCATCGGAAACAACATTCCTCGCAGCGCCTCCCACTGCCGCCAGCCATCAGGAGAACCGCAGCCTGAGCCGTCACACCAGATGGGCCTGTAGGCTCGGCTCAAGAAACGGGCGGGACGCCCGCGCTCCCCCTGCGTTCCGCCCGCCACAACCAGCCGAGCACGATGAAGTAGCCGGCGAACTCGGCGGCCTTGCCCCAGTAGTGGATCTTCGCGTCGCCGCCGTGGCAGCCGCAGGAAATGTCGAGCTGGTGGAACCAGGCCCAGCCGATGCAGATGGCGAAGACGCAGACGAGTCCGGCGAGTGCCAGGATCGCTCCCTTGCGCAGGATGCCGAGCAGCAGGCACAACCCGGCGGCGATCTCGAACCACGGCACGGTGTAGGCGGCGATGGCGTCGAGCGGCGGACCGACGATCTTGTAATTCGCAACATCGCGCGTGAAGCGGTCGAGCCCGCTGACGAAGACCTTGTAGCCGCCACTGTAGAGGAACCAGCAACCGAGCAGGGTGCGGAGGGCAACCGTGAAAACTGCCGTGGCTTGCTGCGGATTCATCGATGGCCCATTAACCATGAACACTCCCGCGTTTGCCAAGACGAAAGCGGGAGCAAACCAAAGCGTGCTTGCGGGTGTGTGGCCGGTCCGCTAGACACGCAAGCGATGAGCGAATGGTTCTACACAAAAGGCGGGCAGCAACAAGGTCCGGTGAGTTTCGAGCAACTGAAAATCATTGCGAGTGACGGCTCGCTCGATCCAGGCACGGAAATGGCGTGGACCTCCGGCATGAGTGACTGGCAACCCATGTCATCCATCGAGGGCCTTGCCGGTGCGCCGGCCGCCGTGGCCGCGCCCGCAGTGGATCCATCCAACCCCTATGCAGCCCCTGCCAGCGGCTGGGTGGCTCCCGAGGTTGCCCCCGGAACGTCGCTGCAGGAAATTGTTCCCGGCAGCGATCCCATCGGCGTGGGCGACTGCGTGAAACGCGGCTTCGAACTCACCAAGCGCCATTTCGGCACCATTTTTCTGGTGGGTCTCACGTATTTCGCGGTCTCTTTGGCAGCGGGTGCCTTGTTCGGAGCGATTGATGCGGCACTTGGGTGGACGCCGACCCAAAGCGATTTCCGTATCGGTGGGGACAACCGGATGGCCGGGCAGTTCCAAAGCTCGGGTGGATTCGCCAGCAGCATCCTCTCGAACGTGCTCTCGATTTTCCTCGCGCTCGGCGTGACGCGCATCGGCCTGAATCTCGTCTCAGGCCAGGAGGTCTCGGTGGGCATGTTGTTCGGCGGCGGGCGCAAGTTGCTGCCGGCAATCGGCGCGTCCATTCTCTTCGGTCTGATGGTGGGTGTGGGACTCATCCTACTGGTCGTGCCGGGCATTTACCTGGCCCTGCGCTACGGGCAGTTCCTGAACGCCATGGTGGACCGCGACCTCGGAGTGATCGACTCGCTCAAATACAGCTCGAGCATCACCACCAACAACCGCCTCAACCTGTTCCTGCTGGCGCTGCTTTCGATCGCCATCTTCATCGCCGGCGCGCTGGCGTTGGTCGTGGGCTTGATTTTCGCCTATCCGGTGATCTGGCTAAGCTGGATGATCGCCTTCCGCTGGATGCAGTATGGAAACCGCGTGACACAGGACCATCCCGGGACGACGGTGCCGTTGCTCCGAAACTGAACCAGCCATGAAAGGGAAGCCGCACCAACACCCCGATCCTAATGCGGAATCCCGCATGTTGGAAAAGCAGGCACGCATCGCCCGGGAAAAGCAGCTTGGAATGATGATGGGGCTCGCGGCGTTCTGCGCCGTGGCGGGCTTTTTCATCTATCTGGAGCTTTCGCGGCCCATCGATCCCCCGAAGCCGGAAGCCGCCGCCCAGACGGCGGAGCCGGCACCTGTACTGGAAACACCCGCCGCGCCGGAAACGCCAACGGCACCCGTGGTGGAATCCGCATCACCGAAAGCTCCCGCAGCGGCGGTGCCTGCGACTCCCGAGCCGCCACCCGTCGCTGTTGTCGATCCGCCCGCCGAGGCGGAACCGCCCGCGCCCTTGGCCAGCGAGGCACCGCTCCTGCTGACCGGCATGGACTCGACGCGCGAGTCCGCCGCGCAGCGCGACGCCAAGTTGCTGGAAAAAACCATAGAACACGGCGCATGGAATGCCTACCGCGCGCTGCGCGCCACATCGATCCAGGCCGGCATTGCCGACTTGCGCCAGGGCCATGGACTGACGCGCTTCGATGAAGTCTGGCAACAGCCGCTGCTCTACCGCGCGCTGTTGCGCTGGAAAACGCTCGGCGCATTCAAGGAGGCCGATCTCGCGCGCCAGGTGCCCGATCTCTACTCCGCCTCGTTCCTGCTGTGGCTGCTGGACCGTCCGCTGGCGATGGAGGAATTCCTGCTCACCATCCGCCCGGAGGACGATTCCGCGAAGGTGCTCGGGTTCCTGATGGAGTCATGGGCGCGCAATGAGGAACTGCGCGAAAAGTATTTCCCGCTGGCGCTGGCCTGCGCCGTGGTCTTCGACCGCCCGGTTTCCATCCCCCACCCGATCGGCGGCGCATACGGCAGCCAGGCGATGGTCGAACCCATGGCGCGATATCTCTGGTATGTGGAAAAAAACGAGGCTGGCAAGCTTGCCGCGCCCGTCCACCGCAGCACCGCCCGCGATCTGGTGTGGGTGGTGTGCGCGCCGGTGAGCACCTCGGAACTCGATTGGGCCATCGGCAATCTCCACATGCACCGCAAGCGCTGGGGCGAGACCTATGGCAGGATCGAGTATCTCATGGAGCGTGCCGTCGAGGGCGAGAACCCCTATGAGGAATACAGCTTCGCCGAGATCGAGAAACATGGCGGCATCTGCGGCGACCAGACGTATTTCTGCGTCAACACCGCCCGTGCCCAGGGCATCCCGGCGATGGGACTCAGCGGCGAGACCAGTATGGGCGGCCACGCATGGGCCGGCCTCATGCTCGACGACCGCGAGTGGACCACCGCAGTCGGGCGCATCGGCGGGGTTTCCAAGGGCGAGGCGCACCACCCGCAGACCGGCGGCCGCATCACCGAGCAGGAAATCCTCCATTGGAATGACCGCGCCCATCAAAGCCCGGCCACCACCCTCAAGGTGATGCGCCACCTCTGGCTCGCCGCATTACTCGGCGATACCGGCAAGGACGGACTCCAGGCCGAGACCATCCGCCTCGCCAACCGCCTCGGCCCGTCGTTCACCGAGACCTGGCAGGCCCTCTATCAGGTTCTGGTCCGCGAAACGGCAATCACCGGCGAGCCCTCCGCACCGGCCAACCTCGACGAATGGCAATCCTTCGCCGGCGACGTCCGCCGCGAGTTCAAGGACAACCCGCGGATGGCCGCCATCGCCCTCAAGGCGGAAAACCAATACATTTTCCCCTACATCACACTTGATGACGCCCGCCGTTTCCTGCTGCGCGAACGCCGCCGCATCGACCGCGACTCCGCCGAGCAGGCCGACCTCGTCGCCGCCTCGCTCAAGCGCGAGGCCGAGCTCATCCGACTGCGCGGCGGCGATGCGGCCACCACCGAAATCAGCCGCCTCTACGACCGTGCGCTGCGCGACTTCGGCGGCAGCGTCACCGGCTTCAAGACCATGGCCGCCGATTACTTTTCCTTCATGCGCGGCGATCCCGAGCAGGCCCGCAAGGCCGCGCGGGACATCGAACTCGCCTTCATGCGCGTGGTCGAAACCGGCACCAAGGAATGGTTCCGCGCACAGGCCGAATCCGGCATCCACCGCATGATCTGTGGCTATTACCGCGCCGCCGGCGATCCCAAACGCGCGGAAATGCTGGAACAGCGCATCGAGGTCCTGATGCGCCGCGCGAAACGTTCGGCATTGTGAAGGGTCATTTCCCCTGCCAGCCGCCGCCGAGCGCCTTGGCAAGCGCGGCGAGCGTGATGCGTTGTTGCGAATCGATCTGCGCGAGCACGAGTTCGACGCGCAGCACGGTGCGGCCGGCCTCGACGACTTCGAGATAACTGCTCAGGCCCTTGTCATATCGTTCCTGCGAGATGCGGCGGGTGTCGCGGGCGCTGGCCAGTGCTTTCTCCAAGGCGGTGCGCGAGCGGGCGAGGCCCTTGAGGTCGGCGATCGAATCCTCGACCTCGCGCAGGGCGACGAGAAGGGCGTTGCGGTAGCGGGCGAGCGCCTCGTCGCGTCGGCTCACGGCGGCAGCGAAGGTGGCGCGGTTGGAACCGGCGTCGAAGATCGGCGCGGCGAGATTGGTGCCGATGGAAAGGATGCGGTTTTCCCAATCGAGGAAGTTTTCCGCGCCGAGCGATTCGTAGCCGGCGCTGCCGCCGAGCGAGAAATCCGGATAGAACCCCGCCTGCGCCACGCCGATGCGGGCGTTGGCGGCGCGGAGTTCCTCTTCCGCGGCACGCACGTCGGGTCGGCGGTTGAGCACTTCGGCAGGCGTGCCGGCGAGGATTTTCGGCAGCGTGGAGGTCATTTTCCCCGCGGGCAAATCGAAGTCCGATGGCCGCGTGCCGCAAAGCACTGCGAGTGCGTGTTCCGCCGCGCCGCGCTGTCGTTCAACCTGCGCGAGATCGTTGCGGGCGAGTTCCAACTCGGTGCGCGCCTGGCTGGTGGAAAGTCCGTCGATGAGCCCGGCATCCGCCTTGTTCTGCTGGAGTTCGAGGGTTTCCTGGCGGCTCTCGATGGTTTCCAACAGCACGACCTCCTGCGCATCGAGCCCGCGCAGCAGGAAATACTGGCGCGCCACCTCGGTGGCGATGCCGAGGCGTTGGGCGTCGTAAAGCGCCGCAGCCGCATCGGCATCCGCGGTGGATGCTTCCAACGCCCGGCGGTTGCGGCCCCACAGGTCAAGATCGTAGGCAAGATCGAAACTGCCACGGTAGTTGGTGTCGGTGAGATCGATGGTGAAACCGGCCGGAAGGTTGCCGACGGTGGCTTCCTGCGAGCGGCGCGCGTAGCCGGCAGAGCCTGTTAGATCGAGCCGCGGGAACATGCGGGCGCGGTCGAGGCCGACGAGCGCGCGCGAGGTTTCGACGCGGGCCCGCGCGGCGGCGAGGTCGTTGTTGGCATCGAGCGCGCGCTTCACCAGGCGGTCCAGCTCGCGGTCGTTGTAGAGTCTCCACCAATCGTCCGGCAGCCGCGCGCCGGCGGTGGCGCGGGTTTGTTTCCAATCATCTCCGCCTGCCAGATCGGGCTTGAGGAAATCCGGCCCGACCGTGCAGGCGGCGAGCAGGAGCGCGGCTAGAGAGAGTGTGAAGGGAAGTTTCATGTCTCGGGAGCTTCAATGAACACATCCACCTGCTGGCCGACATAGATCGGCGGGTTTTCCGGACGGTCGAGCGAGAAGATGACTTGCAGCACGCGGGTATCGACGCGCTCGGTGCCCGCGCCTGTTAGAGACACCTTGGGAATGACATAAGGTTCCACGCGCACGAATTCGAGTGGAAAGGTCACGGACGGATCGCCCTTGAGGGTGGCGCGTGCCTTCTGGCCGGGGCGGATGCGGGTGGCGTTCTGTTCGTCCACGTCGGCGCGGACCTGCAGGCGGTCGGTTTCGCCAAGGATGATCGCCGGTTTTTGCGGTGCGGTGGCGGCGTATTCGCCGGCGCGGATGTTGAGTTGAATGATGGTGCCGTCGCGCGGGGCGCGGATGGCGAGGCGGGAGATGAGGAGTGCGATGCCTTGCAACTCGCCCTCGGTGGCCGTCTGCTCGGCGCGCGCGGCGGCGAGCCGGGCGGTCGCGACCTCGACCTCGCGTTGCAGGGTGTCGAGGTCGTCGCGGCTCACGGCGCGCGTGTCGGTGACGGCGGCGAATCTTTCATAACGCGATTTCACCTTGGCGAGTTCCGCCTCGGCCACCGCGATGTTGGCGCGGGCGACATCGAGTTTCGCCTTGGCGGTGATTTCCTGCGCGCGCAGGTCGCGGTCGTCCATCAGGAAGAGGACGTCGCCGGTCTTCACCGCGTCGTTCACCTTCACCTTCACCTCGGTGACCAGTCCCGGCAGCGGGACGCCGATGGCGACATTTTCGCTGAGCGCTTCGAGGATGCCACTGGCGGAAACCGCTTCGGCGTAGGGCTTCGGCGCGGGTGGCAACGGCGGCTCGGCGCTCTGCGGCATCCGGCGTTCCGCCTGGAGGCGGTCGATGCCGACGATGGCCACCACCCCGGCGAGGGCCAGCAGGATGGTGCCGTAGCGAAGAAGGTTGGAAAACATGGATGAACGGGCCTGTTTTTCCCGGCGAGAACTTGGAGCGAGTCACCGCGATGTCGAGCAGGAAGCAGCACTCAGACCTCCTCGCGGCGGTTCCAGACCACGAGATCGCGGTAGCGCAGGCCGGAGCCGCCAAAGAGATCAAGCGCGCTGCCCACGGTCACGTCCACCCTCCCCTGCCCGGCGGTCTCGACGAGCAGGACGTCCTCCATGGTGGCCGCGCCGCCGGCGTAGGTGAGCGGAATTTTCCCCCATCCGCCGAGCAGCGCGACGAGGTCCGAGTCGATGCCGCGGCACAGACCCTCGACATCGGCGGCGTGGATCAGGAACTCGGCGCAGTGCGGCGCGAGGCGGTCGAGCGTCTCCGGCGTGACGCGCAGCGAGGTGGGGGTTTGCCAGCGGTTCATTGCGACGACCCAGCCATGTGCGGCGCGGCGGCAGGAGAGGTCGATGACGAGTTTGTCCGCCCCGATCGTGTTTACAAAACGATCCAGCATAACGGAGAGGAATTTCCCGTCTTTATCGAAAAGCGCGGAGGTGACGATCACATGGCTCGCACCGGCATCGAGCCAGTCGCGGGCGTTGTCCGGGGTGATGCCGCCGCCGATCTGCAAGCCGCCGGGCCAGGCGGCGAGCGCCTCGCGGGCCGCAGCGTCGTTGCCGGTGCCGAGTTGGATCACGTGGCCGCCGGTCGCTTCGTCGGCGCGGAAAGTTTGCGCAAACCAAGCCGGTGGTTTGTCCGAGACGAAATTTTCCCGAGGACCGGGTCCGTCGTCGCGCAGGCTGCCGCCGACGATTTGTTTCACCTTGCCTTGGTGGAGATCGATGCATGGACGGAAGCGGGTCACGCGCGGCAGGATGAACCCCAAAACCGAAATTCAAACCACGAACGGCACGAAATTTCACGAAATGTCGTGTGAATACCTTCGCTCAATGGATCGCACCCCGTATCCCGAAACCGCATGGTCATGCTTGCGGCCATCAAATTCCGTGCTCATCCGTGTCCATCCGTGGTTTGATTTTTCTTCTGAATCCAGTTGTCGATCCTTGGTTTGACCGCCCTGAATAACGGCGGCAGGCTTTTTTCTTAGGATTTCCTGATTTTACGTCACGGAAAACAACCTTGCCCCCGGGCGTGAGTGCGGGGATGCTGTGGCGGCAGGCGAAGTTATGGCAGGCAGGGACAACAAGAAGCGCGGCGAGGTGGCGGCAACGCCGCGATGGACCAACGAGGTGATCGGGATCCTGTGGATCGCGGGCGGGATTCTGATGTTGCTGTCGCTGGTGAAATACAGTCCGGCGGACCTGCGCGGACCGTCCGGCGTTCCGCTGCTCGGCGGGTTCCTCGAGCCTTTCGCCGACAAGACGGGTGCGCCGACCGAGAATCTGATCGGCCCGGTGGGCGGCATTCTCGGATTTCTGCAAATCCTGTTGTTCGGTGCGGCGGGCTGCCTGCTGCCAGTGAGTTTCATCTGGTTCGGTGTGTTGAAATTCGCCTTCAACGGCCGTCTCTGGCCGCGCGCGGTGCTGGGATTCGCCGCTTTGCTTTTATCAGCATCGGCCTGGCTGCATGCGGCGGATTTTATTTTCAAGAACTGGGCGGAAAACTGTCACCTCAGCAGTCCCGGCGGCGTGATCGGCAACAGTCTGGGCGGCTGCGTGCTGATGAACCTGATCGGGCGCGTCGGAACGCTCATCGTGACGACCGCGGTTTATCTGGTGGCGGTGATCATGCTGACTGGCCAACAGCCGGTGCAGTTCGCGAAAGCCTGCGGCGCGCAGATCGGCAGGAAATTCGCCGCGTGGCGTGCAAGCCGCAGCGAGGAAGGCCGCGCCGCCGCCCGCGAGGCGGAATTGCTCGCCGAGCGCGAACGCCAGCGCGAACAACGCCGCAAGGAGCGCGAGGAAGCCCGCGCGGCGAAGGAAAAGGGAGTTGCGGACGACGATGGCCAAGTGCTGCTGCCGCTCAGGGACACCCCCGCGCCGCAGATCATCGATGCCTCGCAACGACGCGCCGCCGAGCGCTTCGATCCCGGCGCGAAACCTTTCGAGCGCAAGAAAACCGGCCATCAATTCCTCTCCACCGGGGATTATCCGGACTACGAGCTGCCCGGCTTCGACCTGCTCGACGCCGACGAGGAAGAGGAGGCTCCCGAGGCCAACCGCGACGAGCTGCTGCGCAACCAGAATGTCATCATCGAGACGCTCAAGGCCTTCGGCATCGAGGTGACGCCCGGCGACATCACCCGCGGCCCCACCATCACCCGCTACGAGATTTATCCGAGCACCGGCCTGCGCGTTTCCCGCATCGCCCAGCTCGAGGCCGACATCGCGCGCGCCACCTGCGCCGAACGCATCAACATCCTCGCCCCGATCCCCGGCAAGGACACCGTCGGCATCGAGATTGCCAACTCGCAGAAGATCGCCGTGCCCTTGCACGAACTGCTGCACGACCCCGAGTTCCGCTCGGCCAAGAAGAAAATCCCGCTCGCGCTCGGCAAGGACGTCTATGGCAAGACGGTCATCGGCGACCTCGCCGCCATGCCCCACCTGCTGGTCGCCGGTGCCACCGGATCGGGCAAATCGGTGTGCGTCAACTCGATCATTTCCTCGATGCTGTTCAAGTTCGGCCCGGACGAGCTGCGCTTCATCATGGTGGACCCGAAGGTGGTGGAAATGCAGATGTACAACCGTCTGCCACACCTGGTCGTGCCGGTCGTGACCGATCCCAAGAAAACCGTGGCCGCCCTCAAGTGGGTGGTCAACGAAATGGAAAAGCGCTACCGCATCTTCGCCAAGGAGGGCGTGCGCAACTTCGACGGCTTCAACAACCGTCCGCGCAAGGATGCGCCCGCCAAGCCGTCACAGCCCGAGCCTGAGGA
The DNA here is from genome assembly GCA_049430545.1 of Luteolibacter sp. Lineage (GTDB taxonomy): Bacteria > Verrucomicrobiota > Verrucomicrobiia > Verrucomicrobiales > Akkermansiaceae > Luteolibacter. The sequence goes on from JBMTCD010000030.1 coordinate 19,948, forward strand.
GCAGGAGAATGATGAGGAGATCATGGCTGAAAACGCCGCCGCGCTGGGCGAATCGGTGCCGGTCGAAGAGGAAACGTCGGACCTGTCCGACCTGTCAGACCAGTCCGACGAACTTCAGGAAGAATCCACCACCCCTCGCGACACCCACCAACCGCCCGCCTGGTCGCTCGACGCGGTGCCGGACGAGGACATCGAATCCATCGCCGCGGCGCTCGAAGCCGGCGACCTCACGCCCGAAGCGGACGAGGACGAGCAGATGGAAATGTTCGATGAGGACAAGATTCCCGACCGCTTCCCCTACATTGTCGTGCTGATCGACGAGTTGGCGGACCTCATGCAGACCGCGCCGGCCGATGTCGAGATGTGCATCGCGCGCATCGCGCAGAAGGCGCGCGCCGCCGGCATCCACCTGATCATCGCCACCCAGACGCCGCGCGCCGATGTGGTGACCGGCATCATCAAGGCGAACATCCCCTGCCGCATCGCCTTCCAGGTTTCCTCGCAGCTCGACTCGCGCGTCATCCTCGACACCAAGGGGGCCGAGAAACTGGTCGGCAAGGGAGATATGTTATATCTTCCGCCCGGCTCGGCGAAATTGGAGCGCGCGCAGGGTGCCTTCGTCACCGACGCCGAGATCGAGCGGATCATCGAGCACTGTGCCGCCCAGGGCGAGCCGAACTTCGAGACCGACATCCATGCGTCCATCAATTCCAACGACGACGAGGAAGAGGAAATCTCGGAAGCCGACGAGGAACTCATCGTCAAGTGCATCGAGGTGGCCCGCCAGGAGCAGAAATGCAGCACCTCACTGCTCCAGCGCCGCCTGCGTCTCGGCTACACCCGCGCCGCGCGCATGGTGGACATCCTCGAACAACGCGGCATCGTCGGCCCCGGCGACGGGGCCAAGCCGCGCGAGGTGTTCCTCAAGTAGGTGCCGGTTCAGAGCAGCAATTTCCGCAGTGTGGCGGTGACCTCGTCGCGCGAGAGCGCTCCCGCGGCGCAGGCGAGGGTGAGGATTTCCCAGTCTTCCACCGTCAGCAATTCATTTTGTAACAAACCGTTTTCGCTGAGGAAAACTAGGCATGTGGCGAGAGCCACACGCTTGTTGCCATCGACGAACGGATGGTTACCGCAAAGATAAAACAGATAGGCGGCCGCAATCTCGATGGGATCAGAAATCAATGGCTGCCCCATCATGGAAGCCTGCGGCGCCGCCACGGCGGATTCCAGTAATTCCTTGGAGCGAATCCCGGAGGCACCGCCATGTGCCGCAAGAACCTCCGCATGGATGGCGAGAACCACCTCAACCGTGGGATGTTTCAGGGAGGCACTCATGAAAGACGACGGAACAATTCATCATTTTTGGAAATGAGCCGCCTGGCGGTGGTTATGGCCTGTTCCACCGAAATCTGGGTTGGTTCAAGGGGAGCGATCGTGATTGTGCCGCCCCCATGCACCTCCACGTTCACCTGGTCGCCGGGCTTGAGGTGGGCGAGCTGGAGCAACGTGGAATCGAAGATGATGCCGTGGGAGTTGCCGATCTTGGTGATGGTCTTGATCATGTTGAAACAATGTTTTACACCGGCGGGCGTGTCAAGCGGCGGAGTTGGCAATTTGACACGAGACACAATGGCGCATCAGGGAGCGGCGGAGCCTGTCCGCCGTGACCCATGGAAAGCCAAGGCTCGTTTCCCTGACTGCTCACGGACATCGGCGGACATGTTCCGCCGCTCCTTAGCTGAGGAACTTGCACCGTTGCGGAATCAGGCCACGAACGAGTAGTCGTAGGGTTTGCGCATTTCGCGGGCGAGGTGGCGGTTGGCCTCCTCGGCGTGTTCGCCGGTGAAGATTTCCTTGTCCGGATCCCAGGTCAGGGACTTGCCGGTGCGCAGCGAGGTGGTCCCAAGGTGGCAGACCGAGGCCGAGCGGTGGCCAACCTCGACCGGGCAGATCGGGTCCTTGCGGCTGGCCATGCACTCGAAGAAATTGCCCATGTGGTCGTTGCTCACGTAGAGGCGCTCGGCGTCGTCCGCAAGCGGCTTGCGGAGCAATTCCTTGTCGCTGGCGTCGATGCCGGAGCGGTTCACCCAGATCCAGCCGTCACTGCCCTCGAAGCGGATGCCATTGCGCTGGCCTTCCGGATTGATCACCGCGCCAAAGGGCGAGTCGTCGGTGGTGGTCTTGACGTTGAAAATCACGCCGTTGGCATATTCGAAGCGCACCTCGTATTCGCTGATGGCGTCGTAACCGCCGGGGATCGGCATGGCGAGCGGCTTGCTGCTCACGCGCACCGGCGCGACCAAGCCGATCGCCCAGTAGCCGATGTCCATGTGGTGCGCGCCCCAGTCGGTCATGGTGCCGCCGGAATAGTCATACCAGTTGCGGAAGGTGGTGTGGCAGCGCTCTGTGACGTATTCTTTGAACGGCGCCTGGCCGAGCCAGTAGTCCCAGTTGAGCCCATCGGGCACGGGCTTGGTCTCGAACGGCCCGCCGCGCACGCCGGCCGGCAGCCAGACGGTGACTTCCTTGAGGTCGCCGATGCGCTTGTTCCTGACAAGCTCGCAGGCGAGGCGGAAACGCACGCTGCTGCGCTGCTGGGTGCCGGTTTGCAGGATTACCTGGTTGTCGCGCACGGCCTTCACCACGTGCTTGCCCTCGTCGATGGTCAGGGTGAGCGGTTTTTCCGAATAAATGTCCTTTTTCGCCTTGGCCGCGCCGATGTTGATCAGGCTGTGCCAGTGGTCGGGCGTGCCGTTGATGACGGCGTCGATGTCGTCGCGCTCCAGCACCTTGCGGAAATCATGGATCTGCTCGGGTTTCTTGCCGTCCTTGGCGAGGCGGTCGGCGGCGCGCTCGGTGCGGCTATTGTCCACGTCGCAGACGGCGACGATATCGCCGTAGCGCGAGGCGTTGCGGGCGTCGCCGGTGCCCATACCGCCGCTGCCGATCAGGGCGACACGCGGGCGGGCGTTGGGCGAGGCTACGGATTTCAGCGGCTCGGCGGCGCGCGCCAGTTCGCGTTGCACGAACCACATCGGCAGTCCGGTGGCGGCAGTGGCGGCGGTCACCCGGCGCAGGAAGCGGCGGCGGGAAATCTGGAAATCGGAGTGGAGGCTCATGGTGGGTGGTGGATGGGTTGGACCCCGGATCGGTTTCCGGCATCAGAAAGGATGACGGTTCGTCATGCGCACAACGCATCACCCAAGGGCCATCTTTCAAACTCAAATCGGATGTTCCAGGATGTGCTCGCGTGTCTGGTCCCACTGGCGCGCAACTGGCGCTTCCAAAACCGCATCCGCAGCAGCAAGCAGCTACTGAGATCCATTCCAGCTTGAACCTCCATTGCGATGACCGCCAAACAAGGCGGCCTGGCTGAACGCTTCCCGGAAACCCAAAAAAACCGGAAAGCGTGTCGGCCAGGCCGCCAGTGTAGAACGCATCGACGCGTCATTGGAATCAACGCCGCCGGGCGAGGGATTTATCCAAAAAAATTTCCAATCTCGGGATTCTGCAACCGATCAATATCCCTGATCGACGCGGAACCACTCAAAAAGCCGCAGGGCACCTACATTAGGGAGGACAGTGGCGGATCTTCCTTTTGATGAAGAAATATTGAACCGCGAAGGCGCGAAGACGCAAAGCTACATGGGTT
>JBMTCD010000031.1:0-22688 GCA_049430545.1 Luteolibacter sp.
AGACCCGTCTTCCGCGCACGGCGGCTGAGGAGGGCGATGGTTCATCTGCCTTCCCTCCGATCCATCCGGCCAAGGCCGGCGTGATGTCCACCGATGCTCGCTGGTGGATCCGGGCATCGGGGGGCATCAATGCCCAGTGAAGCCGCAAGCTTCCCGCGAAAGCTCGACGCGCTGGCGGTGACCGGACTCCACACACTGCAATAACACCTTGCGGCAGCAGGTGAATGAATATCCATAGCCCTGACAACCGTTCCACCCATGATTCCCACCTCACTCAAAGCCACTGTCACCGCCATCGCGGTCTCCCTTCTTGCCCACGGCATCACCTTCGCCGCTCCATACGCGGTCGGGTCCATGGTCGGGCCCTTCACCACCATGGACCAGCATGAGCGCGACTTCACATTCAAACCCGCGGAAACGAAGTTCCTGTTGGTCAGCCACGACATGGATACCGGCAAGAAGGCCAACGCCGTCCTCACCACTCTGGGCAAGGATTATCTCCGGACGAAAAAGGCCGTTTATCTTGCCAACATCCACGGCATGCCCGGCATCGGCCGGATGTTCGCCATGCCCAAGATGAGGAAATACGTGCATCGCATCATCCTGGGTGACGATGCCGCGCTGATCGCCAGGTTTCCCGAGCAGAAGGACCGGGTCACCGTTCTCGAACTGAACGGCGGCAAGGTGGCATCCATCGCTTACTGGCAGCCCGGAGCGGAGCCGCTCGACAAGCTGCTGAAGTGACGGGCTCAAATCAGCGCGCCTTGTAGTGCGTGCGCAATTCCTGATAGAGCGCCTTCATCTCCCCTAGCGCGGCGGCGTAGGCCGGGTCGTCCTGGAAGCCGCGCATCTCGTGCGGGTCCTTCTCGCGGTCGAATAGCTGCCATTCGCCGGTATCCGGAAAACGCATGAGCTTGTAGCGTTGGTTGGCCACGCCGTCGTGCGCGGCGACGCGGTGGGTGGCCTCGCCGGAGTAGAAATAATACAGCCCCTTGCGCCAATCCGCAGGCGCGTTGCCGTCGTTCCTGAACACCGGCAACAGGCTGCGGCCTTGGATGTCGTCCGGGATTGCCAAGCCGGCGGCTTCAAGGAAAGTGGGCGCGTAGTCGATGTTCTGGATCAGCGCCTGCGAGCGGACGCCGGGCTTCACCACACCCGGCCAGCGGATCAGGAAGGGCATGGTGAAGGATTCCTCGAACATCCAGCGCTTGTCATACCAGCCGTGCTCGCCCAGATAGAAGCCCTGGTCGGATGAGTAAATGACGATGGTGTTTTCCGCGAGGCCGGATTCGTCGAGGTAATCGAGCACACGGCCGATGTTTTCATCCAGTGCCTTGACCGTGCGCAGGTAGTTCTTGATATATCTTTGGTATTTCCAGCGGATGACGGCTTTTTCGTCCAGCCTGCCGGCGGCAAGGTCGTCGAGGAACTTTTGGTTGCGCGGGCCGTAGGCCTTGTCGAAGGCGGCTTTCTGTACGTCGTTCATGCGCTTGTATTCGCCGTTGGGCAGGCCGTCCATCATGCCGGCTGCGGCGGGTGTTTTTTCGTGGAACATCATGTCCCAGCCCCAGAAGAAATCCTTCTCGATGCTCATCTTCTGCTTTTTCAACGCGCCGCTGCGGTTGGCGTAGTCATCGAACAAGGTTTCGGGCTCCGCCAGATTCACGCCCTCGAAGAGATCGAAGTGCCGTGCGGCCGGCACCCAGTTGCGGTGCGGCGCCTTGTGCTGGCTCATCAGCACGAACGGCTTGTCCTTGTCGCGGCGGTTCTTGAGCCAATCGAGCGTCTTGTCGGCGATGAGGTCGGTGCAGTAACCCTCGAAGCGCTTTTTGGATCCGTCCATCTGGATGAAGTCCGGGTTGTAATAACTGCCCTGGCCGGGGAGGATTTCCCAGTGGTCAAAACCGGTGGGCTCGCTGACGAGGTGCCACTTGCCGATGACGGCGGTTTGGTAGCCGGCCTGTTGCAGGTATTTGGGAAACGTCGGCTGCGCGCCGTTGAAGCGCGAGCTGTTGTTGTCGATGAAGCCGTTGATGTGCGAGTGCTTGCCGGTGAGGATGCAGGCGCGCGACGGCCCGCAGATCGAGTTGGCGCAGTATGAACGCTCGAAGATCGCGCCCTCCTTGGCAAGGCGGTCGATGTTCGGCGTCTGGAAATGCTCCGCGTAGCGGCTGCCTTGGTAAGCGGTGATCGCCTGCAACGCGTGGTCGTCGGAAAACAGGAAAACGATGTTCGGTTTTTGCGCGGCGCAAACGGCGAGCGCGGAGGCGATGCACAACAGCGGAATTCTGATCATAACGGGTGGATACGTGGTGTGGTTGCGGATGTTTCAGGCCCCGATGGGGTGCCAGACGGTTTTGGCCTCGGTGAAATCGCGGATCGCATAGGGCGAGTCGTGATGATTCGAAAACCAATCGGTGTCCGGAGCATGGATGACCACGCGCTTCACGCTCTCGGCGGCACCTTGCTGCAGGGCGGTGGCCTCCGCCTTGTCCACCACCGCGGCGAGGGCGCGGATGTGTTCGTGGGTGGCGAAGGTGGCCAGCAGGTCCGGGCGGTCGCCGGTGAGCAGGTTCACCACGCCGCCGGGCAGATCGCTCACGGCGAGCATTTCGCCTAACAGAATGGCGGGATATGGCGCCTTGCGCGAGGCGAGCGCGACGACGGAATTCCCCGCGGTGATGGCGGGCAGGACGAGGGTCATGAGCGCCAGCAAGGGCGCGTCGTCCGCCGCGAGCACGCCGACGATGCCCACGGGCTCGGTGACGGTGAAATTGAAATGCGGCGTGGCGACGGGATTCACGCTGCCGAGGACCTGTTCGTATTTGTCCGCCCAGCCGGCGAAGTGGACGATGCGGTCGATGGTGGCGCGGACTTCCCGGGCACTGGTGCAGGCCGCCATTTCATCGGCGCGGCTCTCGAGCATTTCCGCAAGGCGGTAGAGGATCTGTGCGCGGTTGTAGGGCGTGCGTTTCGCCCAGCCGGCCCCGGCCTTGGCTGCGGCTTCCACGGCATTGCGCAGGTCTTTCCTCGTGCACAGCGGGATGTGGCAGAGGAAGCTTCCGGTGGCGTCTGTCAGCGGTGCCACGCGCCCGGATTCGGAGCGGATGAACGCACCGCCCACGTAGCATTTGGGGGTTTTGGTGATCCTGAGAGGCACATGGCGGTTTAGAATCCACGGCCCGGCATGACAAGACCCAAGAAAAGGACCGGGGCAGTGCACCCCTGCGGCGTTCCGCCAAATCGAATTCCGCTCACGCCTCACGGAGGTATTCCGAGGCGAGGTCCACCGGTTGGTAGGGGACCTGGAAGCGGTCGCAGACGAGGTTGGCGCTGATGCGGCCGGACTCGTAGATGGTGGGCAGGCCGCTGCCGGGGTGGGTGCCGCCGCCGACGAGATAACAATTGTCGAAGCCCGCGTAGCGGTTGTGCGGGCGGAAATACAACATCTGCGTGAGCGTGTGGGCCAGGTTGAAGGTGGCACCCATGAAGATCGAGGCGCTTTCCCAATCGGCCGGCGAAATGATGCGCTTGGCGACGATGTGGCGGCGCAGGTCCTTCATGCCGGTGCGCTGCTCGATGCGCGCGAGGATTTTCTCCGCGTAGGTCTCCTTGTGGTTTTCCCAATCGAAGCCGTTGCGGTGGTTGATGGTGGGCACGAGGATGTAGAGCCCGGACTGGCCGGGCGGCGCGACCTGGGGGTCGGTGATGCTTGAGTTGCGGATGTAGATCGACATGTCATCGGAGACATGGCGCTCGCTCTGAATGTCGGCGACGTTCGCCTTGTAGTCGTCCGCGAAGAGGATGTGGTGGTGCGGCTCGTCGGGATAGATCGTGTCCAGCCCGAGGTAGATCATGAAGGTGGAGCAGGAGAATTGTTTGCGGCGCATGGTTTCCTCCGGCACGTTGCGCTGGCCCAACAAACGGGTGGCGGCGTGGCCGTAATCGGCATTGACGACCACGGCATCGGCGGCGATGCGCTCGCCGTTTTCCAACACCACGCCTTCCACTTCCCGGCCGCGGTGGAGGATTTCCCTCACCGGCGATTCGAGCCGCAGTTCTCCGCCGAGTTCCCGGAAGACATCGGCCATCGAGTGCGAGATGCGGTTGAGGCCGCCCTGCACGTGATAGACGCCGTAGCGGTATTCGGTGTAGGAAAGAATGCTGAAGAGCGCGGGGCAATGCCACGGCGACATGCCGAGGTATTTCGCCTGGAAGGTGAAGGCGAGCTTGAGGCGCTCGTCCTTGAAATAATCGCCCAGCACATCGTGCACGCTGCGGGTGGTGAGCACGTGGGGCAAAGCTTTGAGCAGCGTGGGCCGCAGGAACGAGGTGAGCTCGTGATAGGAGTGCTGGAGGCAGGGATAGATGGAGCGGAATTTCTCCGCCTGCTCGGCCATGTAGCGCTGGAATCCTTCCTTGCTGCCGGGAAAGACGGATTCCACCTCGTCGGCCATCTTCGCGCGGTCGCTGTAGGTGTGCAGCGAGGTGCCGCCCCAGCTCAGGCGCGTCATCGGGTTGAGGTTGACGAAGTCGAGGTGGTCGTCGCTGCTGCGGCCGGTCTCGGCGTAAATCTCGTCGAGGCAGAACTTCTGGTGCAGGAAGGTGGGCCCGAGGTCGAAGGAAAAGCCGTCGAGTTTCACCTCGGAATTGCGGCCGCCGACACAGTCGTTTTTCTCGACGACGGTGACTTGGAAGCCGCGGTGGGCGAGGAGCATTCCGGCAGTGAGACCGCCGGGACCTGCTCCGACGACGAGGATGTGTTTGCGGTTTCCGTTAGTCATCAGTCGTTTGAAGTCGCGCGACTGTATCCGGCATTCCACATTATGCAAACCCACCTCACTTTTTTTATCGGCGGGATTTCCGGCGGCGGAATCCCGGCGAAAGACCGGCACGGAGAGGCTGAGTTCTTTGGGCAGGTAAATGAAGCGGCCGCCGTTGGAAAAACGGATGTGCCGCGGGCCACCGCCGGGAACGGAGGCGGCGAAGCCGTGCCGGGTGATGGACGGACGATCGGAATCGATCGCGTGGAGGACGATGCCGTCGAGCCCGAGATCGGGGCTGGAGCGCTGGGAAATGGACTTGCCGGGAAATCGGCGAAGCCTGGCGCAGGCGGGTTCATGCGATGCCCTTGCGCAGATCTCTCAGGCTCCACAGCGTTCCACCTGCGGCCGCGCTGTTGTCACCCTTCAGCTTCCGCGCTCCATCCTTGCGCTTCGGGCCGAAGCGCTCCCTCGCGCTCGCAAAGGCCTCATTCACAAACTCCCTGCTGCCGATCACCGCGCCGTCCGTGAAATACCGAATCCGGCAGCGCAGCATCTTCGCCATGCCAAGATCCTTGAGCACCGTCTGATTGTCCTCACTCTCCAACAGTTCCGCAGTGTTTTTCGTAACTGCGGCGGCGGTCTGTGAGCGTCGCTGGCTCTCCGATTTACCCGGCTTCCGGCCAAGAGCCAAGCCCATCAGTCGACGATACAAACGGGAAACTTCCGCCCATTTCTCAATCTCAAAGCCCACCCCCAGATCGCAGAAATACGCTCGCACCAGGCCCTCACGCGCCTTTTTGCCATTCCCCTTTTTCCCGCCTCCAACCGCCTCACCATAACTGCTCCAGCGATACTCGGCCGGATCCTCGACCATCCCGGCACGCACCGGGTTGAGGTCGATATAAGCCGACATCGTCCGCGCCGCGATGCCATCCTCCACAATCACGCTCTTGAAGCGATCCTCCCAAAGCCTGCCAGTGCGCGAATGCGTGCGGTTGAACCACTGGGTGAAGCGTTGCAACAGCCCTTTCATGAACTCGCCCAAATCGTGCATGCGGTAGGTGAAACGCCGGTGAATCGCTGCCACCGCTTCGTCGAGACCGGTATCGCTCGTGTAAACCGCCTTTCTGGCATTTGCCAATTCCTGCGCCACGCCACCCACGAAGTCCTCACCGTAAAGCGCCGAAAGCCGCTTCAAGAGAAGCGCGTCCGAAATCCCTCCTTCCGCCATCGGCGGAACCTCAAGTAGCAGGTGAAAGTGATTGTCCATCAGGCAGTAGGAAAGCACCCGGCAGCCCGTGAACTTCTCCTGCATCCGCATCAAGGTCCGGAATCTCTCCTTCTCCTCGGTGCCCAACACAAAGCGCCGGTCCACCACGCGCGAAAGCACATGGTACAGCACCGGCTTCCCGGCGGATTTTCGCCACTCCGCCAGCCAACGCGCCTTTCTCATAGGGGGAGAACTACCGGAGGCAGAGACAATTGGCAAGAGAAGAATCTGATAAAAGGCCTGTCCCTTTCCCTTTATCTGATAAGAGGCCTGTCCCTTTCCCTTTATCGCCTTGAAGCGGCGAGCAGCGTCCCGCATCAACGGAATGATGCCCCGCGTGCCCGGCCTGTCACGCATGCCGCCGCTGCGACGGATCCACGGAGGCGGCCGCCGCGGCGACGTCGAACCCACTCCCGAGAAACCCGGCGATCCGCCGGCACTCACCGAGAGGATCGGCCAGCATCCGCTCGTAGGCCAGGTGCAACACCCGCCACGCGGGGCGTGACGCCACGAGCGCATCCACGCCTTCAAGTTCGGCAATGAACCGCTTGGAGAGGTCGGCTGCGGACACCCGGGCCGTCGTGCCCAGGCGACCCTTCATCGCCTCCTGCGAAGCGAGCAGCTGCCCGAGCGGCCGGTGGAGCACGAGCAGCCGCACGGGCACACCGGCCGGAAGAAAGGGCACCAGCGGCACCACGACCTTCACCGCCTTCCCGGCGGCCCCGCCGATCCATGACGCCGCCTGCTTGCCTCGGGCCAGGTCCTTGACGGGCTCATACTCGTAGTAGCCAAGCCGATTGTTTTCGTCGGCTTGCCGCAGCCCATCCACGAGAATCGGCAGGCCCGCCGCCTCGAGCACCCGCATCAGCATCGAGGTGCCGCTCCGCGGCAGGCCCGACACCACGATCACCTCCTCGGCCGTCCGCGCTCTGACCTGCGGCGGCTTCTGGCACCGGGCGGAGAAGTCGTATTCGCCCGCCGCCTCGGTCGGCACGGCCGTCGCGAGTTCCCGGCGCAGCTGGAACCTGCGCTGGCGGAGGCTCCAGGCCTGGAGGCGATACTCTTGCGCCTTGAGCGGGTCGTGACTGTGCAGCTTCTCGAGGGCCACATACGCAGATACAATCGCCGGATTCTGCCGCAGGGCGACGTGCAGCTCGTTGATGGCATCGGTATGTTCGCCGAGTCGGGCCAGTGCCATGCCCAGGATCAGATGCAGCCGCGGGTTGCAATAGACGAGCCCGAGCCCCTCGGAGGCGGCGGTGACTACACCTTCCCAGTCGCGGCGGCGAAACAGGATTTCCGCCTTGAGCGCCGCGAGCATCGGCGTCTCGGGATCGACCTTGAGCAGCCGTTCGATGATCGGCAGCGCCTCGCCGAGGCGACCCAGATCGACCAGCCGCGACGCGAGAAACGCGGCCTCGGCAAAGCCGAGCGGTTCGCCGGATGCCTCCCTGGCCACCAGCGGCTCGATCGCCACGGCACAGGCGGCATGATCCCCCTCCAAAAACGCCTGCTCAGCCTCGGCCCGGTCGAGTCGCAGCCCCACGGCTAGCTCGGCGAGCTTCCGGCGCTCGAACCGGCGCCGCCTGGCCTCGGGCGATTCACGAGCGATCGGATCATCCGCGTCGGCATCCTCCGCCGGCAGCTCCGCCAGTTTGTCCTGGGCTTCTGCGGCGAAGTGGGCCGCCCGCTCGCGGAGCGTCTCGAGCGCCTGCCGACGCTCGGCGATCCGGCCGGCCCGGGCATACATCCCCAGGAGGTGAATGCCGAAACGGTGTTGATCCGGCCACTCCTCCCAGAGTCGCTCGAGAATCGGGATGCCAAGATGGGGGCTGCCGCCGTCGTCGTGGGCCCGGGCCAGGTTGTAGTCGAGTTCGCAGACCGTTTCCCGGACGGCCTTGGCCCGGTCGTCGGGCAGTGGCGAGATGTAGCCGAGGGCGACCAACTGCTCGAGCTGGGCGGCCGCCGCGCGCGGATCCTCGAGGCTTTCCGCCGGATGCCGGCCGTCGTCGCCAGCCACCTCATCCCAGGACGGGATCCGTGCGACCGGCGGAGGATCGGCCCATGCCTGGAGCTGGGGCACGCCGTCCATGTCGGCTCCCACCGGCAGGCCGAAGAGCGCAAGCACGGTCGGCGTGAGATCGAGCACCGAGGTGCCGTGGATCCTCTCGCCACTCCGCAGGCCCGGCCCCGCCATCACGACGATCCCGAACTGCCGGGGCTCATCGGCCGGTCCAGCCGGCTCGGCGGGAATCCAGGCGAGCCGCCGTTCGTCGGCGTGGAAGCCATGGTCGGAGAGCACGATCACGTGGGCGTCGGGGCCCGCCAGTTCCAGATAGCGGCCGAGCATCGCGTCGTGATAGCGATAGACGTTGGCCACGACGTCCTGGTAGAGCTCGAACTCCCGCTCCGGAACCCACGGCTGCCGCGGCGGATGAAACCGCATGAAGCGATGGCAGGCATGGTCAATTGCGTCGAAATAGACGGCGGCGAAGTCCCACGGTTCACGCTCGAGGAGATCGGTGGCGGCGGCATGGATCGAGAGGGTTTCGGCGACAATCTTCGCCAGGTCGTGGAGCGACTTGTCGCTTGCCTGGTCCACTTCATCGCACCGCGGCACGAACATCCGCAGCACCTCGAGCGGGATCTCCGTCGGCTTGACGCGGAGATCCGCCACGGCCTCGGCCACATGATCCGGCGACACAACGCCCGCGGCCAGTGGCGGCAGGGGCGTGTCGGGGTCGTCGGGCACCTTTTGAAAGTGGTTGGACACGATCCCGCCGGGGATCGGCTCGGCGGGATACGACGGCCACCAGCCCACCACGATCGATCGCTTGCCGGACTGGGCGAGGATGTTCCAGACGGCCTTGGTCGTGCGGGAAAGCACGCTGCAGGGCCGGACAGCCAGACCATCGTGGGTGGGTTCGGAAAATCCAAGCACGCCGTGCTTGGGCGGCCGCTTACCGGTAGCGATGCTCGTCCAGAGCGTCGGCGAAAGGACGGGATAGAGCGTGGCGATGTTGCCCGAGACCCCGCGGGCCATGAGGCCGGCCAGATTGGGCATTTGGCCTGCGGCCAGGAGCGGGCGGATCACCCTCCAGTCGGCGGCGTCCCAGCCGAGCACGAGCACTCTGCGGGCAGGATACGTCACGCTTGCTCGCCGGTTGGAGCCACGCGGGCGGCCGGCTGCCTGCGCCACCGCCGCAGCCCGGCCGCGCCGATCACGAGGGCCATGGTGAGCGCCGCCGGGCCAGGCTCCGGTATGGCTGTAATTTGGCCCGTTTGGCCCGCCAGAATCGTGGCGCCCGAGTCATCGTAGGCCCAGTCGCCAAGCGTGGCGGAGTAGCCGCTTACGCCCCCCGAAACGCCTGTGGTGGTCGCCGTCAACTCGATCCAGCCGTAGTTCGTTGTACCCGAGTTATCGAAGCTGAAGAGGAGATACTTCGAAGAACCGGAGAATGCAGCGTTGCCAGAGTTAATGCCCGATAATCCAAGATTCACATTCGCAAAGGGACCCGCACCCGTGCCTTTCGCCACAGTCGCGTCGACCGGAGCGAGGTAGGCCCCATTGAGTCCGAGTCCGCCGCGTCGAAACACACCGCTACCGGTCCCGTTCCAGGCCGCCACCACACCTATATAACCGGAGTTGCTACCTCCACCACCCGCTGTCGCCCGTGTGTTGAGCGTGAATCCGCCGCCGCCAGGAAGGGAGTTCGTGGTGACCGTTGGCGTGTTGTTCCAGCCGATCACTGTGCCTCTGCGGCTCGTATCCACGATGATCGCGGCATCCACCGACGACACGGCGAAGGGCACCGAAGCCGCGCCGCCGGCCAGGGCGAGAATCGAACGCACGGAAGACGACCGCGTGCAATGCCGACGATCAGGAATGGGTGAGATGGAGGTGTTCATAGTTGGACGTTGTTTGCCAAAGGCTGAAAACCAGACAACCCCAAGGTCCCGCTCGTCAAGCTCTTTTGCCCTCCAAAATGGGGTCAGAGTATAATGACCCTTAAGTTAACGCCATTCTACTCTGACCCCACCGCCTGGTGCGGCTCACTCCGCCGGGCCGAAGAGGATGCAGATGGGTGCCGGGACGTGGATCACCGAACCGCGTTGGTAGGTGAGTTTCCCGGTGCCGGGATCGACCGCGTGCACTGCCACGGTATGGGAATCGGCCCCGGCGGCGAGCAGCCATTTCCCGCCGGGATCGAGGTTGATGTTGCGCGGGAAAGCGCCGCGGATCGGCTGGGTTTGAATGACATCGAGCCCGGCATCGCTCTCGCGGATGAGGAAAACCGTCACCGAGTCGTGACCGCGGTTCGAGCTGTAAGCAAACGGCCCGGCGGGATGAACGAGAATTTCGGCGGCGGAGTTGAAGCTTTCGGCGGCCTTGGTTTCCTCGCTGAGGGTGGGCGTTTCGGAAAGCAGGCCCGCGCTGCCGGTGGCGGCGTCCCAGCGCAAGACCGAAACGGAGAGGCTGAGTTCGTTTAGCAGATAGATGAAGCGGCCGTCGTTGGAGAAACGCATGTGCCGCGGGCCACCGCCGGGAACGGAGGCGGCGAAGCCGTGCCGCGTGATGGACGGACGATCGGGATCGACGGTGTAGATGACGATGCCGTCGAGCCCGAGATCGGGGATGAGGGCGAATTTTCCATCGGGCGAATAGCCGCACCAATGGGGGTGCGGCGAGTCCTGCCGGCCCGCGACGACGCCCGAGCCGCCCTCGTGTTCCATCACGGTGGCGGTGCCGGGTTTGCCTTCGCCATCGAGCGGCAGCAGCGAGACCGATCCGCCGCCGTATTGGGCGGTGAGCAGGAAATTCCCCGATGGATGCACGGCAAGATGCGCCGCACCGCCATCGCCGGTGGGTTCGAAGTGGAAAAACTCCAGCGCTCCCCCGGCCGCGATGCGGTAGGCGGCGACACCGCCGGTCTTTTCCATCGTGGCGACGGCGTAGAGTTTGGTGCCGTCGGGGTGGAGCGCGAGGAATCCGGGGTTTCCGATCCTGTGGGCGAGATTGGCGGCGCTGAGCTTGCCGGTTTCCATGTTGAAATCCGCCCGATAGATGCCTTCCGCGCCGGGCCCGCCGGTGCCGAACCAAACGGGGCGTGTCTCGCCACGCAGTGCGGCGGCAAGGACGACCAGGATGGCTGTTAGAAAAATGGCGGATCGTTTGTTCATTTCCTCAGGCGATGATTTCCAGCCGGCCGGTGGAGTCGCCGAAGCGCTCGGTGGGGGCGCCCATGCGGTCGAGCAATGACAGATAAAGATTGCACATCGGGGTGTCCTTGGGTGCGGTGATGGTGCGGCCCTGTTGGATGGTGCCGCCGCCATGGCCGGCGAGCAGCAGCGGGAGGTCGTCGTGATTGTGGCGGTCGCCATCGCTGATGCCGCTGCCGTAAACGATCATCGAGTCGTCGAGCAGCGAGTGCCCGTCCGCGCCTTGCGTTTCGTGCATTTTGGTCAGGAAGCGGGCGAATTCGGTGATGTAGAAATGATCGATGCGGGCGATGCTCTCGAGGGCCTCGGGTTTCTTGCGGTGATGGGACAGCTGGTGGTGGGCGTCGGGGACGCCGATTTCGTGGAAGGTGCGGTTGGAACCGTCGTGGGCGAGCATGAAGGTGCCGATGCGGGTGCTGTCGGTCTGGAAGGCGAGGACGAGCAGGTCATACATCGCGCGGATGTGTTCGCGGTAGCTGGCGGGGATGCCGGCGGGCCGGCGTTCCTCGGGGACGGCGGCGCGGAATTTCCCGGCGTTTTCGATGCGGGTTTCCACATCGCGCACGGCGGTGAGGTATTCATCGAGTTTCGCGCGATCGTGGGCGTCGAGGCGGGCGGCCATGCGTTTGGCGTCGTGGCTGACGAAATCGAGCACGCTTTTGCGGCGGGCGAGCCGTTGGGCATCCTGCTCGGGGTTGCCGCCGCCGAAGAGTTTCTCGAACACGAGCCGCGGATCGCGTTCGGCCGGGACGGGGGTGGATTCCGAGCGCCAAGAGAGGTTGAACTGATAGGCGCACGAGTATCCTGAATCGCAGCCGCCGCTGCGGCGCGGCGGATCGGTGCTGAGTTCGAGTGAGGGCAGGCGGGTGAGGTGGCCGATTTTCGCGGCGGCGGCCTGATCGATGGACAAGCCGAGGCGGAGGTCCTCGCCCTTGGTCTTGCGGGCCTGGACCCCGGTGAGGAAAGTGGCGTTGGCGCGGGCGTGGTCACCGGGGCCGTCGCCATTGGCAAAGGCGTTGTCCTGGTTGAGGTGGCGGAGCAGTGAGAAGTGCTCCTTGAGCGGTGCCAGCGGCTCCAGGGTGGGTGAAAGATGGGTGCCGTCAGCGGGAAGCCAGCGGCCGAGGTTGACGCCATTGGGCGCGTAGATGAAGGCCATGCGCAACGGGCTTGCGGGCCGGAGCGCTCGGCTGGACGCGGCTGCGGCAAGGCTGGGAAACGCGGGAAGCGCGAGGGTGGCGGCGAGGCCCTTGAGGAAGGTGCGGCGGGCGGATCGGTTCATGGTGTGCGGCGGTATTGGAATGGAACGGAGTGGATCACGGCCCGGATCAGCGGGATGAGGCGGGTGCCGTTTTCGCGGGCTGTGGATTTGATTTCATCGATGGCCGGTCGGTCGAGCGGGGTGAGCCCGCGGCCGAGCGCGTAGGTGAGCATGCGGGTGGTGATGGAATGGAGAAATTGATCGTCGTGTTCGGTGACCAGGATGTCGAGGAGTTCGGCCGGGCCGGCAAAGGCGGTGCCATTGAGCAGTTTGCCGGAAGTATCGACGGGCAGGTTGTTTTCGCTGGCGCGGAAGCGTCCGATGGCGTCGAAGGATTCGAGACCGAAGCCGAGCGGATCGATCAACGCGTGGCAGGCCGAGCAGTTGGGGTCGGCGCGGTGGCGTTCGAGTTCGGCGCGGAGCGAGGCGGCCCCGGCATCGGCGGTGGCGGACTCGAGCGGCGGGATATTCTGGGGCGGCGGGGGCGGCGGGGTGTCGAGGATGGTTTCCAAGATATATTTCCCGCGCAGCACCGGCGAGGTGCGGGTCGGGTAGGAGGTGAGCGTGAGGATGGACGCGTGGCCGAGGATGCCGCGCCGCTCCGGCCCCAGCGCCACGCGGCGGAACTCGTCGCCATGGACATCCGGGATGCCGTAGTGGCGGGCGAGGCGTTCGTTGACGAAAGTGAAATCGGCGGAAATCAGGGTTTGGACGGAGAGGTTTTCGCGCAGCACGAGCTTGAGGAGTTCCTCGGTCTCGCGGCGCATGTCGGCGGCGAGCGTGGCGTCGAAATCCGGAAAACGCTTCAGGTCGGGCGCGAGCAAGGGCACGTCACGGAGTTGCAGCCACTGGCCGGCGAAGTCGGAAACGAGCGCGTCCGCCTTGGGCGAGGCGAGCATGCGGGCGATTTCGTCATCGAGCGATGCACGGAGCTGGCCACGACCGGCCAAGCCAAGCAGGCGCTCGTCGGGCATGCTGCTCCACAGGAAATACGAAAGCCTCGACGCCAATGCGAATTCATCGATCAGGACCTTGTCATCCTGAGCGGCGGCCGGATCGTCACTGGGAAGTTCACCGCGGAACAGGAACCATGGCGAAACCAGCATCACCTCGAAGGCGTCGCGCAATCCGGACTCGGGACGCTCACCGCGTTCGATCGCGGCCTCGAACCGACCGAGATAGCGCTCGATTTCATCGGATTCGGCCGGACGGCGGAAGGCGCGGAGGGCGAAGTTTTCCAGAATGCCTGTGGCCCAGGCGCGGATCTCCTGCCCGGGAACAGGCGGAGGGATGAGGCCGGTGTGGGAGGCGGAGCCCGGCACCAGCGCCGCATCCAAAGCGGTCGCGGCGGCGGTGTGGTATCGCTCGACGTGCGCCGCCGAGATGGTGAGCACGTCGCCGATGTTGTCGAATCCATAGCCGCTGTCGTCCGGCGGAAGCAGAGTTGAGACATCGATTTCCACGCCCAGCAGGTCGCGGATGGTGTTTCGATATTCGGTCCGGTTGAGGCGGCGCATGGTGACGACTCCCGGGTCCGGATTGGCGGGATCGACCCAGAAAATGCGGTCGTCGATCCATGAGATGAGCGCCCGCCGTTCTTGCGGTGTCGGCTGCGGTTCGTCGGGCGGCGGCATCAGGTGGAAGTCCATCTGGTCGCGCACCTTGGCCCAGAGATCGCGGTCGGCGAACAGGGTTTCGAGGTCGCGATGGGTGTCGAACTCGACGCCTCCCTTGCGGACGCCGTCGGAGTGGCCGTCGAAGCAATGGCGGTCGAGGATCGGCCGGATGTTTGCCAGATAGTCCGTTTCGGGATCGGGCGGCGGGGAAACTTCTTGCGATCCCGCGGCCGCTGACAGGGCGAGGCGGGGGAAAAGCCACGGCAAGGAAAGCCAGCCGCCTGCAAATCCCGCGCAAGCTATGGTCAACATGGCAAGACCACGGCGAATCATACGATTCAGGGATACTCGCGCGTTCGGATGATTGTTTCCATGAAATCAGCGGAATTGGAGCATGGTGCAGCGGAGCCGTTGCTTTGGAAGTGGGAATTTGTTGGCCGCGGCCGCGGGTGGCGGTTATCGGTGGCGCGCGATCATGTCGAAACCCGGCGCAAGTGTGGAGGCGAGCCAGCGGGCGGTGCCGGAGGTGCGGCTGGGCGGGAGGCTGGCGGGGCTTTCGCTGCCGCGGCAGGTGTTCGCGTTGGCGCTGTGGCCGCTGATGGAGCAGGTGCTGGCGTTTTTCGTGGGGCTCACCGATTTGTTGATCGCGGGCCGGATGGTGGATGGGGCGGACCGGGTGGCGGTGTTGGACGCGATGGGGCTGGGCGGATACGTGGCGTGGTTTTTCAACATCCTGCAGGCGGCGGTGGCCACGGGTGTGATGGCGCTCGTTTCGCGGGCCACCGGCGCTCGCGATCACGGACTGGCCAACCGCGGACTCGGCCAAGGACTGTGGCTGGGCATGGCGGCGGGCATGGGCTCTTGGCTTGTCCTCCAAGTTGGAATTCCGCCGCTCATCCACTGGGTGGGCCTGTCGGCCGCAGCTGCGACGAAGGCGGAGGAATACCTGCGGGTGTTGGCATGGAGCGGTCCTTTCAGCGGGGTGGTGTTCGCCATTTCCGCGGCGCTGCGCGGTTCTGGCGACACCCGCACGCCTTTCGTGGCGATGATCGTGGTCAATGTGGTGAACGTTGTGATGAGCTGGCTGCTGGTGTTTGCTCCGGCACCGCTCGGCGGCCATGGCATCGCGGGCATTGCCGCCGGCACGGTGACCGGCTGGATCGCGGGGGCGCTCACCATTGTCGTTTTCCTGACACGCAAGCCATCGGCGGACGCGCTGCATTGGTCAGCCGCCACGCTGCGGCCGCAAGGCGCGACGATGCGGCGCATCATCCGGGTGGGTGCGCCGCAATCGATCGAAATCGCCGGCATGTGGATGATCCATGCCTACAGCGTGCGGGTGATCGCCGGGATGAAGGATCCCGGTGCGCTGGGCGCGCACATCCTCGCGATCCGGGTGGAATCGATGAGCTTTTTGCCCGGATTCGCCATCGCCACCGCCGGAGCGGCACTGGTGGGCCAATACCTCGGTGCGGGCTCGCGTGAAATGGCGCGGCGGGCGGTGCGCCTGTGCTGGCTGGTGGCGGTGCTTATGATGACCTCGCTGGGCATCTTCATCCTGGTGGGCCGCACATGGCTGGTCGGCTGGATGGCACCGGGCAGTGAACTGCATGCGCAACTGGCCGAACCGCTGTTGGTGATTTGTGCCGTGACCCAGCCGTTTTTCGCCACCTGCATCATTTTCAAGACCTCGATGCGCGGTGCGGGAGCCACCCACACGGTGATGCGCTGGGCCTTCGCCAGCATGCTGTTTTACCGGGTGTTCGCGCTGTGGGCCTTGCCGCATTTCATGGAGCCCACGCTGGTGGCCGTGTGGATCGTGCTCGGCTGCGACATGCTGACCCAGGCCGCCATCTTCACACGCCTTCACTTCAAGGGAAAATGGCTGGACGCGCGGGTGTGAAAGCCGCACCGGATCATCACCTCACCCCCTGCCAGCCGAGCTTCTGCCGCAGCGCCGCATAAAACGACGCGCCCTCAAGCCGCAGCAAATCCAATGTTCGCGGGCATTTCCGCACCTCGATGTGATCCCCCTCGTGGATCCGCACACTGTCCCTGCCATCCACCGTGAACAACATCGGCGCACGACCGGGATCCTCGGACGTCAGCTCGATCGTGCAATCGTCCGGCAGCACCAGCGCCCGCTGGCTCAGGCTGTGCGGACAGATCGGCGTGATCAGGAAAACCTCCGCGCCAGGCGCGATCAACGGACCACCGGCGGCCAACGAGTAGGCCGTCGAGCCGGTGGGCGTCGCCACGATCAATCCGTCCGCACGGTATTCGTTGAGCATTTCGCCATTCACATCGGCCCGCAGCGTGACGAGCCGGCCGGTCTCGCCGCGCGCCAGCGTGATTTCATTGAGGGCCACGAAATTCTCCAGCGGCTTGCCACGGCGGTGCACGGTGGCTGCAAGCAGCGTGCGGCGGCTGGTGGAAAACGAGCCGTCCGACAAAGCACGCGCGAATGCGGGCAACTCGGCATCCGTGCAGCTGGTCAGAAATCCCAGTGTGCCGATGTTGATGCCGGCCACCGGCTTGTCGAACGCCCCCAGCTGCGAAACGGCATGCAACATCGTGCCGTCGCCGCCGATCACCGCCGCAAGATCCACGCGCGCGGCGAATTCCGCAGTGGGCACCCCTCCCGGCTCACCGGCGAGACCTGCGGTTTGCTCATCGAGCAGCCAGCCGATCCCCTGCGCGGTCAGCTCATGGCGCAGCGCCGCAAGCGTCGGCAACGAGACGGACTTGTGGGGGTTGGCGAGAATTCCGACGATCACGCGGACACACTACTCCGCAGCCCGCCCGGGCAAAGCCCGAAAATGAGGCGCAAGAATCCGCCAGCCGACGAAGCGCAAACCATCCTGATTTCGCGTGACTGGCTCCGGAGAGGTTGCATGCGGCAGGTTTCCGGGGCGCGCTTGCAATCTTGGTTCGATGATGACGCTGAACGCAGCCGGGCTGCCTACCACGTTTGCGTCCAGAGCGGGGTCGGTTGGGGATGTGAAATGACACCATTGGATTTCCGGGTGTCAGCATGCGGAGTTGACATCATTTCCGTGATTTATCATGGATCATCCAGTTTGGATCACCCCCTCCCCTCCCATGCCCCCTTCAGCCAGCCTCCGGTTCCATCGTGGATGGAACCCCGCCCTTCTCGCCAGCACCCTCTGTTGTGGCAGCTTGGATGCCCAGGATTTCGCGCTCCGGGTGGCGGAAGCCGACCCGCTCGGGCTAGGCCGTTTCGTGCCGACCACTGCCGAGTTGCTGCAGGAATCCGCCGGCGTCGAGAGCGGGATCAAAGGGGCCTTCGCGCTGGATGCCACTTTGGAGACCGTTTACGATTCGAATTTCTTCCTCGCCCCAAGCAATGCCGAGGATGAAATCTCGGTGCTCTTCCGGCCCTTGCTTTCTTATACCTCGGACCCGGAAGGCGGTGCGATTTATGCCTTCGCGGCCCGCTACGAGCCCACCTTGCGCGCATTCCTGGACCATTCCGAGCTCAACGACATCGATCACTCCGGCGATCTTCTTTTCACCATGCGCGGCAGCCGGTCCGAGCTGTCCTTGTTCGCACGCTACGACGAACTCACCGGCACCGACCGCATCACGGGCGCCTTCAATACCGGCTGGGTGGTCACCGGCGGTGTGCGCGCCAGCCGGGAAATCGCCAGCCGCACCTCGATCAATGGCGGATTGACTTATTCCGTTTCCGAGTTTGATGGCGGTGGTCTCGAGGGCACCACCGTTTGCAGCGCATACTTCGGCGCACTCTGGCAGGCGACGGGCCGCACATCCATGGGGGCCACCCTGCGCTACACCCAAACGGAATCAGACAACTCCGGCACCCGCGACGCATGGGCCCTGTTGCTGGAGGCCCGCTACCGCGCCGGCGAGCGGATCTGGCTCTCGGCCACGCTCGGACCGGAATTCGCCACCGACTCGATCCGTGAT
Source organism: Luteolibacter sp. (assembly GCA_049430545.1). GTDB lineage: Bacteria > Verrucomicrobiota > Verrucomicrobiia > Verrucomicrobiales > Akkermansiaceae > Luteolibacter. Next base: position 18,082 of record JBMTCD010000031.1, read on the forward strand.
GACAACAGCGTCAACCTCAGCGCGAACCTCCAGTGCCGCTATGTGATCAACGAGCGCTGGAGCTGGATCAACTCGCTGCGCACCGCCACGGTGCCATCACCCGGCAGCGCCGGCTATGTGGTCAACAACTACGGATTCATGACACAACTCGAGCACCGCTTGATCCGCGGCAGCGTGCGCGGCGGCCTGGAGTTCAACTACTCGGAATACGACGAGGTCGGCAACACCCTGGTGACCCGCGACGACGAGAAAAATTACGGCATCTTCCTCGCCTACGGACGGGGTTTCCTCAACGACCGCCTGAGCTTTGAATCCTCCGTGCGCTACCGGATCAACGATGGCTCCTCGGATTGGAACCAATGGCTCGTCTCGGCATCCGTGAGCATGCCGTTCTGAGATCACACCTTGCCGTAGAGCGGGCCGTAGTTGGCGCAGGCGCGGAAGTCGGCTCCCTCCAGATCCGCGGTGCCGAAGGCGCGCCAGGCGCTCGGGCGGAAAATGCGGTCCTCGGCCACGTTGTGCATGTAAACCGGAATGCGCAGCATCGAGGCGAGTGTGATATACAAATGGCCGACGTGGCCGCAGGTCATCACGCAATGGTTGGCACCCCAGTGGTTCATCACTTCATAGGTGCTGCGGAACGCGCCCGCGCCTGTTAGATCCGGCGCGAACCAGGTGGTCGGCCAGGTCGGGTTGGTGCGTTGGTCGAGCGCGTCGTGGATTTCATCGGGCAGGTCGATGGTCCGGCCCTCGGCGATTTGCAGGGCGGGGCCGAGGCCATCGACGAGGTTGAGCCGGATCATGGTGGCGGGCATGCCGCCCTTGGTGCGGTAGCGGGTGCTCCAGCCGCCGCCGGGGAAGTATTCGGTGATCGACGGGTGCCAGGTGGTGGCGTTGAGGCAGCGTTTCATTTCCGCGTCGGAGATTTCCCAGAACGGCTTCATGGCGGGCACGCCCGTGCGTTTCTGTTCGCCGGTGCCGTCGAGCGCGGCGGGGCCGGAGTTGATGAGGTGGAGGATGCCGTCCCGGACCTGCGGGTGGCTGAGGCTGTGGCCGCTCGCCTTTTCGATGGCCTCCAAGCTCCAGTAGGTGCGGAGGTCGGCGAAGATCTGCGCACTGTGGGTGAGCAGCCAGCCGAAGAGCATTCCCGCGCCATTGAGCGCGTCGTTCTCGGTGGCGAGAATGTAAGGCGGGCGCTTGCCGTTCCAATCGAAGGACGAATTGAGAATCGCCTCCATGAAATCGCCGTTCGGGAAGTGATCGGTCCATTGGCGCTGGCCCTGGAAACCGGCGGCGATGGCATTGTGGCCGTGCGCCTGCTCGCCGAGCTTCATTTTCTTGAGCACCGGGTTGCCGACCATCAGGTCGCGGGTGATGAGGGCCATCTTCACGCTGTCCTCCCACTCCTGATCGAGCTGCTCGCGCGGCCGGGTGGTTTGCGGCGAGTTGCAGTCATTGCCTTCCTTGCAGTGTTTTTTCACCCACGCCATGGCGCTGGCGAATTCCTCATGGTCGTATTGTCCCTTGCGCATGCGGCCGGCGAGCTCGCTCATGTCCACGGCTTCCACGCGCATGCCGAGCCATTTTTCCCACATCGCGGGATTCACCACCGAGCCGGCGATGCCCATCGAGGTGCCGCCGATGGACAGATAGGACTTGCCGCGCATCAGGGCGACGGCGAGGCCGCACCGGGCGAAAGAAAGGAGTTTTTCCTGAACGTCGGCCGGGATCCTGGTGTCGGTGGCGGCCTGCACGTCCTTGCCGTAGATGCCGAAGGCGGGCAGGCCTTTCTGCGTGTGGCCGGCCAGCACCGCGGCGAGATAGACCGCGCCGGGGCGCTCGGTGCCGTTGAATCCCCACACCGCCTTGGGCGTGTGCGGGTCCATGTCCATCGTTTCCGAGCCGTAGCACCAGCAGGGGGTGACGGTCAGGGAAACGCCGACATTGCTCAGCTTGAATTGCTCCGCGCAGGCTGCGGCCTCGGCCACGCCGCCGATGCAGGTGCTGGCGATCACGCATTGGACCGGCGAGCCGTCGGGATAGCGCAGTGTGGAGGTGAAAAGTTCCGCCACCGCCTTCGCCTGCTCCATGGTGCGTTGTTCAAGCGACTCACGCACGCCGCCGAGACGGCCGTCGATGGCGGGGCGGATGCCGATTTTCGGCTGGCTGCTGGTTTTCATGGTATTGCAACGGGCTGGTTTGCAGTTTGAAACGTGAGCGCTGGAACTCAAATGTCAGCAGTTTTCCGGGATGTGGGCCGTTCGGTTTGCGCGCCGATTGCGGGATTTTTCCCGGTGCTGGCCCGCCATTTCCCTTTGCCACCACGGTGCGGACGGCTAAAAGACGCGCGCCATGACCCGCACTTCCATCGAACGCTGCATCTGGATTTTCATCCTCGCCTTGATCTGCACCTTCATCTGGACCGTGACCAAGGTTTGCGGGATGCTCGGCTGGTTTTGAGGTGGCGCGTTATTTCCAGTCCACGGCAATTTCTGCGACGTTTCCGCTGCGGTCGTCGTATTTCAACAAGCCGTGTTCGAGCGCGTATTCGTGCACGCATTTGGTGACCTTGACGTCGTAGGCGCAATACTCGGCGATCCGGCGCAACGGGGCGAAATCGCCGGTTTTCTTGTGTTCCTGCCACCAGCGCAGGGCGTCGAGGCCGTCGGCGGTCTTGCCGGTGCCGAGCGTGGCGGCGGCCACCGAATCGAGCTTGAGGCGGAATCCCAGCCGCGCCTCGAGGGCGAGCATCATGTCGAGGTTGATCGTTTGATCGCCGAGTGTCGGGAAGACGTAGGGTTGCAGAACGGGGTAATCGAACTGGACATGGTTCCAGCCGACGACCAGGTCGGCGCGGACCAGTTCGCCGCCCAATTGATCCATTTCGCTTTCCCTGTAAATCCGGTAGCCACCGCGAGCGGTGCTGTAGGTGACGGCGACGGACACCCCCATTTTGTCCTTGTTGGCGTAGCCGCCGACGTCGCCGAAGCTGCGCTGGGTTTCGAGGTCGAAGTAAACGATGTTTTTTCCGGGCACGCGGCGGGTTCTAGCGGGCGGTGGCGGTGCCGGCAAGCCCACCGGGAAATCGCGGGCCGCCGACGGCGAAAACAGTGGGTTCAGAGCGGGGTGATGGCGATGTCGCGGAAGTGAATTTCCGCGCCCTCGGACTGCAGGCCGATGGGGCCGGAGAGGACGTCGAGCCCGCTGGCCTGGTTGACGGTCTCGCCATTGATGGAGAGCGTGAGGTCGCCGCCCTTGAGGGTGATTTCGTAGCGGTTCCACTCGCCGGGCGCTTTCTCGGCGGCCTTGGCGCGTTTCACACCGGTGAAATCAGCGAGGTCCTCGTGGTCCTTGATTTCCACGATGCGTTCGGCGTCGCCCTGGATGGAGGCCCCGCGGAAGGCCCAGATGTCGCCGGCACTCTCGTGCTTGAGCTGGGCTTCCACGCATTTCGGCATGAAGCCGATGGGATCGCCGGCGATGCGCAGCAGCACGCCGCTGTTGCCGGGTTCCTTGCCGGGTGCCCAACGCCATTCGAAGGTGAGGGTGAAATCCTGATAGGACGCCTCGGTGGCCAGATAGCCGAACGGCACGCCCTGGCAGACGATCGTGCCATCAACGACGCTCCAGACGTCCTCCATTTTCACGTTTTCGCCCACCAAATGGTGCTTCCAGCCGGTGAAGTCCCTGCCATTGAAAAGCGCGACTTTCTGCGTCTCAGCGGCAGTGGCGGATACCTCGGCGGGCCGCTGGCAGGAAATCGAGAGCAAGGCGGCGGAGGTCAGAAGGATAGGGAATGACAGTGTTTTCATCGCCACCATCCACGGCGAATTCCCGGGTGCTGGCAAATCAAATCCGCCCCTCGCTCACTCGACCACCACCGGCAGGAACTCCGGCAAGCTGCCGGTCACACCCTCCAACCGCGGCACCGCCTCCCACACATCGTGATCGCCCGCGATCCGCGCCATGAGCCGGCGCAGGTTTTCCGCCGCGTGCTGGCGCGACGGATAGCGAGGGTGCAGCCGGTCGCGGTCGGCAGTGGGCATGACGTCCCATGCGAAGGCCGGCCGGTGGTCCACCGTGCCCTCCTTCACCCCCCAGACACGGACTTCGCCGAAGCGCAGGTCGGCCATCCAGACGCCCTTGGCGTGGCGGCGCGCGATCCACCAGCCATCGGAAAACCACTGCACGCGCCGCACCTCGCGCATGTTTTCCAAACCCTCAAGCTCCCCGGTGCCGCGCGGATAGACGGTCCACCTGACAGGCTTGTCGCGCGCTTCGAACACCGAGCGGTAGCCCACCCACAGTTCGTCGCCGCAGTCCACCACCGCGCGCCAAAGCACAATGTTGAACGGAGTGGGCGCTTCCATCCGGCGCTCGCAATCGACCCCGCGCCGCGCCAGGTCCGCACCGAAGCCGGCGGACGCGGTGAATTTCATCCATACGCTCAGCGCGGCATAAGCGGTGGACAAGCCGAGCCCCCAGGCATTGAGCCGCCGGCGCTGCGGCAGTTGTTTTTTGTTGCGCAGAAACGCCAGCCAAACCAGCGCCGCCAGCATCGGCAGGGTGTAGAAAAAATCGATGATGAAGAGATGGTTGAAGCCCAC
>JBMTCD010000032.1:0-22566 GCA_049430545.1 Luteolibacter sp.
GGGCCCCCCCCGCCTGGATGGATTGGCTGTCCTTCAGGAAAGGCCCTGGCGTGATCAGGGCGAGGTGACTAGCACGTCGTCAATGTAGGCACCGAGATAGAATCCATCGCCATTGCCCACGAAGTGCCACTCGATACGGACTTTCTGGCCACCGGTGATGGGAGTGGCCACCGTTACCGTTTCCCACGCAGCAGAGGTGGTGTTGGTGTCGGGCGTCGAGGTGTGGATGGCGCTCTGGAGTATCGTCTCGGTCGCCTCCTCGATGACATTGACCACCAGCGTGTGTGGCGACAAGATGTCGATCGCCTGGGCAAACGACAGGCTCGCACTGGTCACTCCGGTGAGGTCGATGACCGGCGAACGCAGCTTGGTGTCGGTGCCGGCAGCATAGACATCGTTGAGTTTGGTGCCCCAGCAGTTGGCGTCAGTGTTGCCGCCGGTCAAGGCACCGCCCCCCGGATTTGGGGTGTTGGGGGTCCCGAATTCCCAGTCGCTTCCACTGGCCGTGGCCACGGTGAAGCCGCCGTTGTCATCCTTGAAGTCCGCATCGAACAGGCTGACGGGCAAGCCGCTGACGCCGAGCCGGGCGAACAACTTGCCACCGGGGGCCAAGGTCTTCGGAATCGACACCGCGACCTGGTGGAACCCGCCGCCGAGGTCGGTGCTGTCGTCGATGGTCACGCCATCGATGGCACCGTGATCTGCGGTGTTGCGCCAGGTGGACAGGTCGGTTCCGTATTCCACCACGATGGTGGTGTTGCTGTCGGCCGCAGCTTCATCCCGCCGCTTGAAGACGAACTTGAATGCGTTCGGGTCGGAGTTATCGAGCGTCGGCAAGTTGCCGGCATCGTCACCGGGGTTGGTCGGATCGCCACCGACGATCCACTCGATGCCGCTGGCCAATCCACCACCGTCGAAGTCGATGTTGGCATAGGGTTTGGTGAGGGTCGGGAAGCCCGCAGCCCAAGTCTGGAACGGTGGGAGAATATCGCCCACGACGAGGGTGAACTGCTTCTGGCCGGAGCCCGCCTCACCGGTATAGACCGCAGTCTTCAGGTAGGCCTGCAAGGCAGCAAGGTCCATTCCAGTGGGGAATACGGTGCCCAGACTGATGAGGCCGTCAGTGCCGCTGGCACCGGCAAGCGTCAGATCGGTGTCGGCAAGCACGTTGGCGGTTGCCTCTTTCAAGGCACCGCCGAAACTGCCTCCAGTCGGGCCGGTGAAACTGCCCGACACGAACGTGCCCGCGGCGTTTTCCAATTGGTATGATGTGACGATACCGCCGGCCGCCTCGTTGGCGTAAAGCCAGACCTGCCCGTCGTCGGGCCGATAGCGCAGGGTGGCGCCGACGGCGAGGGTCGAACCATATCCGGACGGCGTCTTCGCACCGCTGAAGGTGGCCGCCACGGCCGAGATGTCGCCGGCATCCACGTCGCCGTCGAAGTCGATGTCCCCATCGAGGTAGAGCGTTCCGACTCCCGATGCCCCGATCGCCCGGCCGATGTCGGCGTTGTCCACGTCCGTCACGAGCGTATCCTGGGCGATGTCACCGACGAGCAGGTCCATGATATTGGTGATCATATAGGTCGTGTCCGCCAGGGTCGAGTCGCCGTCGCGGTTGAAGTCGTAGGAGTCGTCACCGATCAGGCCGGGCTTGGTCGCGGTGCCGGCGATCTGCACGTCGGCGAAGTTGACGAGGCCGTCGGAGTTGAAGTCGCCCGGGCTCATCTTCTGTAACAGGAGATCGTTGTTGTTGGCGTTGGTTTCGCTACGGACGAATCCGGTGACGTTGGGCAGGGTGGCGAGCGTTTCGGAGAGCAGGTATAGTGTGTCCTCCCCCGGATCGAGGGCAATATCGTAACCGAGTTGCCTCGAACCGGCCTGCCCGGCGGTGGTCGTCCATTTCACCGCGTAGGTATTGGTGCCGGTCTTTTCGTACTTCCTCAGGAAGTTGTCGTAGGCGGCGGTACCACCGCCTGCTCCACCGTTCTCGAAGTAACCGGCGACCAGCAGGTCACCATTGGTTTCCACCCTGACGCTGAAGACCCGCTCGACGCCCGGCGTGAAGACGCCTGGCGCGTTGACTGAATCGAGTTCGACGGACGGCGACATGTCGAAGCTGTCCGACCAGACGATGGCACCGGTGGCGTCGCGGAGTTCGATGTAACAGTCATCCAGCTTCTCGCCGGCCCAGAAGGCACCGTTCGAGCCGTCGTTGGTGGTGGCGATGGCACTGATGATGTCGTAGCCGGTGGTGTCCCACGTCACTGCGTAAAGCAGGTTGTGCGACGAGTCGTAAGCCGTACCGATGCCGGCGGGGTTGCCGCTGCTGGTGGAGGTCACGAACGGAATCAACGGCGCGGGGCCGGAAGCGTCCGGATCCCAGGCAGTCGAGGTGGACTCGGTGCGGGAGTGCGAGATTCCACCACCGAAATAGAAACCCGTCGCTTGGTCGATCGCGGCAACGTTGTAACTTGACATGTTCGATCCCGCGGTTTTGAAGCCTGCGGTGGTTTCGGTGAAGGTGAATGCGGTTCCGCCGCTGTCGGTCTGGGTGGAGTTGCCAGCATAGGCAAGCGTGACGGTCAAGACATCGGAGGCCACCGTGGCGCCGAAGGCGCCCTGCGCATCGATGACCGCCTGCGTGGCGGCGGCGACAGCGTCAGCGGTGGCATTCGCCGCGATGTCGATTTTATACTTCCCGCCATTCGGATTGGGCGGATTGCCCGGCTCGGTTCCGCCGCCATCGACGCTATACCAGAAACGGTGGTTCCCATTGGTCCCCAGGACGTCGAAGAACTTGCTGTTGAGGCTGCCGGCGGTGTCGGCAACGCACTGTATGGTGAACACTTCGAACACGTCCGCTGAGGTGTCAAAGGTCAGGATCGGTTGTTTCGCCGGGCCGCTGAGGGTATTGGACGTGAAGTTGTAGACGCCGATGCCGGGCAAGTAGGCGGGGTCGCGAAAAGCGTTGGAACTAGTGCGGAGCCCATATCCTTCATAGTCGCCGGCGGTGGCAAAGTCGCCCGAGACCATGTCCATAACCATCACCATATCGAGCGTGGAGTCCCTGAGATCCGAGGCTGAAATGCGGTTCTGGCCGCCAAATGAAAGGCCGGTGGAGGTCGGCTGCAGGGTGTCAGTACGGAGGGTCTGGACGTTGCTGACGCGGTAATACTTGCTGAGACTGTGCTGGTCAGCGATCGAGCTGAGACCAGAGGAATTCATCGACCAAACCATGGCTCGGTTGGGGTCTTTGCCATCCTCGCCGGTCCAGTATTGGTCCTGGGCACCATAAACGGTGAAGTAGGCCTTGTTGCCGACGGCACTCACGCCTGCCGCATATTGCTGATTAGCGGCATTCATGGTAGGCAGGCTGCTGATCGTCGTGCCGTAGAGCAGATTGCCCAGGGGGCTGATCGCACCCACGCCACCGCGGACGTTGCCTCCGGTGCCTGAGCCCCAGGTGGATGCCCCAGTGCGGTTGTTGATGAAGACCGTGCCGTCGCTGGTGACATCGAGGCGCGAGCCGACACCCACGTCGCTGCCGATGGCGCCGATCATGTAGTTCCACTGCACGCCATAGGGAACGTCATAGGGCGAGACCGCCCACGTGGTTCCGGCGAGTGTCATGAGGCAGCCCAGCGCCGTGGGTCCAAACAGGTTGAATCGGAGGTTCTTTTTCATGGATTTGGTTTATTTTGTTCTGTGTTTATGGTGGTCAATCGGCGCCTGATGGCGTCTCTCGGGAACGGCATGCATTCCGGATAATACCAAAATAATTTGGTATATATATTGACCATTACCGAAGCCGATTGCAAAATGGCAAGCACATTTTTTAGTAAAATGCGTAGCTTTTTAATGTTACCGAGGGCTCGGTGAAGCGTGGTGGCTCGCGGCTGTTGGCTGGAAAAACGGCCGGTTCCGCGTGCGCGGTGATCACTCCGGCTACCGCCCGCCGGCCGGCCGGGTCAGCCGCTGGGCTACGGCCACCACCAGGAAGGTGAGGACGAGGATGAAGGTGGAAAGCGCGTTGATCACCGGGAGTTCGCGGCTCTTTTTGATCATCGAATAGACGATGGTCGGCAGGGTGTCGGCTCCCGGGCCCTTGACGAAGAAGGTGACCACATAATCGTCGATCGAGAGAGTGAACGCCAGCAATCCACCGGCGAGGATACCGGGCGCGAGCAAGGGCAGCGTCACCCGGAGGAAAGCCTGCGTGCGGGATGCCCCGAGGTCGCGCGCCGCCTCGACGACGTTCAAATCGAAATCCTGCAGGCGGGCCTGGACGACCAGCGCGACATAGCTCAGGCAGAAGGTGACGTGGGCGATGGCCACCGCGACGAGGTCGAGCGATTTGCCGAGAGCCACGAACAGGGTGAGCAGGCTCATGCCCATGAGCACTTCCGGGAGCACGAGCGGCACGGTGATGAGGAGGCGGTGTTGCTCCTGCAGTCGGGAGCGGTAAAGGTGCAGGGCAAAGGCAGCGGCGGTGCCGAGGATCATCGCGCCGATGCTGGCGGCGCTCGCCACGATGAGCGAGTTGCGCAGGGCCGCCAGCAGGTCCTCGCGCTCCATCAGGCGGGCATACCATTTGATGCTGAGGCCCTGCCAGCCGATGCCGTAGCGCGAGGCGTTGAACGAATTGAGCACCAGCAGCGCGATCGGCAGATAAAAAAACGCCAGCACCAACAGCGTGGTCAGGAATGGGATCTTGCTGCGGCGCATGGCTGGGAGAATTGTGGATTGTGGATTGTGGATGAATCCAACATCCACGATCCTCAATCCACTATCGGGTGCTTGGTTTCATTGTGCTGTCAGAGGAGTTGTATCTCCTGCGGCGCAGCAAAATCGGGATCAGCACGGCCAGCGTGAGCGCTCCGGAGAGCGCGGCGGCCTGCGGGATGTTGCGGTCGTTGAAATTCCGCTGGGCGATCTTGTTGCCGAGCATTTCGGTGTCCTTGCCGCCCACCATGTCCGGGATCACATAAGAACCGAGCATCGGGATGAACACGACGAGCACGGCGGTGACGATGCCCTGCCGCACGCCCGGCAGAAACACCGAGACGAAGGCACGCAGCGGTTTCGCGCCAAGATCGCGGGCGGCATCGAGCAGGCCGAAGTCGAATTTCTCCGCCGCCGCGAACAGGGGGAGGATCGCGAAGGGCAGAAAAGTATAGACGCTGACCCAAACGACCGCCGCCGCGTTGTAGAGCAGCGAGTCAGCGGGGCCGAGCAGGTGGAGCGCCCGCAGCGACTTCGCCACCAGACCCTCGGCATGCAGGATCTGCTGCCAGGCGAAGACGCGGATCACGAAGTTCGTCCAGAACGGAACAATGACCAGCAGCAGCAGGCGCGACCGCCATACGGGCGCCAGCCGGGCCATGTGAAACGCGACCGGCAGGGCGAGCACGAGACACAGCGCGGTGGTGAGCGCGCTGATCCAGAACGTGCGCCAGGCGAGCGCGGGATAGCTCGGGTTCGCCAGCGCGCGCACGGCTTCGGCGCTCCAGCCCTGGCCGATCCCGCCCTGCGGCAGGGCCGGCTTGAAGGCGATGAAAAACACAATCACCAGCGGCACCAGCACGAAGGCCCCGAGCCAGGCGAGGCTGGGCAGGGTGAGCAGGATTTCGGTGCGGCGCTTTTGCATGCGGTTCAATCCTCGTCCGGCAAGGTGAGAAGTGTTTCGTCCTCCCGGTGATATTGTTCCAAAAGATAGCCGTCGTTCGCGTGCCAGCGGATCCAGACCTTGTCGCCCCAGACCGGCGGCTGCTCGTCCAACAGGAACTTGCGGTGCTGGATTTCCGCGCATAAGCGCCACTCGCCGCAGCGCACCCAGTAGCGGGTGCGCGCGCCGAAATAGATCACATCCTCGACCGTGCCTTGGACCGCGTTGTCGAGCGGACCGGCGGACGGGCGTTCCCGCGAGACGAGGATTTTCTCCGGCCGCAGCGACAAGTGCACGAGATCGCCCGGAGCCACCGGCTTGTCGCGATCGATGACGATTTCACCGAGTCCATCGACGACGGCGCGTGAAAACTCCCCTTCGAGCGGCATGCCGACAGTGGCGTCGAGGAAATTGGTATCGCCGATGAACGCGGCGACGAACGAGGTGCGCGGCGCTTCATAGATCTCGGCCGGGCGTCCGATCTGTTCGACCTTGCCGCCGTGCATCACGGCGATGCGGTCGGAAATCGACATCGCCTCGCCCTGGTCGTGGGTGACGTAGATGAAGGTGATGCCCACCTCGTCGTGGATGGCATCGAGTTCCACCAGCAGGCGCTGGCGCAGCTTGAGGTCGAGCGCGGCGAGCGGTTCGTCGAGCAGGAGGACGCGCGGCTTGTTGACCAGCGCGCGGGCGATGGCGACGCGTTGTTTCTGGCCGCCGGAAACCTGCGAAGGTTTCTTGTCGGCGTGCGGGGTCAGGTCGACGAGATCGAGCATCCGGTCCACCTGTTGGCGGATCTCGGTTTGCGGTCGCTTCGCGATGCGCAGGCCGAAGGCGATGTTGTCGCGGATGCTGAGATGGGGAAACAAGGCATAACTCTGGAACACCGTGTTGACCGGGCGTTCGTTGGGTGGAAGCGCGGTGATGTCGCGGCCTTCCAGCAGGATGCGCCCGGCATCCGGCGTTTCGAATCCCGCGCACATGCGCAGCAGGGTGGTCTTGCCGCATCCGGAGGGGCCGAGCAGTGAAAACACCTCGCCCTTTTCGATCTCTAGCGTCACGTAATCCACCGCGGTGAATGACCCGAAGCGCTTGGTCACATTCTCGAAACGCAGCAATGGCGGCATGTCGCGACGAAGCACGCAGGAATCGTGCCGCGCTGTCGATGGAAATGTGCAGCATCACCGGATCACGGGCGGCTGCGATTGCCGCGGCTTGCCCCGGACCTGCGGGCGTGCGATGGCGGGGCGTGCACATCCTGAGAATCGCCATTTCCGCCGTGTTCGCGGCCAGTTGTTCGCCGCTTGTGGATGCGCCTGTGAATCCGCCTGCGGCAGCGGCGCGGACGGTGCGCGCGGCACCTGAGCCGGCCCGGCCGGAGGAAACCGCCGCCCTGCATCCGGTGGCATCGACGCGATTCCTGCGCGTGACGCTTTCCGGTGTGTGGTTCGAGGGTGTGGTCTTCGATGCGCGCCGGCAGCGGCTCGCGGTGGTGGAGCAAGAGGGCACGCCGGGCCGGCGTTTTCCGGATGCGGAAAGTGCCGCGCGATCGATGGGCGGCATTGCGGCGGTGAACGGCGGGTTTTTCACACCCGCGGGGGAGCCGCTCGGTTTGGTGATGGCGGGTGGCAGGCGATTCGGCGCATGGAATTCCGCCAGCTCCCTTGGCAGTGGCGTGTGGCATGCCGATGGCGCGGGCAGGATGGCGATCAGCCGTCGGCAGGCGCTTGGCAGTGCCCGTGCCATGGCCATGCAGGAGCTGTTGCAAGCGGGCCCGCTGCTGGTGGAAAGCGGGCGCGCCGTCGGCGGCTTGGAAAACACCAGGACCAGTGCCCGCACGATGATCCTGTGGGATGGCGGCCAGCGCTGGTGGATCGGCCGCGCGGCCCCCTGCACGCTGGCCCGCTGTGCGGATATCCTGGCCACCTCGTCACCCGCCGGCTGGCCGGTGGCGCACGCGCTCAACCTCGATGGCGGGCGATCCTCGGAGCTGTGGGTTTCGGAAAAAATCTCCGGCGGCCCGTGGAAATCGCGTCCGCTGTGGAACCGCCCGGTGCGCAATTTCCTGGTGCTGGAATGACATTCAGACGTCGAATGGCCGGCAGGTCATGCCCTCGCAGACGATCGGCCTGCTGCCATCGCCCGCTGAGAACACCGCTCGCGGCAGGAAACGTGAGCGGATTTTGGCGAACAGCGCGGGCCCGGTCCCGGCCGGGATCTTGAAATGCATCACACCCCGTTCGTGGAGGTCGAGTGCGGCGAGCAGCAGCGGGCAGGCAAAGGCTTGCCGTTCCAGCAGCGCGGCACCGGCGCGCAGCAGAGTTTCGGCGCGTTGGGCGTGGCGCGGTTCATCGAGCAGCGCGGCGAGCTTCAGCAGGTTTTCGGCCGCGAGGTGGTTGGGCGACGGCTCGGCACCGTCGTAGTCGTCACGGATCGCCAGCAATTCATCGCCCGCGAGCGCGGGGCGCATCACATAGCCGGCGTGCGGTTCGCTCCAGAATGCCTCATTCATTTTTTCCTGCAAATCCGCCGCCCATGCCAGCCAGCCTTCGTCCGGAAGGGTGGCGTGCAGCTCGATGAGCCCGGAAACCAGGCACGCGTAATCCGCTGGAAACGCCTCGACCCCACCCCGCCGGCCGCGGTGGCTGCGGAACAAGCGGGTGCCATCCCACAACCCGCGTTTCAAAAATGCCGCGGCTTCCCGCGCCGCGGCGGCGAGGTCCGGACGCTCCAACAGGCGCGCGCCGCGGGCCAGCGCACCGATGGCCAGGCCGTTCCATGCGGTGACGATCTTGTCGTCGCGGTGCGGTGGCGGACGCAGGGCACGGATTTCCAACAGAACTTTCCCCGCCGCGGCGAGACGCTCGCGGATTTCGTTTTCCGGGCAATCGAACAAGACGGCGAGTTCGGCATCGGATTTCGCGCGGAACAAGGTATTGCGGCCTTCGAGTTCGCGGTGCGGATCGCTCTCCGGGCGGGCGTTGCCATTCGCCTCCACGCCGTAGGCGGCATCGAAAATGGCGGCGTCGCGCGGATCCAGCAGTGAGGAAATCTCCGCCGCCGTCCAGGTCCAGAAGGCGCCTTCGAGTTTTGCCTTCGCCCCGGGCGAGGGCAGGCTGTCGGCATCCTCCGCGGCATGGAATGCGCCGCCGGGGTCGCGCAGGGTCTCGAGCAGATAGCGGAAAATGTCCCCGGCCACTTCACGGAACTCCGCATCGCCACCGATCTGCCAGCCGTCGAGGTAGGCCATCGCGAGCTGGGCCTGGTCGTAGAGCATTTTTTCGTAATGCGGGACGTGCCACCAACGGTCCACCGAGTAGCGGTGGAAGCCGCCGCCGAGGTGGTCGCGCATGCCGCCAGCCGCCATGGCGTGCAGCGTCACGCGGCACATTTCCCACGCCTGCGCACCCGCCCCGCTTTCGATGCCGAAGCGCTCGGCAAGCTGCATCAATGCCCGCGGCACCACCGGGCGGGGGAACTTCGGCGCGCCGCCGAAGCCACCGTGCACCGCATCGAACATCGCCGCACAGCGGTCGATGAAATCCCCGAACACGCGCGCGTCCGCGCATTTTCCGGCATCCTGCGCCGCGGCTTGCTGGCGCAGATGCTCGATCGCGTTTTGCGCGGCGGATTCCATGCGCGGGCGGTCGTCGCGCCACAGCCGCGCCAGCTCGTGGCACACCCGGGTGAAGCCCGCGCGGCCGTGGCGGTCGTCGGGCGGGAAATAGGTGCCGCCGAAGACCGGCTTGCCATCGGGCGTGAGCCAGACGCTCATCGGCCAGCCGCCCTGGCCGGTGGTGGCCTGCACGAAGGCCATGTAGGTGGCGTCGATGTCCGGACGCTCCTCGCGGTCCAGCTTGATGTTGATGAAATGGTGGTTCATGACCGCGGCCACCTCGGGGTTTTCGAAACTCTCGCGCTCCATCACATGGCACCAATGGCAGGTCGAGTAGCCGACGGAGAGGAAAACGAGCTTGTCCTTTTCCCTGGCGCTTTGGAAAGCCGCCTCGCTCCACGGCAGCCAATCGATCGGATTGTGGGCGTGCTGGAGCAGATAGGGCGAGGTTTCGTGGATCAGGGCATTGGACATGGCAGGGAAAGGCAGGTTCACGCCGCATGGACGAGCAGGACGATCTCGCCCTTGGGCGGATGGGCGCGGAAATGATCCAGCAGCTCCGCAGCCGTGCCACGGTGGTAGGTTTCGAACTTCTTGGTCAGCTCGCGGGCCACGCAGACGCGCGCCTCGGGATGGGTTTCCGCGAGGATGTCCAAGGTGGAAAGCAAGCGGTGTGGCGATTCGAAAAAGATGCCGGTCTCACCGGATTCGATGGCCGCAGCGAGCGCGGCGCGGCGTTTTCCGGACTTCACCGAAAGGAAGCCGCCGAAGCGGAAGGAGTGACAGGGAAATCCGGATCCGATCAGCGCCGTCACCACCGCGGAGGGTCCCGGCAGCACCTCGCAGGGCGTGCCGCTTTCGATGCAGGCCTGCACCAGCCGGTAGCCGGGATCCGAAATCCCGGGCATCCCCGCGTCCGTCACCACCGCCACCGTTTCCCCCGCGCGGGCCGCGGCCACCAGCTCGGGCGCACGCCGCGATTCGTTGTGCTCGTGCAGCGAGACCAGCGGCTTGCCGGAAATCCCGTGGTGCGCCAGCAGCGGCGCGGTCCGACGGGTGTCCTCACAGGCGATCCGGTCCGCTCCGCGAAGCACTTCGAGCGCCCGCAATGTGATGTCGCCCAAATTGCCGATGGGCGTGGGGACGAGGATGACGCGACCGGTTGGTTCCATGGTGACGCCCCCCACTGACAGCCGGCGGCATCAGGAAACAAGCAAAAGCTCCGGCAAAGCCGCCATCTTGGGCCATGCGGCGTCAGAGGCGCTCACACACCTCACAGGGCGAACCGCGGCGACTGGCTGAGAAACTCGCGCGGATTCCGGTAGATCACCCGCTCGACGGCATCGGCCAGGTGCCCGCGCGACTTCATGCGCAGCGCGCATTGCGGCACGGCCAGCGGATCGGACACGCCCCAGTCGCAGGCGGAGTTCAGCCACAAGCGCTCCGGTCCATGGACCTCGAGGATGTCGATCGCGCGGTCGAGCGAGCATTTGCTCTCGGGGTAAAGCGTCATGCCGGCCCAGTAGCCGGCGTCGAGCACCATCGGTGCAGTGTGCTCCTCCACGTGATCGATGATGACGCGCGAGCGGTCGAGTTTTGAAAAATTCGCCAGCGATTCGAGCGTCAGCCGCGTCCCCTTGAGCTTGTCTTCGAGGTGCGGGGTGTGAATCAGGACCGGCAGGTCGTGGTCGAGGGCGATCTGCACGTGTTCCTCGAAAATCGCCTGTTCGTTGCGCGTGTTCTTGTTGAAGCCGATCTCGCCGATGCCGAGCACGTTGCCGCACTGGATGAAATCCGGAATCAACGCCATCACCTCGCGGGCGAAGACCGGATCGTCCGCCTCCTTCGGATTGATGCACAACCAGCAAAAGTGGCGGATGCCGAATTTCGCCGCGCGCTTCGGCTCATACTCGGTGAGCTGGCGGAAGTAGTCGTGAAACCCCTGCGCCGAGCTGCGGTCGAAGCCGGCCCAGAACGCGGGTTCACACAAGGCCTCGCAGCCGGCGAGCGCGAGCTTCTGGTAGTCATCCGTGGTGCGGCTGACCATGTGGGCATGGGGTTCAATATAGCGCATGTGGCTGGAAAATCAGGAAGTTCTGGAAACGGCGGGCGGAGGAGCGCCGAACGCCCCTTGCATCGTCGCCTGCGGGATCGGCTCGGTGGATGGATCGGACAAGGCCTCCAGGATCGCCCGAGCCCGGTCGCCGCGCGACTCAAGCAGAATCGGCAGGCACGAATTCAACGCCGCCAACCGGAAATCCTCCTCGCCACCGGCGCGGTCCATGCGGTCGAGAAACGCCGCCAAGTCCAGCAACTTGTGACGTGCATCGATGAATTGCAGATCCAGCAGTTCTTTCTTCTGCGGCATGCCTGCGGGTACTCCCACCGACAAGGCCTGGTCAATACCGGAGAATTGGATGATCCGTGGGCGGGTGCCATGATAGCGGCGGAGTATTTGCCTTCGGCAACGGTGGCGAAACCATCGAAAGGCGGGAAGCGCTGCTTGCGGTCGATGATGCCGGCCGCTGTTTCCTGCGCTTGCGTGTCCAGCGTCCTTGACGAAGATCCGGCTGTCGGCCAATCGCTGCACCTCCATGAAACCCGCCATTTTCCTCGCGCTGTTCGCGCTGCCGGCTGCGGCACAAATCCTCGCCAGCTTCGAAATCGTCGAAACCCCGGCCGGCAACCCGCTGGGCAACGTGGTGGTGGAGCTGCAATACGACAAGACGCCGCGGACCGTGGCGAACTTCATCGCCCTCGCCGAGGGATCGCGTCCGTGCTACGACGACGCCACCGGCGCGGTCCGGCCGAAGCGCTTCTACACCGGCGAGCCGTTCTACAGGGTGGTCAATGACTCCGGATTCAAGATCGCGCAGACCGGATCCGGCAACGGGACCAACTCGGGTGGCGGGCCGGGCTACAAGTTCCGCGACGAATTCCACCCGGATCTCCGGCATGATCCCTACGTGCTCGCCATGGCCAACTCCGGCCCCAACACCAACGGCAGCCAGATCTATCTGACCGGCAGCGCCGCCATCCCCTCGCTCGATGGCAAGCACACCGTTTTCGGCCTGGTCACCGATGCCGCCAGCCGCGCGACGATCGATCTCATCATGGCTGCGGGAACCAATGCCACCCGCATTGGTAACCTCGTCATCCAGCGCAACGGACCGGATGCGCTGGACTTCGATGAATCCGGCCAGAACCTGCCCGTATGCCAGGCCGTGCCGGGGGTGTTGTCCGTGGATGCCTCGGGAGGGATGCATGAGGTTTCCTACACACCGGCCATCAGTGTGACCGGCGATTCCATCTTCACTGTATTCAAGAGCACCGATCTCAGCTCATGGGATTTCATTGGCCGGCTGCCGCCAGGGAGCCCATTGACTCAAGGGACGCCGATCAGCTTTCCTGTCGCGGAAGAACCAAAGGCATTTTATCATATCTCACTGCTTCGAAACCCGGATGCCCTGCGCCAGGAATTGCTTGCCGGCAAAACCATGGCTCTGAATTTCGCAGGAGGAATTGCCTACACGTTGACATTCGGTTCGGGCGGGACTTCCGGAACGCTGGTGGTTTCATCCAATCCGGGCCAGTCGTTTCCCTTCCAACTGGTGCAGCATGAGCCGGATGCCTATGGAGCCGTGTTGGTGGTGAATCTGTTTCCCTATCCGGCTCTGCGGATTGTGGCGGGTTATGACACTGCGGATGAAACGCAGATCATGGGGCGTCATTCCACCTCGCAATGGAATGGCGCGAATTGGGTCCCCGCTGGAGACGGTGCCCTCACGCTGAGCAAGTAATGGGAGGCGGGTAGCGTGTCAGGCCACCGCCGGCTCGGTGAGGCCGCTGCGGATGAGGAGAGGTTCAAGTTCCGGATCGCGGCCCATGAAACGGCGGTAAAGTTCGTCCACGGGGGCGGCATTCCCCTGGCTGAGGATGTGTTGGCGGAACGAGCGGCCGGTTTCCGGGTTGAGGACACCCTCGTCCTGGAAGCGGGTGAAGGCATCGGCATCCAGCACCTCGGCCCACTTGTAGGAATAATAGCCGGCGGCATAGCCGGTGGGGCTGCCAAACAGGTGGTTGAAATGGCGCAGAATGGTCGGGCCCATGGTCTTGAGCGGCGCCCGGTAGTCGGCGAGGATCTCGCGGTCGATCTCATCGAGATCGCGGCCGCGCCATTTTTCGAAATGGATGTGCAATTCGAGGTCGATCCTGCCCAGTGAGAGTTGCCGCATGAAGGCGGTGGCGCTCATGTAATTTCGCGCGGCGATCATTTTGTCGAACAGCGCGCCGGGGATCGGCTCGCCGGTCTCGTGGTGGCGCGCGAAGAGGTCGAGCGACTCGCGGTGCCAACAGAAGTTTTCCATGATCTGGGAGGGCAGTTCGACGAAGTCCCACGGCACGTTGGTGCCGGAGAGCGACTTCACCGGCACCTCGCTGAGCATGCCGTGAAGCAGGTGGCCGAACTCATGGAAGATGGTTTCCACCTCGCCGTGGGTGAGCAGCGCGGGCTTGCCATCCACCGGCGGGCTCATGTTGCCGACGATCAGGCCGAGGTGCGGCTCGCCGGGAGCGCCGGTGTGCAGCGAGTTCATCCACGCGCCGCCGCGCTTGGATTCGCGCGGATGCCAGTCGGCATAAAACGAGCCGAGGGGGCGGCCGGTCTCCGAGTCGTGGATTTCATAAAACGACACCTCCGGGTGCCACACCTCGACCTTGTCCTCCGGATTCGGCTGGCCGGCTGACAGGAAAACGGTGTCCATCTGGTTGATGGTGATGCCGAAGAGGCGCGCGGCGATCTCGAACATGCCGGACATGACACCATCGACCGGGAAATACGGCCGCAGCTGCTCGGCATCGAGGTCATAGTTCTCCTTGCGCTGGCGCTCGGCCCAGTAGGTGGTTTCCCAGGGTTCCAACAGGTCCACGGGCCTGCCGGTTTTGGCGGCCTTGTATTGTGCGAGCTGGCGGAAATCAGCGAGGAAACCGGGCTTCACACGGCGGTGCATGCCTTCCACGAACTGGAGCGCGCCGGCACCGGTCTTGGCCATGCGGCGCAACAAGGCGAAGTCGGCGAAGTGCTCCTGGCCGAGGATTCCCGCCTTTTCGTGGCGCAGCTCGATGATCTTCCAGACGAGCGCGGAGTTGTCATGCTTGCCATGGCCGCCGATTTGTCCCGCAGCCTCCCAGACCTGGCGGCGGATCGAATCGTCCTCGAGATATTGCATGACGGGGAACATCGAGGGAAACTGCAGCGTGAAGCGCCATGCCGGCTTGCCTTCGGTGGCGAGGCCCTTGGCACTCGCATTCGCCGCGGCGGCGGCCTTGGCGGAATCCGGCAGGCCGGCGAGCTTCGATTCATCCGTGATCACCAGCTCCCAGGCGTTGGTGGAATCGAGCACGTTTTCGGAGTATTGCTTGGTGAGCTTGGAGAGTTCGGATTCGATTTGCGCCACGCGCTGTTTCCGGCCCGGCGGCAGGTCGGCACCGGATTGGCGGAAGTCGTCCATGGTTTCCTGGACGAAGCGTTTTTTCACGGGATCGAGCGTTGCCACCGCACGGCTTTCACCGAAGGTCTTGAGGGTTTGCCACAAGCGCTCGTTGAGGGGAATCGAGGAATAAAATTCGCTGACTTCCGGCAGCATGCGGTTGAGCGCCTCGCGGCGCGCGGGTTGGTCCTCCACGGAATCGAGGTGCTGCAGACGGCCCCAGCCACGGCTGAGCTCCTCGGTGGCGTTTTCGAGCGCGAGGAAGGTGGACTCGTAGCTCAGCTGCCCGGGATCCTGGGCGCAGATCGCTTCGATGGCCGCCGCGGCGTTTGCGAGCGCGTGGCGGATGTCGGGCTCGACACGCTCGGCGGTGAGCGCGGACCAGCGGACGTGGAGGTCGGGTGAGAGAAACGGGTGGATGGCGGCGGGGTGGTTTTTCATGGGTCGGTGGTGAAAGCTTCGAGGATGCGGTCGATTTCGGCGACGCGCTCCCACGGCAGGCGCTTGCGCTGGTATTTGTTGAAAACGATGTCGCGCAGCTCACGCCAGACCGTGGCGGGCACTTCGCGGAGGTCCTCCCAGACGGGATTGCGCTTGATGGTGGTGGTCATGATGGTCCAGCGCCCGCCGATGTAGTTGGCGCGGTAGTAGGTTTTTTCACCATCGCTTTTTTCGAACCATTCGTGGCTTTCCATGCCGCGCGAGTGTGGCCGGGCGCCCGGGCCGGACAAGGACGAATCTCGCTTGCCATCGGAGTGGGTCCGCGTCTTGGTAGCCACATGCTTCTGCGCAAATCCCTCGCCTTATTCCTCACCGTGGCCCTCGCCGCCGCGCTGCCTGCCGCTGTTTCGCTGCCCACCGAGAACGCCGGCACCCTCCCGACCGATGCCGAAGGTCCCGCAAAGCCCGCGCTCGACGCCTTCCACGCCGGCCGCCACGCGAAAGCGGTGGAACTGGCCAAACCACTCGCCGAGCAAGGAAATGCCGATGCGCTTTACCTGATGGGGTATGCCCACGAAACCGGTCAAGGAGCGGAGGCCTCGCGCGAGGAGGCACTCGCCTGGTATCGCAAAGCGGCTGCCGCAAAGCACCTCGACGCCAGCTACCGAATGGCCTTCATCCTGCTCGCCTCGGAGGATGAAAAGGAACGCGAACAAGCCCGCGAGAGTCTCGAATCCGCCGCCCTCAGCGATGTCTCGGTGGCCGGCCGTATCCTTGGTGAAGCCTACCTGCGCGGCCGGCTCAGCCCCGCGCCCGATCCGGACAAGGCGGCGCTCTGGTGGCAGCGTGCGGCGGAAGCCGGTGACATCCCATCACTCCTGATGCTCGCCCGTTTTTACGACGGCCAGTTCGGTTTTCCGGAGCTGCGGGATTTGAAAAAGACAATCGATTCCTACGCCAAGGCTGCGGATCTCGGCAATGCCGGTGCCATGGTCGCGCTCGGATCGCGCCTGCTCAACGGCGAGAAGGAAATCCGCGATGAAACAAAGGCCCGCGAGTGGCTCCAGAAGGCGATCGATGCCAAGGAATTCTCCGCCTACCTCGCGCTCGGCGATTACGAGGAAATCGTCAACCAGGACCTCAAGGCCGCCTTCGCCCAATACGAGCGCGGCAAGGACGCCGGACAGGTCGATTGCATGCTGCGCGCAGCGGTGTTCCACATGGAAGGCAAGGGCACGGAAAAAGATGTCCAGCGCGGCCTCGATATCCTCGACCAAGCAGCCAAGGCGGGCAACCCGCTGGCGCATTTCCGACTCGCGGCGCATGCTTTCTCCGCCAAGGAGCCCGATCTCCTCCGCGGCTACGCCCACCTCGTCTCCGCCGCCAATTCCAACTTCGCCGAGGCGCAGAACGAACTCGGACTGCTCTACCTCTCCGACCGCCTGCAAACGGCCGACCCAACCGCCGGCGTCGCCTGGCTCACCCGCGCCGCGAGAAATGGCCACCCGGGCGCGCAGAACAACCTGGCGGCTTTGTATGAAAACGGCCTCGCAGGTCTCGGCCGAAACCTGGAAAACGCCGGCCAGCTTTATTCGCTCGCCGCCAACCAAGGCCACGCCGCCGCAACCCTTGCACTGGCCCGCATGCACCGCGATGGCACCGGCACCGATGCCGACCCGGTGAAAGCCTGGGCGCTGGCCTCGCTGGCCGAAGAACGCGGCGCGGAACAAGCCGCGGATATGCTCAAATCCATCGACAGCAAACTCAGCGAGACACAACGGGTCTCTGCGGCGAAAATGCTCGCCGACATCAAATCCGGCAAAGCTCCTGCCGCTGCCGACGCTCCCGCCAATGCCACCGGCGAATAAACTCCCCCGCCCGGTTTCACCATGACCCTCGGTATTCTCGGCTCGGGCTCCGGCTCGAACCTGCAGGCCATCCTTGACGCCATCGCCAGCGGCACGCTCGACACCCGCATCGCGCTCGTCCTTTCCGACAATCCCGATGCCTACATCCTCGAACGCGCGCGCAGCCACGGCATCGAATCCGGCGTGATCGACTGCCGCGGCTTCCGCACGAAATTCCCCGACGAGGCCCAACGCGAAACCGCAAGCCGCCTCAAGGCCGCCGGCGTCGAACTCGTCTGTCTCGCCGGCTTCATGCGCATGGTGAAACGCCCGCTGCTGGAGGCATTTCCCGGGCGCATCATCAACATCCATCCCGCCCTGCTGCCAGCGTTTCCCGGACTCGAGGCATGGAAACAGGCGCTCGACGCCGGTGTCCCGGAAACCGGCGCGACCGTCCACTACGTGGATGAAGGCATGGATACCGGCCCGGTGATTCTCCAGGAAAAAGTGCCCGTCCTGCCTGACGACACCGCCGCGTCGCTGCACGCGCGCATCCAGCAGGTGGAGCACCGGATTTATCCCGCGGCCATCCGCCTGGTCATCGCCCGTGGTGCAGTCTGTTAGGAGCAAGGACCATTGCCTTGTGCGCGCCTATCCCGCGCCGAACCAGCCCGCCGCGAGACCGGCGAGCGCGCCGAGGCCGACGATGCCGGTGACTCCGCACTTGCCGGAACGCAACAGCAGGAAAAAACCCGCCGCCAGCGCCAGTGGCAGGAAGTCGGTTTCCCCCGGTTCCGGCACCATCGCGGCATTCAATCCGCCAAGACCTCGATCCCGAGCAGGCACACGTCGTCGTCGAAGTGCCGGGCTTCCGAAAACGCCAGCACGCTGCCGATAATGTCGTCCAGCAAGTGCTCGAGGGTGTCCCCGGAATGGCCGGTGATGATCTCGATCAAGCGGCGCTCGAAGAATGGCTCACCCTCGTGGTTTTCCGCCTCCAAAACCCCGTCGGTGAATAGGATCATGCGCTTGAAGGACTGAAGCTCGAGCGAGCCGGCCGGGTATGCCGCATTCCGGCTGAGCCCCAGCGCGGGGCCGCGGGCATCGCGTCCGATGGCGATCTGGCACACCCCATTGGCCGACTCGATCACCGGCCCGGGATGCCCGGCGCAAGCGAACTGGAATTGGCCCGCCGCGGGATCGATCACCCCGTAAAACGCGGTCGCGAACATGGTGGTGCCCGCACGCTCCAAAATCGATGCCAGCCCGTCGTTGAGGCCATGCAGGAATGCCGCGGGATCGGTGGCCTGCGCCCGCTGCTTTTCGATCAGCCCGCGCAACATCGCCACAATCAGCGCGGAACGCACACCATGCCCCATCACATCGCAAATCAACACACCCGCGCGGTCATCCGGCAACGGAATGACCTCGAAAAAATCCCCCGCCAGGCCGGAAATCGGGATGTAGCGCGAACCGAAACGGAAACGCATGCCGCCGGCCTGCAGCTCAGTGAAATCCATGGTCGCAAATGCCTGCTGGATCTCGCGCGCCAGCATCACCTCTTCCTCGTAGATGTGGTTTTTCTGCTGCAATTCGGCGGCCAGGTCGGTCGCCTTGCGCTGCGCCTTGACGATGTGCGTCACGTCGTTGGAAACCCCGAAGGTGCCCATGATGTTGCCGTTGCGGTCACGCCAGGGAAACTTCGAGGTCATCACCCAGGTCTCCTCGCCATCCGTCCAGACCTCGTGCTCCAGCTGCCCGGAAACCGGCTCGCCGGTCTCGATGATACGCCGCTCGTCGGCCTCCGCCGGCTTCCAGTGATCCTCATTGAAGAAATCGCGGTCGTGCTTGCCGGTGAGCTCGGAACCCTGCTCGAGCCCCACCCACTCGGCCATGTGCCTGTTGGCCATCACAATCCGTGACAACAGGTCCTTGAAGTAAATCTGCACCGGCACATGGTCGATCAACTGGCGCAGCAGATAGCGTTCCTCATCCACCTGGGCCTCCGCCTGCTTGCGCCGGCTGATGTCGATCATCGAGCCCGCGATGCGGTAGGTCCGTCCTTCGCGGTCGCGCACCACGGTGCCGCGGATGCGCAGCCACCGCCAGTCGCCCGATCCGGTGCGGATGCGGGCATCCACCGCCAGCGTCTCGGGTCCGTTGCGGCCCAACACCTGGTCCATCGCACGCTGGAACTTCATGCGCTCATCCGGGTGAATCCACTCGAAAGGCGGCTGGAACAAGTGCGGCGCGTGCCCTTTGCCGCATTCCAGAAACTCCAGGATCCGGCGCGAATAATAGATCTCGCCGCGGTCCGTCCACCAATCCCAGATGCCCTCGTTGGATGCCTTGAGCGCCAGCTCCAGACGCTCCAGCTTCACGGCGTCACGATCGCAGAAATCATGCCGTTGCTCTTGCATGCATCAACACTATGGAGCCTAGTGCCCGCGAGGGCAAGGTTGCGTTCCACGCACCTGAAAAACACCGGCCTTCCCATCCGGGAAAAAGGCGCGATTTTTCCGCCGATTTCCCGGTTGACACCCCAAGGGCAGCCTCCTAGTTTGCGTGCCCCTTCGCGCACACGGTCGGTGCCGAAGGTATTTTTTCCATCCAATCGAATGAAGACGTTTTCCGCCAAGCCCCATGAGGTCGAACGCAAGTGGTATGTGATCGATGCCAAGGACAAGATCCTCGGTCAAGTGGCCGTCGAAGCCGCGCGCCTGCTCCGCGGCAAACACAAGCCGATTTTCACCTCGCACATCGATACCGGCGATTTCGTGGTCGTCATCAATGCCGACAAGGTGGTGTTGAGCGGAGCCAAGGAACACCAGAAGATCTACACCCGTTTCTCCGGCTACGTTGGTGGCCAGAAATCGGAAACCCCGCGCATGGTGCGCGAGCGCCGGCCGGTCCTGCTCGTCGAGCGCGCGGTTTACGGGATGCTGCCCAAAACCCGCCTCGGCAAGGCACAATACACCAAACTCAAGGTTTACGCCGGCGCGGAGCATCCGCACGATGCACAGCAACCTACCGAACACGCCGTTCGCTGACTCCATCACTCCACCACTTTTCCCATCCCATGACCGCCACTCCCACCCAAAGCGCCACCGGCCGCCGCAAAACCGCCGTCGCCCGCGTCTGGATGACCGAAGGCACCGGCCAGATCACCATCAACAACCGCTCGTTCGAGGATTACCTGCCGAGCCTGGAACTGCAAAACAGCGTCCTCGCCCCCTTCCATGCGGCCAACCTCTCGAACAAATACGACGTCAAGGTCTCCGTCAAAGGCGGCGGTCCCGTCGCCCAGGCCGTGGCCATCCGCCATGCCATCTCGCGCAGCCTCACCCAGCTCGACGCCGAGACCCGCAAGATCATCAAGCCGCTCGGCTTCCTCACCCGCGACCCGCGCATGAAGGAGCGCAAGAAATCCGGCCAACCCGGTGCCCGCAAGCGCTTCCAGTTCTCCAAGCGCTGATCGCTCGCATCCGAAGCTTTGCCAGCAGAAGCCGCCCTCCCATGGAGTGCGGCTTTTTCCTTGCCCGCAGAGCCGTTGCGGCCCGCTGACAGGTTCCCAGATGTCCGCATGCCCCCCGCAAAGACAAAAAACTGGAGCGATCCGGAGATGGACGAGATTGCAGACAACATGCCCGACAAGCTCGCCGCTTGTGCCTTCGCGCTTTTTTCACAGCGCGGCATCGGGCGCGTCCGGATGGACGACATCGCCGGCAGCGCCGGCGTGACCAAGGGCAGCCTCTATTGGCATTACCGGTCGAAGGACGAAGTGATCCATGCGGCTTGCCGGCATTACTACCAGAGCTGGACCAGGTAGATGGAATGCGAAACCGCAAAGGCGGCCACACCCGCCCGGAAGCTGGAACGCGCCATCCGCTCGTCGGTTCACACCTGCCTGATTGATGAAAACAACCGAACCTTCACCCTGGAGCTGTTCACCCTCTCCATTCACGACGAAGACGTGCGCAAGGGCTGGCGCGTCTTCTTCGACGGAGTGAAGTTATTGGATCTATAATGTTGGTTTTCAGTGACTTGCATTCCTTTCAGTGCTTTGAATTGCCCATTATTTCCAAATGAGGCAGCTTTGCGATGAAAGCAGTCGCCCCATTTTTCAATTAGGCTGTTCACATCGCCTGCGGTTCGCTAGACGGGACTCATGGTTCCGGGATTTCAGGAGGTGATGTTGCCGTTTCTCAGATTGGTTGAGAAAGCGGGCGGCCAGCCTGTAGCAACCAAGGATGCAGTAGCGAAGCTGGCCGAGCAGCTCGGATTGTCGGAGGACGACAAGGGCGAACTCCTCCCCAGTGGCCGCCAGACAAGGTTTGCCAACAGGGTGGCATGGGCTGCGAGCCACTTGCGCGCCGCACGATTGCTGGAATCGGCAGGGCGGGGTCTCGTGACATTGACTGACCGTGGAAGGAAATTCCTGACTGCGATTCGAAACACCCGACCATGAGCCTCGTAAAATCCAAACAACGCGTCGCCGACCACGGGGAGGTCTTCACCCCTGAATGGCTTGTTGAGGCGATGCTCGATCTGGTGAAGGGAGAAACCGAGCGCATCGACTCCCGCTTCCTCGAACCCGCGTGCGGCAGCGGCAATTTCCTCGTGAAGATCCTCCAACGCAAGCTGGCCGCCGTGGAATTGAGATACGGCAAGTCGGATTTCGAGAAACGGCACTTCGCCCTGCTCGCGCTCATGTGCCTCTACGGCATCGAACTCCTCCCGGACAACATCGCCGAGTGCCGCGCCAACCTACTGGAAATCTTCGCCGCTTACTTGAACCTCCAGCCGTCCGATGAGCTGTATCGCGCCGCTTCCTACGTGCTCTCGCAAAACCTCGTCCACGGCGATGCCATGAAAATGCTCGGGCACGACGGATCTTCGATCCTGTTTGCCGAGTGGGGCTATCTCGGAAAGGGCAAATTCCAGCGACGCGACTTCCGCCTGGATTGCCTTACCGGCTCGTCGGCCTACAGCGCCGAGGACTCGCTCTTCGCCAATCTCGGCAAACACGAACTCTTCACCCCAACCCAAACCTACCCGCCCATGACCGTGGGGGATTTGGCTGCGCAAGCGAAGGAGGGCCAGCCATGAGCCTGCAAGCCAGCTTCACCCTGCGCGGGCGGAATCCGGACGTGCTCACCTGCATCGCCAATCTCTCCAACGACGAGGTCTTCACCCCGCCGGAACTCGCCAACCGGATGCTCGACACCCTCGCCGAGGCATGGGCGAAGAACCACAAGGGCGCTAACCTTTGGGCGGACCCATCCGTCACCTTCCTCGACCCCTGCACGAAATCCGGAGTCTTCCTCCGCGAAATCACCCGCCGCCTCACCGAAGGGCTGGAAAAGAAAATCCCCAACCTGCAAGAGCGCGTCGATCACATCCTCACCAAACAGGTCTTCGGCATCGCCATCACCCAACTCACCAGCCTGCTCGCACGCCGCAGTGTCTATTGCTCGAAACACGCCACGGGGCCGCACTCCATTG
>JBMTCD010000033.1:0-21627 GCA_049430545.1 Luteolibacter sp.
AATCCCGGCTGCCTTGCCATGGATAGGGCAACGACGCGGATCAGGGGCGAGCGTCTATCTTAATATCCAAGGACTGACCCCGGTCATGCGGCAAACAAGGCCGACACGGTTGAGGGTTGCGGTGGTGGGATCATTGCCCGGCGCGGTCAACGGCGTGCCCGCGAAGTGGCTGGAAGACAAGCCGATGGGACACTGCGCCGCCGCCGGAATTTCCATTGGCTTGCATGCGCTCCTGCAGTTGGATGTGCCCGCAATGATAATCCGATCCCTCATGGCCGCCACCGTTCTTGCCTGTCTGCCCGCCACCGCCGCCGAGCGCCCGGCGGTTGCCGAGTTCACTCCCGAAGAGTCCGGGAAACTCAACTGGCGGGTCGTCGATGACGGCGTCATGGGCGGCTTGTCACAGGGACAACACGAGATCGGCAAGGACGGCACCCTCCGTTTCTTCGGCATGCTCTCGCTGGAAAACAACGGCGGCTTTTCCTCGCTGCAAAGCGGAAACGTGAAGCTGGACCTCGGTGCTGCCGAGGGCGTCATCCTGCGCGTCAAGGGCGATGGCCGCAGCTACCAGTTGCGTTTCAGCACCGATGCCCGCTACCGCGGCCGCGAAATGTCATTCCAAGCCGCGTTTCCGACTTCCAAGGGCGAGTGGACGGAGGTGCGGGTGCCATTCGCACGCTTCAGCGGCACCTGGCGTGGCCAGGAGCTCCCGGACAAGGTCTTCGACCCCGCCAGGATCCTCCGCATCGGCTTGCTGTTGGCTGACAAAAAACCGGGCCCGTTCGAGCTGCACGTCGACTGGATCCGCCCCTATGGCGAATAACAAGCCCGCGCCGGGACATCTCAACGAGGCCACCACGGGACTGGCGGAAGAAGTGAGCGGTTTCCGCATGCTCCCGCGCGAGCCACCAGAAATGACTTTACAAGCGGGCTTCGCCGGCTAGTCTCCGCGCCCCGGTTGACCTGCGCGGCCGGTCCCACCGCCAACCTTCCGCCACCATGAAAGTCCTTTCCTCACTCTCCTCCGCCAAGCGCCGTCACGCCGATTGCCAGATCGTGAAGCGCAAGGGCACGGTCTATGTGATCTGCAAGTCGAACCCCAAGTTCAAGGCCCGCCAGGGAGCCACCCAGGGCACCCGCCTTTCCAAAAAGGGCCTTTGAACCACGGCTCCTTTGCACCATTCAGCATGAAAAAAGCGGCCTGTGGGCCGCTTTTTTCGTTTCGGGAAATGAGACCCCGAAAATACCCCCGCCGCGGCGGACCGGGCGGGGGTGATGGTGGTTGCTTGGTTCAGGCCACTTCGCTGCGGCGGCCGGTATCCGACTCGGAGGATTCCTCCGCGGCAGGCTCGTCGGCGGCCTGCGCCTTGGGGTTCGCGGCGGGCAGCGGCGCAAGCGAGACAATGCGGTCGCCGCCTGCGCCGTCCTCGCGCTCTTCGCGCTCATCCTGGCCCTTCGATTTGGCACCGGAAACATTGAGTTTCCGGCCCATGAAGGGTTGGTCATGAAGGACTTCCACGGCGCGCAGGGCCTCGTCCTTGTGGAGCATTTCGACGAAGCCGTAGCCCTTGGAGCGGTGGGTGCTGCGGTTGTAGATGATCTCCACATTGCGCACGCCGCCGACGCCCTTGAACAGCTCCTGGAGGTCCTGCTCGGTGACGTCGTAGGACAGGTTGCCGACGTAGAGGCGGGCGGATTCCACGGTTGATGGATCGCCGCCACGCGACGGGCGCTTGGCCGCGGCAGGTTTGTCCGCAGCTCTCGCATCGCCGGAACCGCGTGCGTTGCGCACATTCGATTTGGGAGCCTGCGGCTTTTCCTTGGGCGCGCCGGCCGTGCTGGCCGGCCGTGCCGGACGGGCCGGCTCCTTGTAGAGGCCGATCGCCTTGAGCAGCTTCTGCCACCACGTGAGTTTGACGGGTGGTTTGGCGCGGCCACGCGACGGGCGCGGGCCTTGGTCTTGCCGGAGGTTTTTGCCGCCATCGCTGCGGCCGTCCTGTTGTTGTCTATTGCGGTTCTTACCGCCGCGCGAACGGCGGCGCCGACCTTCTCCCGCTTGGCGGGAATGTTGTGTTGCGTTTGACATATTGTCGCTTGTGTCTGGTTTGCAGGGCGGCCCGGCGCGCTGGATTTCATTGGAATCCGCATGGCTGTGAAGACTCTTGCGGACCGGCGTGGCCCCGACGTTTTCCGGCTTTTTGGTGCCGCGGAGAGCGCCGCAACCACTTGCGGCAGGAAACTCACACGTAATGTCGGGGTCGGCCGGCCTGCGCCGCCGCCCGCGAGACAGATGGTTCCTTTTTCCAGTGGCCGCCGGTCGTCCGCTGCCACCTGCATGGCGCGAGTCAACTGTCACTTGACCGGAACTGGACCTCGGAGGTTGGAAAAACCTGCCCGCGCAAAAACTACGGCCAAGCACCCCGATGGCAAGACCGGATCTCGACAAATCACGGCCGCGCGACTCAAATCCGCCGCGTTGAAACGCTTTCTGCAATCCGGCATCGGAGCCGCATTGGTCTGGGTGGCTGCCTCGCTCATATTGGCGGCTGTGCTGGCACCATGGGCCTACCAAGGCGGAAAGCGGCTGGCTGCGGTGGCGGCGGCGCGCGCACTGCCGTCCTGGCTCGAATCCGTGGCCGGGTCCTGCGGACGGGCGGAGCTGGACCGCTATTTCGACCGCTCGCTGCTGTTCTCGGCGCTCGTCCTGCTGCCATTCCTGCTGCGGCGCTTGCGCCGGATCGGGCTGGAAAATGCAGGGATGCACGATGCGTGCGTGCGTTTTTCCGGCGCTTCGCTGGTGGCGCAAATCGCCATCGGCTGTGCGATCGCGGGCGGGCTGCTGGCCGTCATGGGGGTGTTGCTCGATCTGGCCGGGGCCTACGCGCTGAAGGAGCAACTGCCGGAGACCGGGAAATTCCTCCGCAAGGCGCTGATCCCCGCAGTGGCCGCGCCCTTGGTGGAGGAATGGCTGTTTCGGGGCGTGCTGCTGGGTCTGTGGCTGCGTTTCGCCCGGCCGGCATTCGCGGTGCTCGGCACCTCGCTGGTGTTCGCCTTCGTGCATTTCCTGAATCCGCCGGATGGTTTCGAAATCGCCAATCCCATGCACCTGTTGGCGGGCTTCGAGTTGCTGGGGAAAATCCTGCTGCATTTCGCCGATCCGCTGTTTTTCCTCACCGACTTCGCCACCTTGTTCGTCGCCGGCCTGATCCTGGCCTGGGCGCGGCTGCGCACCGGGGCACTGTGGTTTTCAATCGGCCTGCATGCCGGCTGGGTGCTCGCGTTCAAGGCTTTCAACCTGCTCTACCGCGCAGTGGAACCCCATGCGTTGCGGCCATGGGGGATCGGCGAGAGTTTGAAGTCCGGCATCCTGCCCCTGCTGATGCTCGGGCTCACCGCAGTCCTCTGCCACCATGCATTGAGGCCGTTCAGCCGCGCATCACGGTGACCACACAGACACGCTGGAAGCCGGCCCGGCGCAGGGTGCGCGCGCACTCGTGCACGGTTGATCCGGTGGTCAACACGTCGTCCACCAGAACCGCGCCGCCCGCCTCGCCAGCCAGACATTTCCTGCCGGCACGGGTGATCTCGAATGCACCGCGGAGGTTTTCCATGCGCTGCTTGCGGCTGAGCAGGGTCTGGGTCTCGGTCTTGCGCATGCGTTTCAACGCCTGCACCACCGGCAGCCCGGTTTGGAACGACAAGGACCGCGCGATTTCCGCCGCTTGGTTGAAATGACGGTGGCGCAGACGGCTGCGGTGGAGCGGCACCGGCACCAGTGGCCATGCCCCCTCGATGGCCGGGGCCAGCCGCGGATCGGCGAACGATTCCGCCGCCATGCGGCCCAACTCGCCTGCCAAATGGATTTCGCGGCTGTATTTCAGCCGGTGCACCAGATCCAATGTCCGGTCGTCGCGCATCAGCGCCGGCCGGGCGAAATCGAAGGCGAATTTCAAATCGCTGCAATTCGGGCACGCGAACGCGCGGTCGATCCGCCCCGGAAATACCTCTCCGCACGACTCGCAGAACGGCTCGCGCAACCGCGGCAAGTCCGCTTCACAGCCGCGGCAAAGCGCCCGCCCGCCGCCCAATGGCTCCGCGCAGATGCCACAGCGCGGCGGGTAAAGCAGATCGAGAAACCGCCCGCCGAGTCCGCGCCAACCGCCTGATTCAGGATTCCGCGCCATGGGCATCGCTTGGTTTTCGGGTCAGAAAATGCGCCAGCGCGCCCGCCGCGACAAGCGCCGCCAGCGGCACCAAACCGTGCAGCAAAAGACCTGCGGCCAGCGGCGGCTGCATCGCCTCCGGCGAGCTGCCGAGCCGCCGCAGCAGCTCGCGCGCGAACCACCAGCCGGCGTGCAGGCCGAGCGGCAGCCACAACGAGGCCGTCCGCCAGCGCGCGTAGCCCAGCACCAGACCCAGCGCCAGCAGCGGCACGAATTCCGTAAGAACCACCGCCGCATCCGCGAAGCGCACCGCCATCAGCCGCAACAACTCGAAACCCACCCGCGGCTGTTCCGGGTCCGGGACGCTGAGGTCATGGGGCGGGATCACCGAGAGCACCAGTGCGAAAAACGCCGCGGACATCCCGAGCGCCGCCGCCGGTCTCATCCCGCGCAGGAAAACCCCCAACGCGACGCCACGGAAAAAAACCTCCATCACCAGCGCGATGAGCCACGCCATCCACATGGCGCGCATCGCCATCCCCGGCCATTCGGGCCCCGGATCGCGCAGCTTCAGATAGCCCGCCGGCACCAATGCGATGCCCAGCGGCAGCAGCAGCCCCGCCGCCAGCAGGAATCCCGCCAGCGCATGCCACCCGCCGCGCGGGTTTTTCCGCAACCCCAGTCCGCTTCCGCCCGTCCGCACGCCACGCCGCGCGTGAAGCCACTCCATCCATGGCAAAATCAACACGACCGCCGCCAACCCCCAGCCCGCCAGAAAAAACGCAGGGAAGTCCGCCGTGCGGCAATGCCCCGCCAGCCACTCGAAAAACCCGTTCGTCGTCCTCCCCTGGGACACCTCCGCCAGCGCCTTGCCCGCATTGAAAAGCAGCGGTGCGAGCCATGCTCCCAGCCACACCGAAGCCACGGCATACAGCCACACCTTCAGCACGTCGCCGAGCGCCTCATTCCGCATGACCCGCATTCTGCCCATCCCATCCGCCCGTGGAAAGCCCGCGTTCGTGCCATCTTTTTGCCATGGCGCAAGTTCGGAGACCCAGCTAGAAATCCCGCCATGATCCGCACCGAACCCGTCGGCCCCGTGCGCTGCGTCTGGGGCGAAGGCCCGATCTGGTGGCAAGGGGCGCTCTATTTCGTCGATATCGAAAGCCACCTCGTCCACCGCTTCGATCCGGCCGATGGCTCGGCGAAATCGTGGGATTGCGGGCAGCGCGTCGGCACCGTCGTGCCACGTGCCCGCGGCGGATTTGTCATCGCCGGCGATCACGGTTTCTCGTTTCTTGACGAGGAAAGCGGTGCGCTCACCCCCATCGCCGATCCCGAAAGCCACCTGCCCGACAACCGTTTCAACGACGGCAAATGCGCGCCCGACGGCCGCTTCTTCGCCGGCACCCTCAGCCTCGCGAAACAAGCCAAGGCCGCCAAGCTCTACCGCCTCGATCCCGACCTCTCCATCCATGAGGCCTTCGGCCCGGTCACCAATTCCAATGGCATCGTGTGGTCCGCCGACGGCAAGTCATGCTATTACATTGACACCCCGCGCCGCGAGGTGCTCGCGTTCGATTATGAAAACGGAAGGCTGTTGGAGCCGCGCCGCGCATTCTCGACCGCGCACATCGACGCCTCGCCCGACGGCATGGCCATCGACGCGGATGGCCACCTGTGGATCGCCTTCTGCCACGGCGGCTGCGTCTCATGCTTCGCTCCCGCCACCGGCGACGAACTCCACCGGCTCGCCATCCCCTGCCTGGAAACCACCGCCTGTGCCTTCGGCGGCCCCAACCTCGAAGACCTCTTCGTCACCACCGGCGTGCACAAGACCGCCAAGGAAGAACACGCCGGACGCCTCTTCGTCATCCGGGGCCTCGGCATCCGCGGCCTCCCGGCCCACGCCTTCGCGGGGTGAAAGGCGGACTGAAGTCCGCGCTCCATGGCGCTGGAATGCTTCTTGCATGCGGCGTGGGTGGATAAACCGCAGATGAAACAAGGCGACCACGCCCATTCGCTCAAATTGTTCATCGCCCACAACGCCCCGCCCGCAGTGGTGCCGGGCGCGGGTTCCGCGATCTTTTTCCACATCTGGCGCGACGGCGGCGGCCGGCCGACGGCGGGTTGCACGACCATGGACGAGCACAAGCTTCGCGAGTTGATCGCCCGCCTCGATCCCGCCCGCATGCCGCTCTACGTGCTGTTGCCGAGGGCGGAATACGAGCGTCACCGCGCGGCATGGAAATTGCCGTGACGGCAGTGATGCCGAATCCGCCATCTCACATCCGGAACTCGTCGCCGAGATAATATTTCCGGGCGATGGGGTCGTTCACAAGTTCGCCGGAAGCGCCTTCGAGAATGACGCGGCCGTCGTGGATCAGGAAGGCGCGGTCGGTGATGGTGAGGGTTTCCCTGACCGAGTGGTCGGTGATCAGGATGGCGAGGCCGTCGCGTTCGCGCAGTTCGCGGACGATGCGCTGGATGTCCTCCACGGCCTTGGGGTCGATGCCGGCGAAGGGCTCGTCGAGCATCAGCAGCTTGGGGTCCGAGCAAAGCGAGCGGGCGATGGCGAGCCGGCGTTTTTCGCCACCGGAAAGCGTGATGGCGAGCGATTTGGCGAGCTTGGCGATGCCGAAGCGCTTCATCAGGTGGTGGGCGCGGTCGAGCTGGTCCTTGCGGCTCAGGTGCGGGCGTGTTTCGAGGATCGCCAGCAGGTTGTCGAGGACGCTGAGTTTTCGGAAAACGCTTTCCTCCTGCGGCAGGTAGCCGAGGCCGAGGCGCGCGCGGCGGTGCATCGGCAGTTTCGAAATGTCATGTCCCTGGAAGCAGACCGATCCGGCATCGGACGGGATGATGCCTGCGATCATGTAGAATGAGGTGGTCTTGCCCGCGCCGTTGGGCCCGAGCAGGCCGACGATTTCCCGCGGCTGCACGGTCATCGACACGCCATCGACCACGGCGCGGCCGCCGTAGGTCTTGCGCAGGCCGTTGGCGAAGAGGACGGCGCTTTCGGTGTGGTGGACGGTGGAGCCGGGATCGTGCATGGGGTCAATGCTGAAATGCTGGAATGCCGGGAGCGGAGTTATGGTTTCTGGTTGAGACGGCCGCCCATGTCCCAATTGCCTTCGGCGACGAAGGAGCCGTTTTTCTGGATGCGCAGGGTGAGTCCGGGTTCCCTGGCACGCATGAAGTTGGCTCCTTGTTTCACCCAGGGATAGCCGCCGGTGAGGACGATCTCGCCGGTTTTCGGATGGTAGGTGAAAATCGCGCCGCTGGCCTCTACGGGCTCCTTGCCCGGTTGCGGCTGCTTCTGAAGGATTCGCACCGCGCCGGTGGCCACGACGCGTTCCACCTCGCCGAAGCCGGATCCGAACGCGGAGTTGTCATCTTGACCTTGCTTCTTGTCGCCGGGTGGCGCCGGTTTTTTTGCGAGGAAGATCTTCAATTCGTTGGCACCACTGAGGGCGAAGCGCGGGTCGTCCACCCGGACGTTCTTGAGATAGACGAAAAGGCCTGCGTCGGCGTCGAAATACATGCCGCCGTCGCAGTTGACCACGGTGTCCTCTGGGCCGGGCTCGGTTTTGAGCGGCTCGGCCGGCGGGGTGACGGGCTGGTCAGCTCCATTGCCGGCGATGCCGGCTTCCTCGAGGAATGCGGCGGCGGTCTCGGTGGCCTCGGCGGCGGCGGCGAGTTCGGCGCGCAGGCTGCTGCGCGCGGCTTCGGCGGCCTTGGCGTGGGCGGGCGCCGCGGGTGCGGCTTGGGCGGCGATGGCGGATTTTTCGGCTTCGGTGAGCGCGGCGGGAGGCTCGGCGCTGGCGGCGGTGAGCAGGGCCGCGCCGGCAAGCGCCACGGCGGGGCGGGTGAGGAAATGCGGTTGCGTCATGGTGGTCTCGGTATGGGCGCGGATGCGGGTTTCGGCCGGGCCTGTCAGGAAGCCCTGGGCTTTTTCCATGTGATAGACGAGTCCGCTGCCGTCGGCATCGATGCGGCCGCCGCGCAGCGTGACGCCGCCACCGGCTTCGAGCAGGCCGGTGCCTTGGTCGAGCATTGCGTTTTTCATCTCCACCCGGGCGCGCGGGCTTTGGTCGGTATTGTAAAACGCGATGGTCACCTGGTCGCCGGCGATCTGCCGGTCGGTGACGAGAGTCATCACCTCCGCCTTAAGCATGGCGGAGAGGCGTTGCTCTTCATCGTAGCGCGGCAGCATCACGCCGTGGAGCTTGCTGCCATCCGGGAGCAGGGAAACGGCGGGGATTTTCCTGCGTGGTTCGGCCGGTGCCTCCTCCGCGTGCAGAGAGGGATGCAGGAGGATCAGGGCCGGAAGGATGGCGCGCATGGTGCAGCTGGCAATTTCCGGACTCAGTGCGCCGCGTGGTGGATGGCGATGAGCTTGATGAGCAGGTCTTCGATGAATTCGAGCGGGATCTGGTTCGGTCCGTCGGAGAGCGCGTTGGCGGGATCCGAGTGGACTTCCATGAACAGCCCGTCCACGCCGGTGGCGATGGCGGCGCGGGCGAGCACGGGCGCGAGTTCGCCGTCGCCGCCGGTCGAGCCGCCGAGCCCGCCGGGGCGCTGCACCGAGTGGGTGGCGTCGAAGACGATCGGCAGGCCTTCCTTGCGGATCCAGTAGAGCGCGCGCATGTCGGCGACGAGGTTGTTGTAGCCGAAGGTGGTGCCGCGCTCGGTGATGAGGAAACGCTCGCAGCCGAAGGTGCGCAGCTTGTCGGCGATGTTGACGGTGTCCCAGGGCGCGAGGAACTGGCCTTTTTTCACGTTCACCGCGCGGCCGGTCTTGGCGGCGGCCTCGAGCAGGTCGGTCTGGCGGCAGAGGAAGGCGGGGATTTGCAGCAGATCGACATGTTCGGCGGCGATTTCCGCCTGCTCGGCGGTGTGGACATCGGTGGTGACGGGGACGTCGAACTCGCGGGCGATTTCGCCGAGGATGCGGCAGCCGTCATGAATGCCGGGACCGCGGAATGAGCCGATGGCCGTGCGGTTGGCCTTGTCGTAGGAGGCCTTGAAGAGGAAATGGATGCCGGTGCGGTCGGCGATTTCCTTGAGCGAGCGCGCCATTTCCCAGGCGAAGGCTTCGGATTCGAGCGCGCAGGGGCCGAGGATGAAAAACGGCACCGGTCCGCCGACCGGGACGTTGCCGATGTTGAAGGGTTCGTAGGACATGATAGGGGTGAATTCTGAAAAGCTAAAAAGCGGAAATGCGGAAAGGGTCAGTGACCGGCTTTGAGTGTGGATTCGTAGAGCGGGGTGAGGTTTTTGAGGGCGGTGTCGAGCTGCTTGGTCTCGGTGGCGGTGAGGTTGCCACGGGTTTTTAGCGCTATCATTTCGAGCGAATCGATCACCGATTTCGCGGCGCGCAAGTTCACGGATTTTTCGCCGGTGGCCGGGTTCGGGATCTGGCCGAGGAACAACCCGGCGTTCTGGGCCTGGAGGATGACGAACTCGTTGAATCGCGGATCGGGCGCGGGCGCGGCGGGCATGGACGGAGTTTATGGCGTCTTTTCCGGATTGGTCATGCGAAAACTCGGCGGCGTTCGCGCGCGGCTCCGGCTATTCGCCTTTACAGCGCGAAGTCGCAGCTCTAACCAGTCGGCGTTCCTTTTGTATGGGTATGTCTGAGAAAACCGATCCCCGCCGGGGGAGCCATTCCATGTGCCCCGGTGCCAAAACCGCCATCGCCGCTCCGCTTGATCCGAAGTTCCAGCCGGCGGCGCTGTTCACCCGTGGATACCAGCGCGAACTCCGCGCATCCGGCCGCGCTGTCCCGCTCGTGCTCGGTCTGGAGCGCGAGAACGGCCTGCTGACGCGCCACGAAACGCTCGTCGATCCCGCCTGCGACGCCACCACGCTGCGGCACGTCGAGCGCATGGTGAAATTCCTGCTCTGGGCGCGCGGCGGCTGGAAACTGCACATCGGCGGGCCCAAGCCCATCGCCGAGGCCATCCGCAAGACCTACTCGCCGCGCGGCGCGCGGGCCTTCGACGTGCGGATGATGCAGATCACCTACGGCAAAAAATTCGAGGTCGCCGCCACCACGCCGCACAAGGTGCCGGCCGCGAAGGACTCGGAGATTTCCGCCGGCGGTTTCCTCAAGGGCTGCCGGATCGGTTTCGACCTCGGCGCGAGCGACTACAAGGTTTCCGCAGTCATCGACGGAAATCCGGTCTTCACTCAGGAAACCCCGTGGGATCCGAAGAACCAGACGCATCCGGACTACATCTACCATCATCTTTCCTCCGCGCTGCACCTCGCCGCCGCCAATCTGCCGCGCGTGGATGCCATCGGCGGCAGCTCGGCGGGCATCATCGTGGACAACGAGATCCGCGTCGCCTCGCTGTTGCGTTCGATTCCGAAAAAACACTTCGCCACCGCCGCCAGCGTCTTCAAGCGCATCGCCCGCGAATGGGACGTGCCGCTCACCGTGATGAACGATGGCGACGTCACGGCGCTCGCCGGCGCGCTCTCGCTCGGCAAAAACGGCATGCTCGGGCTGGCCATGGGCTCCAGCGAGGCGGTTGGCTACATGGACCCGCAAGGCCGCATCCTCGGCTGGCTCAACGAACTCGCCTTCGCGCCGGTCGATTACAATCCGGACGCGCCCGCCGACGAATGGTCGGGCGATCGCGGTGTCGGCGCGCTCTATTTCTCGCAACAGGCCGTCAACAAGCTGCTGCCCGCCGCGAAAATCAAACTTCCGGCGAAAATGGGCCTGCCCGAGCGGCTCGTCGAGGTCCAGAAACTCATGGCCGCCGGTGACGAGCGCGCCGCGAGGATCTACCAAACCATCGGCGTCTATCTCGGCTATGCCATCCCGCACTATCTCGATTTCTATCCATTCGGCCACATGCTGGTGCTTGGCCGCGTGACCACCGGCGCGGGCGGCGACATCGTGATCTCGAAGGCCCGCGAGGTGCTCGAAGCCGAATTCCCGGATGCCGCCGGGCGTGTGGCCATCCATGTGCCCGACGAGAAAACCCGCCGCGTCGGCCAGGCCGTGGCCGCCGCCAGCCTGCCGCAGCTCTGCAAATCCCGCAGACAATGAAGTTTCATCATCCCAACGCCACGGTTTTCATCCCCGACGGCAAGCCCGCCGCGGAAGCGCTCGCCCGCGTCACCCATCTCGGCATCGGCGCGCACCAGGACGATCTGGAATTCATGGCCTTCCACGGTATTCTCGAATGTTTCGCCCGCGATGACCGCTGGTTCGGCGGCGTCACCTGCACCAATGGCGCGGGCAGCTCGCGCACCGGCCCTTATGCCGATTGCAGCAACGAGCGCATGATGGAAATCCGCCGCGAGGAACAGAACACCGCCGCCGTGATCGGCCAATACGCCGCCATCATCCAGCTCGACCACCCGAGTTCCATGGTCAAGGACCCGGCCGAAACCGCGCTGGTTTCCGACCTGGCCGAAATCTTCCGCGCCGCGCGCCCGCAGGTCGTTTACACCCACAATCCGGCGGACAAGCACGACACGCACATCGGCGTCACCCTCGCCGCCCTCAAGGCCATGCGCTCGCTGCCGCACCATCAAAGACCCCAACAGGTCATCGGCTGCGAAGTCTGGCGCGCGCTCGACTGGCTGCCGGACGATGAAAAAGTCCTGATGGACGTCACCGGCCGCGACAACCTGGCGGCCGCCATCAATGGCGTGTTCGACTCGCAGATCGCCGGTGGCAAGCGCTACGACCTCGCCACCCAGGGCCGCCGCGCCGCCAACGCCACCTTCTTCGACGCCCACGCCACCGACGCCGCCACCCAGCTCATCTACGGCCTCGACCTCACTCCGCTCGTCGCGGACGAAACCCGCGACATCGCCGATTACGTCTGCGGCTTCATCGAGCGCTTCAACACCGACGTCCGGAACAAACTCACCCGCCAGCTTGGCATCTCCTGATGGAAATCATCATCCAACCGACTCCCGAAGCGGCCACCGACATCGCCGCGCGCATCATCGCCAAACTGCTGCGTGAAAAACCCGACGCCGTGCTCGGGCTGGCCACCGGCAGCACGCCGCTGCGGCTCTATCGGACGCTGGTGGACATGAAGCTCGACTGGAGCCGAGCCACCACCTTCAACCTCGACGAATACCTCTGCCTGCCGCGCGAGCACCCGCAGTCCTACCACAGCTTCATGTGGGAAAACCTGTTCCGGCATATCAATATCCATCCGGAGCGCATCCACATTCCCGACGGCAACGCCGCCGAGATCCGCGCGATGTGCGCCGCCTATGAACAAGCGATCCGCGCCGCGGGCGGCATCGATTTGCAACTCCTCGGCATCGGCACCGACGGCCACATCGGCTTCAACGAGCCGAGTTCCTCGCTCGCCTCGCGCACCCGCATCAAGACGCTCACCGAGCGCACCCGCCGCGACAACGCGCACTTCTTCGGCAGCGCGGACGAAGTGCCGCTCCATGTGGTGACCATGGGCATCGGCACCATCATGGAAGCCCGCACCAACCTCATGCTCGCCTTCGGCGAAAGCAAGGCCGCCGCCATCGCCGGCACAGTCGAGGGCCCGGTCACTGCGGACAATCCCGCGTCGGTGCTGCAGTTCCATCCATCGGCCATCGTCTGCCTCGACGAGCCCGCCGCCTCGCAGCTCAAGCGCGCCGATTACTACCGCTGGGTCTATGACAACAAGCCGGACTGGCAGACTTGGTGAGAGCCCCGGGCCGCCGGGCCGAGCTTGCTGAAATGCGTGGGCCGCTACACGCGTTTGTGACAGCTTCCGGATGTTCACTCCGACCGTTCCATGAAAACCATCTTCCTCTTGCTGGCCGCCGCGGTTCCATTGTGCGCGGCCGCCACCGACGAGTTCATCGCGCAAGCCGCCGTGAAACACGGCGTGTTCGGTGAAAAAGCCGCGCGATTTCTCGTCGAGCACATGCCTGCAGGCGACCGCGGATCGCTTGCGGCGGCGTTTCTGGGCGAGAACCTCGAGCTTGCGCTCAAAGCGCGCGACACGTTCCCGTGGGCGAAGGAGGTGCCGGAGGAAATATTCCTCAACGACGTGCTGCCCTATGCCGTCTTCGACGAACCGCGCGACCCATGGCGGGCGGATTTTTTCGCGAAGGCCGCTCCCTTGGTCAAGGATGCCCGGACCGCTGCCGATGCCGCGCAGATCCTCAACCGCGATTTTTTCAAGCTCATCAACACCCATTATCACACCAAACGGCGGCGCACCAACCAGTCGCCCAAGGAGTCGATCGAACAGGGCAAGGCCACCTGCACGGGGCTTTCCATCATCCTCGTCGCGGCGTGCCGGTCGGTCGGCATTCCCGCACGCGCCGCTGGCACTTCGCTGTGGTGGGACGGCAGCGGCAACCACACATGGGTGGAAATCTGGGACGGCGGATGGCATTTCACCGGTGCCGACGAATTCAACGCCAAGGGCCTCGACCACGCATGGTTCATCGGAAACGCCTCGAAGGCCGATCCCAACCATCCGCTGCACGCGATTTACGCGACGTCATGGAAAAAAGACCAAGGCGTTTTCCCGATGGTTTGGTCGCCCGAAAGCCGCGAGGTCGGCGGAGTCAATGTCACCGCCCGCTACCGGGTGGAATCCGCCGCGCCCCTCGCCACCATCGGCGTGCGGTTCTTCGAGGGCGACGAACGGGCCGTCATCCATGGCAGCCTCACCACCGCCGCCGGATTTCCGCTGGGCGATTTCACCACCAAGGCCGGCACCGCCGATCTGAACGACACGCCGCGCATCGCCGTCACACCGGGTGAATCCTATCGCCTGCGTTTCATCATCGATGGCACGGCGCTCGAGACCGATGCCTTCACCGTCGATCCCAAGGGCGGGAGCATCCGCGACATCCGCGCCGCCGATCTTCACCCGGCCCCGGACTTTGGTGACGAAAACGCCGCTCTGACCAAGGAAACCGCCGCGCGCGCCGTGCGTTACGTTTATGAATCACTGCTCGCCGCGCAGAGGCAACAACGCGCGGCCGAACTCGCCGAGCACACGATCACCTTGGGCGACAAGACGCTGAAATGGCTGGACAAATCCTTCGGCGACGCGCCGGCCGGCAAGCGTCCGCTGTGGATCTCGATGCACGGCGGCGGCGAGGCGCCCGCCCGGGTCAATACCCAGCAATGGTTCAACCAGATCCGGCTGTATCAACCGGAGCAGGGCATCTACATCGCGCCGCGCGCGCCCACCGACACATGGAACATGTGGCATCAGGAGCACATCGACCCGTTGTTTTCCCGGCTCATCGAGAACATGGTGGCGCTCTGCGGCGTGGACCCGGACAAGGTCTATCTGATGGGCTACTCGGCCGGTGGCGACGGCGTGTGGCAACTCGCCCCGCGCATGGCCGACCGCTTCGCGGCGGCCGCCATGATGGCCGGACACCCCAATGAATCCTCGCTGCTCGGCCTGCGCAACCTGCCCTTCGCGATCTTCATGGGTGAAAACGACCGTGCTTTCAACCGCGGCAAGATGGCTGCGGAAAAAACGGCGGAGATCGCCGCCCTGCAGCAGGCCGACCCTGGCGGCTACACGCACCTTTCGCGCATCTATCCGGGGCTCGGCCATTGGATGGATCGCAAGGACGCCGAAGCGCTGCCGTGGATGATCCGCTTCACCCGCAACCCGTGGCCCCGCAAAATCGTCTGGTTCCAGGACGATGTCACCCACGATCGTTTCTACTGGCTCCGGCTCCCTCCCGGAACCGCGGCCAAGGGCATGAAAACCACCGCGATTCTCGACGGCCGGGTGATCCGCATCGATGGCGACGTTCCCGCCGGCACCCGTGTGCTGCTGTCAGACCATCTGCTGGACCTCGACCAGCCCGTCGGCATTTCCATCAATCAGGGTCCGGTGAAGGAAGTCCGGCCGCTCCGCAGCCTGCGCACCATCCGCGCCGCGCTTGCGGAGCGCCTCGATGCCGCGGCGACTCCCACGGCGGAGATCGTGGTTGGAGAGGAGGCGTGATGAGCTCCCGGAGAAAATCGGGGCCATGCTTGATACATTCGTCGAATGGTATTCCGCCGGCGGAATGGCGGAGAGAACCGCCAACAACGCGGGCTGGTGGACGAGTTTCGCCGCACTGCTTCTCGCGGCAGTGGTGCTGCATTTCGTGGCGAAATCCATCAATCTCCGGCCAGCTCGGACATCCGGCTGCTCGCAGGGAGCGCCGAGCCCCGGCTCGGCGCGAAATCACGGAAGTAATCCAGCCGATGTTTCGTTGGTGCCTCGATCCATCACCGCCAATCACGTGTCCACGATTTGTCATTCACCGTTTTCCATAGAGCGCGCGCGCTGAACAGGCGCGCACCGAAAAAAGCCGCGTGATTCAATTCCGCGCGGTCGAAGCCCGGGTCCAAGACGCCCGCCACCAGAAAGAAATTGGGTTTCGCATCCAATGCTTCCGGAGCGCTTCCATCGTCACGGAGCTTCAAATCGCCCACTTGGATCGGAACCGGCTTTGGACCAAAACGGTTGCGGGTTTCGCGGGTCCGATAGGAACCCTCCCTCCACTCGCTGCGAACACGGCTGTGGATGCCGAACTGGTCCGGAGCGGCGATCGCCCTAAGCCCGAGATTCACCGCGGCGTTGAGATCCGCGTTTTGGATGATGCCGTCGCCCGCTGGAACGAAAATGCCGCCGCCTGGGCGCGGTGCGAGCAAGGTTTCCTTCGAGCCGTCCGGCAATGCCGCGAGCCTGTCGCGGAGTTTGAGGATGCCTTGTGAGGAAATCGACAATGTCTTTTTCCCCTCCGCCTCTCTCTCGGCGCGCTCCACGGCGTGCCGCCAATAAAACGATTCGGCGAAGGACCGCTTCGTGAGGTGCTCGGCTCGGAATCCGGGCTGGCCGGTGAGCGAGCAGAAGCGTGATGAATACGCCGCCGGGGTTTCCAGCACGGCGATACCGTAGGCCTCGCAAAGCTCCTTGAGCTTCGCGCTGATCTGCCGGTGACACCATTGCATGAGCCGGCTGTTTTCCTGCCTCGTGCGGCCCTGTGTGGTGCGGTAGCGCGCGAGGTCCTCGATGACGATGAAATCAACGGGCGGACGCTTTCTGATGTATTCTCCGTGGAGGTCGATTTTCTGGCGCTCCACCCGGGTGGTGTCGTGAGGTTTGAGTTCCAGGCCAAGCGCTTCCGCCAGTATCAGATGCGCCGTCTGGTTCACCCGCTGTTCCTTCATCGCCTCCAGTTTATCGGAAAGCTCCTTGCATGGGTCCGGCAACGGCTGTGCGCGCATCTCGCGTCCGCTCGGTGGCTTGGTGCCGGGTTCCAGTCCGCACAGGCGGTTGAACGAAAGCAGCACCTTGCGGAAGGAGGTGATTCGGTCGATGCGCGCGATGGACAGGCCGCCTTGGTCGCGGTTGCGTTTGGCTGGTTCGCCAATGGTTTTGGAAACTTGCGTGAGCAAGAAGCATGCTGGGCGTCCGTCCATTTCAGGAGATGTTTTCTCCCATCTCCATGAACCATGGCGCAAGGGCACCAATAGGTCGGCTGTTTGGTTGATGGCCGTTTGGATTTCGCGCGTGAGTTCATACGCCT
Source organism: Luteolibacter sp. (assembly GCA_049430545.1). Classification (GTDB taxonomy): domain Bacteria; phylum Verrucomicrobiota; class Verrucomicrobiia; order Verrucomicrobiales; family Akkermansiaceae; genus Luteolibacter. The sequence goes on from JBMTCD010000033.1 coordinate 16,710, forward strand.
CTGCCCGGCAGTCGCTCGGTTCATGCAAATCCTTGAGTCTGCGGCTCCACCTTGTCTCGCCCTTGGATGCCTCCGCCGCTCGTTTTTTCAGCTCCTCGATTTCCCCTTTGGCTCCTTCCCAATTTTCCGCCATTCGCGCCCAACGGTGCAGCGAGCGGAGTCGAGATATGGCGCGGCGCAGCGCGAACAGCAGCTTCGCGCCGGCTTCGCCGATACGATGGCGACTGCCCTCCAAGTCCCCCGGCTCCAGCCCGAGGTTCCGAATGACCTCCCGTGCTGCGGAAATTTCCGCATCGCTCGCCCATCGCCCGTCCTCGTGATCGCCATGCTCCATGCCACGGCGGTCCTCGCCGGGCAGTCGGAAAGTGATCAGTCGCTCGACTTGCGCGAACCAATCCTGCTCATCGCATGTGCCAATTTTCCGGAAATGACCCTTGTCCGGCTTGTCCATTGTCCCGCGTAGACGTGCACCGGCTCCTGCGAAACGCACGCCGAGATCCACGGATAGAACACGGAAGGTCTTCGTTGCTTTTTGCCATGGCGTGATGCCGGCGACCTCTTTGTCAAAGCCCGGCCAACGCAGATAGAAATGCTGCACGCTGTCGCCCTTGCCGTAGGAAACAGAATGCCGCGCCCAGTCGAGCGATTGCCCGCGCAGTTCGGCGACTTTTGCGATCACGCCGCTCTCATCAAGGCTCAGCGGGAAATTGAGCAGGAAACGCAGGTCTCCCTCGCGATCCCGATCCGGCATCAATGCGACGGCGGACTTGGAAATGTCCTGCGCGGCGTCCCGCGCCTCCATGCCAAGCGCGGCCATCATCGGCTGGTTCCACACCGCGCCACCTTCCGCGCCACGCAAGCCATCGCGCAGCATCCGGGGAGCAGCGTAATCAAGCCGCACCCGTTTTCTGACGAGGTAGCCACCTGCCTCCACTGCCATCGGCACGATCACCGCCGTTTCCTTGGCCAAATGACGAAACTCGCCTTTGGGAGTGAACTTGCAGGCATCGCTGAACATGAACAAACGCCGCGACTGCTCCTCATCCGCCGGAGAAAAGCGGATCGGTTGTTCCAAACGCGCGGCTTCGATCCGCAGGTCCGACCACTTCACGTAATCCGCGAGGAAATCGTTGGAGTGGTTCAGCTCCCTTCGGCGTTGCGCTTCTTCCGTCGATGGCTCGCGCCAGAAATCCCAGTTCAGTTCCTTGCAGAGCGCGCGGAACAACAGCGACCAACCCATATCGTCGCGGTGATCGGCTTGGTGCTCGTTGAGCAGCGCCAGCAATCCGGTTTCGTGGCCTTTATCGTCGAAGGTCGGTGTTGTCGTCTTCCTCATCGCCTTGTTCCAAGCGGCGAAAAGTTCCTTGCGCCCGCGGATCGCGCGGAAGCGCAGACCTTTGGAATCCTCCGCGGCGTATTCCTCGGCGTCTTCGCCGTCTTGGGTTTTCAATTCGGCGAGCAAGGTTTGGAAACGCGCGAAACGATTGTCTTCGGCAAAAGTCGCGATTTGCATATCTTCCTCGTCTTCGCCCGATTTGGAGCGCGGTGCCTTGCCACCGTTTTCCATGTAGTAAATCATGGCTCTGGTCTTCTCCAGCTCCGCCATGCGTTCCTCGTTCCGCCCCTTGACCTGGTTGAACGCCTTCAACGCCTCCTTGAACGCGGCGATGTCGAATTCCTTCCAGCCCATCTTCCCGTTTCCGGGGGATGCCCAGGTCGCAAAGCTGGTGTATCCGGGATATATGACACCTGTCTTGCCGCGTGCGAGTTTCACGGGATCGTCGCCGAAGCGCATGAGATCGGGGCCATCATGTTTCTTCGGAGCATTTTCCGGTTTCTCCGACTTGGCTGCTTTGGGTGCGGGATAGGTGTCCCGCAACACGGCGAACGTGACCGGCGAGGCTTCAAGATGCTTGAAAACGAGGAACGCGAAGAACCGGTTGCGAAGAATTCCTTTCACGCTCGCACCACGATATGCCGGCAATTCCATTGTCTCGGGCAGGGCGGAGCATTTTTCCAACAGCCGCGCGGCATCGCCTGCGGCAAGCCCGCTTTCGGCAACCAGCAACCCGATCCCTTCCTTCAGCAGAGTGAGGCAAGCGTCGCGATCCAGAGCTTTTCCGGTCTCATTGACAATCGCGAAGTGCTCGAACTCCAGTTCGAAGCGCAGCTTGTCCAGATTCCCCGCCGTTTCGGGGTCATGCAGGCGTTGGGGGAGTTCCGCCTGGACTGCCTTCTTGCCCAGCGCGGTGGCGGAGCGCGGATAAGAACCTGAGTAAGCCGGATCACAAAAGCGCGGCAGGTATTCGCGGCCTTTTTGTTGGATCGCTCCATCGCCGCCGAGATCGTCCACCAAAGCCCGCACCGCCGTATCATAAAGCTCCGCGCCCACGCCGGCATCGTTGAACCGCTCATCCGCCCGGGCGAAGGCTTCCGCCAGCGGTGTTGCCGCAGTCATGCCAAGGCACTCCGTCACCGATCCCGCCATGCCAGGACGCCGCCTGCCGTTCCTGCGGAAATCGTTCCACACATCGTGCGCGGCGATTTCCTGCAAGCCACGCTTTTCCTTCTCGTCCACGCAATCGTTCGCCTTCAGCCGGCGGGCCGCGATGTCCGCCTCCACCATCCGCTTGCGGATTTTCCCGAGCGGCGAGCTTTCATCAATGGACAAGCGCAACAGTTGGAACTGATGGTAGTTCACCGCCTTCTGGAACTCCGCGTGATGCCGCGAAAGCAAGTCCTCCATGCGCGAAGGCGGCAACGCGGCACCGTCAGTGGCTTTCTTGTCGTCGAGAAGTTTCAGCCGCGTGACACGGCCTTGATAGATGCGAGAGAGCGGCATGGTGAATTCCCGTTAAGGTTCCGAATGCTATCCACCAAATCATCCAAGGGAAAGCGATTCCATCACCAAATCCTCTTCACCCCGTATCTTCCCATGTCCTCATCGGCGCTGATGAGATCCAGGCGATGATGCATGGCTTGGGCGATCATCATGCGGTCGAAGGGATCTTTGTGGTGGAACGGCAGATCCTGGACGATGCGGCATTCCGCGGGCTGGATCGCCAGCAACCGGTATCCCTGGCGTTCCAATTCCAGAATCAAAGACCCGTCCCAGTTTTGCGGGATCGGCAGGTCTCTGAAACCACCCCGCGAGAATTTGATGGCGATCTCCCATGGGCTGATGATGGAAACAAACAATTCGTCGGCATTTGTTATCGCTTCACGCGCGGCGGCCGGAAGCCGTTCCGGCATGTATAACGTCCAAAGCACGGTATGCGTGTCCAAGAGATAGCGTCCGGCAACCATCGGTTTATCGTTTCCAATCCCATTTCTCCGAATTCATGGAATCCTCGAAATCCTTCTCGATTTCCTTGTCCAGCGCCGGATCGGTGAGGATGTCGATGACGCGCGGATCGATGCTGCCCGCCAGCGCTCCCGGCACCCGCTTCGGCTTCTCCGGTTTCTCCAGAACCAGCCGCGCCACCGGCTTGTCCCGCCGGGCGATGACCACCTCCTCGCCCCGCTCCACGGCCGCGATGAGCCTGGAGAGATGCGTTTTGGCTTCATGGATCGTCACTTGCATGACAAAACTTAGTCAACTTGGCCATCAGTGTCAACCAACCCGACCAAATCCATGAACCCGGAACTCCCGCCCATGCCCGTGCGCCGCCTGCACAATTTCCTCTACTGCCCGCGCCTGTTCTACCTCCAGTGGGTGGAGGATCTGTTCGCGGAAAACGCCGAGACCGCCTCGGGTTCCGCGGTGCACAAGTGGGTCGATGATCCCTCTCATTTGCGCGACCAGGATCTCGACCTCGCCGAACGCGCCGCGCTGCGTTCCGTTTCGGTGGAATCGGAAACACTCGGGCTGACCGGCGTGGTCGACCTGATAGAAGACACGGGCAACGGCCGCGAGCTGCTCGACTACAAGCGCGGCGCTCCCTTGCGCGATTGCAACGGCGACCCGGCACCAAAGGAAAACGACGCCACCCAAGTGGCCGCCTACGCCATGCTGCTGCGCGAGCAGGGCCTCGAAATCGCCCGCGCCACGATCTACTACGCCGCCGAGCGCAAACGCGTTCCCGTCCATCTGACCGCCGAGCTGGAATCCCGCACCCACGCCGCCATTAAGACCGCCCGCGCCATCGCCGCATCCGGCGAATGCCCGCCGCCCTTGAAGGACGATCCCCGCTGCCTCCATTGCTCCGCCTACTCGATCTGCCTGCCCAATGAATCGATCTATTGGTCCGGGATCATTCCCGATCCTCCAAAGGAAAAGGAGCCGCCGCGCCCGCCCGGCGACGAAGGCGAAATCCTTGTCGTGCAAAACCCCCGCGCGTTTGTCGGACGGAAAGGCGGCGAAATCACCGTCAGCCTCGAAAAAGAAACCGTCTCGCGCCACCCGATGGAGCAGCTCCAGTCCGTCTATCTCTACGGTGCGGTGCAGATTTCCACCCAGGCGCTCCACGGTTGCCTTGAACGCTCCATTCCCGTCGCTTACTTTTCACCGGCGGGACGTTTTCTCGGCATGACCGGCGGCCTGCCCACGAGCGGCACCGATGCACGGCGCGGCCAATACCGCCTGCACGAAGAACCCGGGCTGCGGGCCAAACTCGCCTCCCGTATCCTCTCCGCGAAAATCCACAACCAGCGCGTGATGTTAATGCGCAATGGCCATGCGCCGAAGCCGGTCATCGCCAAGCTGGCCGAATTGCGCGACCAAGCAGGCGATGGAAACCGCACGCTTGACACCCTGCGCGGCATCGAAGGGCTGGCCGCCGCACTCTATTTCGAGCACTTCGGCACGATGCTGAAAGGGACGGCTTTCGAGAATTTCGATTTCAATGGCCGCAACCGCCGCCCGCCGAAAGACCCGGTCAACGCCATGCTTTCGCAGGGTTATTCGATCCTTGCCAAG
>JBMTCD010000034.1:0-21262 GCA_049430545.1 Luteolibacter sp.
GCTACGCCGCCAAGAACCGCGCCGAATACTTCGCCGAAGGCGTCCAATCCTGGTTCGATACCAACCGCACGATGGATCACGACCACAACCATATCCACACCCGCGAACAGCTCAAGGCCTACGACCCCGGGCTGGCGGAATTCCTCGCGGAAATCCTCGGTGACGGCGAATGGCGTTTCACCTCTCCGCGCGAACGTGCCGGCAAAGACCATCTGGCGGGCTACGATCCCGCCAAGGCACCAGTGGTCGTGGAAGCCGATTTCATACAAACGGCCGCCCTCGACTACTACGACGAATACTGGGCGACCTACTGGAAACGTCTGGAGGAAAAACACCGATCCAGCGCACCCAGCGAATGAGATGGATCGTCCCTGCCACTCCAATGAACCCAAAAAAACCCGCCGTATGACCACAAACCCGAAATTCCCGGTCCGCTTCTCGCTCCTCCTCGCCCTTGTGGCTGCTTTTTACGCACCCGCAGCCACAACCGCGCAGCCGCTCAAGGCGCACGGCATTTTTTCCAGTCACATGGTTCTCCAGCGTGACAAACCCATCGTCATCTGGGGCTGGGCCGCTCCCGGTAATGCGGTGGCTGTCCAATTCGGAGCTGAACAGGCACAGGCCGCCGCCGCAGGTGATGAAGGACGTTGGGCGGTGATGTTTCCCGCGCGCGAAGCCAGCGCGGAGCCACAGCGGCTCGTCATCCGATCCGGAGCTGAGAAGATCGAGATGGAAAACATCGTCATTGGCGACGTCTGGGTCATGAACGGCCAAAGCAACATGGCCTTCCCGCTCGGCAAGACGCTCGATGGCGACATCGAAGGCGCACAGGCCCATCAGCCGCTTCTGCGCTTCCTGAAAATCAGCACCAACGAGCAGGCCACCCTTCAGACTGACATCCCCGCCGAGAAACTGGGCACCGGCGGCTGGGTCGCATCCACACCCGAGACCGCCGCCGGCATCTCTTCCATCGGTTTCTCTTTTGCGACGCGTATCCAGCGCGCACTGCAAATCCCCATCGGCATCATCGACAACGCCCGGGGCGGAGCCTCGATCGAGGCGCTGGTGCCTCATCACAAGTTCGACGACCACCCGCTGGCAAAGCGCTACGCCGAGTCGGTCGCCAAACGGCGGGCGGAATTCGACCCGAGGGCACGGGCACTGGAGAAATGGCAGCGTGAACTCGGCCGCGCAAAGGCGAAGGGCCTGCCCGAGGAGAAATGGCCGGCCAAGCCCCAATCGAGCGAGAATCTCGTTTCGTGGGACATCCCGGGCATGAGCCCGAGCGACGCCGGAGCCTGCTACAACGGCATGTTCGGCGCGTTCATTGGCTACCCGATCAAGGGCGTGCTTTTTCACCAGGGCTACAACAACGCGATGTCCTCCAACTGCCGCCCCGAACGCTACCGCGTGCTGATGAAACTGATGGTCGAGGGCTGGCGCGAGGACTTCAAGGATCCCGCCCTGCCGGTGGGAGTGATCGGTTTCTGCGCCGGCGGGATTTCCCAGACGGAGGAGAACTTCGAGGCTTTTTCGACCACCGGCGCCCCCTACATCCGCGAGTCTCAGCGCCTCGGTCTGGCTGATCTCGGCGACCCGCAAAACACCGCCTTCCTGCCGGCCTACGACATCCAGATTCCGGGACTCCACCCGCAAAAGAAACGCGCCCACGGTGAACGCGCCGCACGCTGGGCGCTCAGTCGTGTATATCAAATGAAGGTGAACTGGGACACAGCGACCCTCGTCTCCACCGAAACGAAAGGCGACGAGATCGTGCTGACCTTTGACAAACCGCTGATGCCCGATGATCAGTCGATGATTCCGCGCGGCTTCTCCATCGCGGGGGACGATGGCAAATTTTACATGGCCCACGCCCGCTTCAAGATGGTCAAGGACGACGGCGCTTGGAACACTCCGAACAAGAATTGCGATGCAAAGATCATTCACGTCTGGAGTCCGCTCGTCGCAAAACCCGCCGCAGTCCGCTACGGCTGGTCCACCAGCCCGATGGGCAATCTCAAGGTCAGCGGCATGGAATGGCTGCCGCTCGCCAGCTTTCGCACGGATTCGTGGGACTGGCCAGAAAGCGAGGATCCGGAGGTGAACCCGGTCGGGCGCGGTGAAAGCAAGGCGATGAACGCCGAAGCGGAGGAACGGCTTGAATACCGCCGCAAAGAGGAGGCCCAGCGCGCGGTGGAGATTCTAGGCCGCCTCAAAACACTCGGCCGATAATGTCTTGAAAATTTCCATCACTGGCGGATTGACAAGCGGGGTCAGCCCCCTACAGTCACGTCCCCCGAGCCGCCCGGCGGCTTCATCAGACATCCCATCATTCAGGTCCAGCCATGAGCAAACGCACATTCCAACCTTCCAAGCGCACGCGGAAACAACAATTCGGCTTCCGTGCCCGCATGGCCACCAAGGCTGGCCGCGACATCCTGCGCCGCCGCCGCCAGAAGGGCCGCAAGCGCTTGGTGCCCAAGGGTGTGGAAATCCACTTCAAACGCCACACCGTCCAGCACGGTTGATGTCCCGCCGCCACGCCGGCACGGAAGCAATGCGCATTCCAACCATGCGCCTGCCGCGGAAATCCAGCATGACCCGGCGCGCGGAATTCCAGCGTGTCAAATCCACCGGTCGGTCAAAAGCCGGCCGGTTTCTCATTTTGAGCACACTGGAGGACCCGGAGCTCGATTTGCTGCGCACCGGTTTCATCACCACCAAGCGCTGCGGCAAGGCGCACGACCGCAACCTGCTGCGCCGCCGCTTCCGGGCCCTCGTCCAAGCCCACGCCCCGGACTTCGCAGACCTCCACCGCTACCTGGTCACCATCGCCCGTCCTGGTGCCGCGGCGGCGGATTTTTCCGACCTCGAAGCCGACTGGCTGCGTCAGGCTCGGAGACTCGGATTGTTCGGGGTCTCTTCCTCATCCCCCAACCAGTGATCGCGCGTGCCGCCACTTTCTGCATCCGCCTGCTGATCCATTTCTATCAGCGGATCCTGCGGCCAGCGTTGAAATTTTCCGCCGGGCCGGGTGCCGGCTGCCGGTTTTGGCCGTCGTGTTCGAACTATTTCCTCCAAGCGGTGGAAACCCATGGACCACTGCATGGTTCGTGGTTGGGAATTTGCCGGATTTTCCGCTGTCATCCGTGGGGCGGCAGTGGTTATGACCCGGTCCCGCCGGCGCGGGAGATGAAGCCTTCCTCCGAAAACGCAGGTTGCTCCTGCCGCCACCACCGCTAACACTTTCCCCGTTTTCACATGTACGACCGCAAGACCTGGATCGTTCTCGTCATCTGCAGCGCGCTGCTCGTGGCGAACCTGTATTTTTCCGGCCAGAACCAGAAGGCCCGCAACGAGGCGCTCAAGCGCGAACAGAAACTGGCCGAAACCACGGCGGTCAAAGAACAAGCCGCCGAGGTGACAACCGATGCGGAACTCACCGTCGATCCCCCGCCGCCGCCCACCGAGGAGGAACTCGCGGTGCTGGCCAACGACCGGGTCGAATTCACCCTCACCAACATCGGCGGCGGCATCAAACACGCCGAGTTCAAAGACGAGTTCGATGTCGGCAGCAAGACGGTGCGCGTGCGCGCCAACCGCTTCGGCAACGGCCCGATCGGCACCATCGCCAGCGGCGGCGGAACACTCCAGAACGTGCCATACACCTACAAGGCCGATGAATCCGCCGAAGGCCGCAAGGCGGTTTACATCGCCAAACTCCCCTCCGGCCTGATCTTCAAGAAAACCTACACCCTCCACCAGGAGGACAAGCCCGGCGCGCCCTACCTGATCGACCTCGATGTCCAGGTGGAAAACACCGCCGGCACCGCGCTCGATCTCGCCGATTGGAGCCTGTTCTTGGGCGAGGCCGCGCCGCTCTATCAGAAGGAATGGCCGCAGCAGACCGGCTTCTTCCACCGCGAGGACGGCGGCATCCATTTCACCGACGGCGGCAAGTTCAAGGGCGGCTGGTTCTCCAGCCCCCAAACCATCATCAACAGCGCCCCGGGCGATGTGATCGAGTTCGCCGGCATCACCAACCAGTTCTTCGCCACCGTGCTGCGGCCGAACGAACCACAGAACACCACGATGTGGGCGAAATCCGAGCAAGTCTCGCTGCCCGCCAACGGCAGCGCCGTCACCTCGGTGCGCGCCGGCCTGCGCTTCCCCGCCGGGGAAATCCAGCCCGCCGGGATGAAGAGCTACAGTTATCAGATCTTCATCGGTCCCAAGCACAACATCCTGCTGCGCAAGATGGAGGTCCACTGGGGCGAGGGCTGGGGCGACGTGATGCAATACGGCTGGTTCTGGTTCGTCTCGCGTCCGCTCAACTGGCTGCTCAACACCTATCACACCCTGCTCGACAGCATCGCCAGCAAGTGGTCATGGGGCCTCGCCATCATCCTGCTGACCATCACCGTGCGTGTCTTCATCTGGCCGCTCCACGCCAAGTCCACGCACACCATGAAGCGCATGGCCAAGCTCAAGCCGGAGATGGACAAGCTGAAGGAGAAGTATCCGGACGATCCCAACAAGCTCAACACCGAGATGATGGGGCTTTACCGGAAATACGGCATCAACCCGCTCGGCGGCTGCCTGCCGATGCTCATCCAGATCCCGATCTTCTTCGGCTTCTACCGCATGCTCCAATACGCGGTGGAACTCCGCGGCCAGGGCTTCCTGTGGGTGGACGACCTCTCGCAGCCCGACACCATGGGCCACGTCGCCGGCATTCCGGTAAACCTGCTCCCCGTGGTGATGGCCGCCACCAGTTTCCTGCAGATCCGGATGACGCCGATGACCGGTGACAAGCTGCAACAGCGCATCATCCTGTTCATGCCGCTCATCTTCTTCTTCTTCTGCTATAACTTCGCCTCCGCGCTCGCGCTTTACTGGACCACCCAGAACATCTTCTCGATCGGCCAGACATGGCTCATGAGCAAAGTGCCCGAGCCCGAGCTCAAGGCCGTCAAGGGAGCCGGCAAGTCATGGGTCCAGCGCATGGCCGAGAGACAGGCGGAAATGCAGAAACTCCAGAAACAGCGCCAGCAAGGCATGGCCGGCGGCATGCGCGACGTCACCCCGGACAAGAAAAAGCCCCGCCCGCCGCGCACGGGGGGATGAATGCAGGCGCTGGCCGGAATATGAAACATCCACTCGCATCGTTCTGTGCCGCTCGCGGTATTCTTACAGGCGCTTTGCTGCTGATCTGAGGCATCTGCGTGACCTCGCCGCCGCCTATCGCGCGGACCCGCAGGCCAACGGGAGCCTGACCCACCAGATGCTGTTCAATGCCCAGTGGGCACCGCGCGGCGGACATGGCTGGCTGCGTCTGCTGGAGTTCCAGCCTGACGGGCGGACCATATGCGTGCAGACCTTCTCACCCCATCTCGCGCGCGCCGGATTGCGAGTTCAGCTTTGCTTGGGACGCCGCCGGTTCTCCCGTTCGTCCCGCCGGTCAAGGCGAGGCAAACAAGCTTCCCCGGTAAAATCGCGACAGCCTCTTGCGCAGCTTGAAAACCCCGGCGGTGGCGTGGGGCCACAGTGCGCGGTCCCATGGGCGGACGAATTGCACCAGAGGCAGGTCCGCTGGTAGCCCTGCGACCATGTCGCGCCATGGCCCCACGGTCGGGTGCGCGAGCCATACGGCATCGAGCTGTTCATTGGCGATCCATGAACGCAGCGCCTGGCCAGGATCGCCGGTCAGGCGCGTGCCGCCGCTGCGTTCCACCGCGTCGTCCACCGCCGCGGCGCGGGCGGCATGCACCATGGGCGAAACCACCGGTGGCAGATCCTCCGCGCTCGCGGGATGCCAGCCGGCGCTGGCCGCCACCGGACCGGGTGGCGGCGCGAGATCGTCGGCCAGCATCAAGTGCCCGATGCGGCCCGCGGGCGTGCGCTCCTCCGGGAGATCGAGCGCGCCACATGGATAATCCGCATCGGGCGGCAGGGGCGGCGCGGATTCGTCGAGCTGGCCGTGCGGGTCGAAGCGGCCGCCGGTGTAACGGGCGATGTTCGAGGCGCGGGCGAGGTAATGTTTTCCACGGGTGTGCAGCCCGGCCACCCAACGCCACGACAGGGTGTTGGACGCCGGGTCGCCATCGATGAGATGGCGGAACATGAAATCCGCGCCCGCCTGCCACGGCAGTCGCAGCGTGAAAATCCAGATCGAGGCGAACCACATCCGCGCGTGGTTGTGGAGGTATCCGGTTTGTTTCAACTCGGCCACCCATGCATCGAAGCAATCGATGCCCGTGGTGCCGCCCGTCGCGGCGTCGTGACCGTTCGCTGCGCCCAGGCCGTCGAGTTGGGCCAGACAATCGCTCCAAGCCTGCGGCCGCATTTCCAGCCAGCCTTTCCAATAGGTGCGCCAGGCGATTTCCTGCAGGAATTTCTCCGCCGCGTCATATCCGTGCTCGGCGAGGACCGCGCGCGCCACTTCCTCCTCGGTGATCAACCGGTGGCGGATGTGGGCCGACAATCGCGAGACGTTGTCGCGCCTGCCGGGGCCGAAATCGAAATTGCGCAATGAGGCGTAGCGCGCGGCCCGCGGGATGAAATCGCGCATGCGCCCGAGCCCCTCCGCCCGTGTCATCAGTTCCGGCCGCAAGTCCGTGGATGTTCCTGTTCCGTTCACGCGCGAACTTGCACGCGGATCGCCGCCGGGCAAGCCATCGATCGACGGCAATTCTCATGCACATCGACATGGTTGCGGCATGTGGCGGCCTTGTGCAAAGTGCCGCCATGGAGCGCGCGTTCCACTGGCCCGATTTCCTGTCCACATTCGCCGGCGCGGCGGAGCTGGCCGGATTTTCCGCCAACATGCTGGCCGACACCCCCGCCGGTCCACTTCAGGCATGGGAGCGCCCGGGCGATGGACCGCGCGTCTATCTCTCCAGCGGCATCCATGGCGACGAACCGGCCGGTCCGCTCGCCTTGCTCGATCTGATGGCCGGGGCGTTTTTCCCGGAAAACATCCACTGGCTCCTCTGCCCGGCCCTGAATCCCACCGGCCTCGCCGCCGGCACGCGCGACAACGCGGATGGAATCGATCTCAACCGCGACTATCTGCAAATCCGCACCCGCGAGGTGGCCGCCCATTATGAGTGGCTCTCGCAAAGGCCACCACCGGACTTGTTTCTCTCGCTCCACGAAGACTGGGAAACGCACGGGTTTTATTTATACGAAATCAACCTCGGCCCCGATGTCCCGCAACGCGTGCGCACGATCCTCGAAGCGGTGAAACCCTGGTTTGCTCCCGAGACCGCGCCGGAGATCGACGGCCACACGCCGCGAAAACCGGGGTGGATCCACCACGCCGCAGAGCCGGACCTGCCGGAGGGCTGGCCCGAGGCCATCCACATGGCGAAAATCGGCTGCCCGCTCTCGTTCACCTTCGAAACCCCCAGCCGTGCCGCGCTCGAAGACCGCATCGCCGCCCACCGCGCGGCGGTCCAGGCGGCATTGGGCACGCTGCGTGCATGAGGCGATCCGCGGCTCAGGCGAGCAGGTCTTTCACAATGTGGCCGTGCACGTCGGTGAGCCGGAAACGCCGGCCCTGGAAGGTGTGGGTGAGGCGTGTGTGATCAATGCCCATCAGATGAAGCAGCGTGGCGTGGAAGTCGTGGACGTGCACCGCGCCGGGGGTGTAATGGTCCTTGCTCGGCTCGATTTTCTGCCCGTCGGGGCCGACGATGTTATACCCGTAAGCGTCGGTGGCGCCGTAGGAAGACCCGGGCTTCACGCCGCCGCCGGCCATCCATGCGGTGAAACAACGCGGGTGGTGGTCGCGGCCGTAATCGGTCTTGGTGAGTTTGCCCTGCGAGTAGGACGTGCGGCCGAACTCGCCGCCCCAGACGACAAGCGTGTCCTCCAGCAGACCGCGCCGCTTGAGGTCGGTGACGAGGGCGGCACAGCCTTGGTCGGTCTCGACGCATTGCTGGCGCAGTTTCACCGGCAGGTTGCCGTGCTGGTCCCAACCGGGGTGATAGAGTTGGATGAAGCGCACGCCGCGCTCGGCGAGGCGGCGGGCGAGCAAACAGTTGGCGGCGAAGCTGCCGGGCTTGCGCGAATCGGGGCCGTAGAGGTCGAATGTCTCTTCGGACTCGCCGCTCAGATCGGTGACTTCCGGCACGCTGGTTTGCATACGGAAGGCCATTTCATACTGGGAAATGCGGGTTTCAATTTCCGGATCGAGTTCATTTTCGAATTCGATACGGTTGAGGGCGGAGAGCTTGTCGAGGAGCGCACGGCGGCCGGAGCGGCAGACGCCGTCGGGGTCTGTGAGATAAAACACGGCGTCCTTGCCGGAGGAGAAGCGCACGCCCTGATAGCGGGAATCGAGGAAGCCGGTGCCCCAAAGGCGGGCGTAGAGCGGCTGGTCGGTGGGCTTTTTCGTCACCAGCACGACGAAGCCCGGGAGGTTTTCATTGGTGGAGCCGAGGCCGTAGGTGACCCATGAGCCGAGCGAGGGCCGGCCGGCGATCTGCGAGCCGGTCTGGAAGAAGGTCATCGCTGGATCATGGTTGATGGCCTCGGTCCAGAGGGATTTCACGAAGCAAAGGTCATCGACGATTTTCGCGGTGTGGGGCAGCAGCTCGCTGACCCATGCGCCGGATTGGCCGTGTTGTGCGAACTGGAACTGCGAGCCGGCGAGCGGCAGGACGGACTGGTTGCCGGACATGCCGGTGAGGCGTTGTCCGCCGCGGATGTCTTCGGGGAGGCCCTGGCCGTTGAGTTGGTTGAGGAGCGGCTTGTAGTCGAACAAGTCCTGCTGCGACGGGCCGCCGGACATGAAGAGATAGATGATCCGTTTCGCCTTGGGCGCGTGGTTGGCGAGCAGCAGGTCGCCGAACGATGGCGCGGGGGTGTTGCCGCGAAGCAGCGACGCCAAGGCCGCACCACCGATGCCGGTGGAGAGCTTGGAAAGGAAGTGGCGGCGGGTGATGTCGAACATGGTAAGTGTGCCGAGTGAACGGTGATCAGTGAAGAACGGTTGAGATCGTGAGCGGTGTTTTACCGAACATGCCATCCTCAAACTCCAGGGCCGATTCGCCGACGAAAGTTCCGTGCGCATCGTAGCTGCGGAGGGCGCAGGCGTGCAGCAGGCCGGTGGTGTCGCTTTTTTCGGCACGATCGAACTTGATGAAAAGGCGGCCGCCGCCCCGGGCACCTTCCGCCTTTTCCAGCAAAGGCGTGAGATCGATGCCGAGTTCGAGCGCACTATGGTCATCCGAACCGGCAAGCGGAAAATTGCCAACATGATCCCGCTCGCCGAAGAGCGGCCAGCCGTTGAGGGGTTGCGGGGCGAATTCGCGTTCAGGCACAGTGGCCTCCTTGTCGCCGGCGATGCCGATGGTCATTCGCAGGTCGGTGCGGTTGTCGCAGCTGAGCTTGAGTCTCAGGGTGCGGTGAGGAACATGCCGGCAAACCTCGACGCGGCCGAGGTAATTGCCGCGCTTCCAGGTGGAATCGACCATCGCGCTGTAAAGCAGATAGATCTTGCCGTCCTTCGACCATTTTTCGCCCCAAGAATTGACCACGATGAAGGCACCGCGTTCCCAATCGGCCAGGGTGACCTCGCCATCGCCGTCGCGATCGATGTCATTGGTGATTTTGCCATCGCCATTCACGTCGTATCCGACCTGGTCATCGTATCCCACGCAAGTGATGCCATGGCCGTATCCGCTGGGCCCCCAGCGGATCCACAGGTCTTCGCCGGCAAGATATTCTCCTTCGGGAATCGTCTTGGTCACCTTGTCCAGCTCGCCCATTCGTCCATCCAGCGCAAGCAGGCCGCCGATCGAGCCATCGCCGGGTTGGTTGCGGTCGAACAGCCAGCCTCGCGCCTCGTTGATTTGCGGGACGGTGTTTGCCGGGGTGTAGCGATAGCCGGAGACGCGATACTCCATCGCCTCGCGCCAGATATGATATCCGTTCGGCCACTGGCCCGGCTTTTCTCCGTGGACGTAGCCGAAGGATTTCACGGTGGGAATGCCGATGTGCTTGGCGACTTCCCAGCCATGATAGGCCTCCGAGCCGTTTTTGGGGTCGGCACGGTTGATTTTGTTCCAGGAGAAATCCGCGGGAAAGCGGGTGGCGTCGGAGTCGGCATGAGTGCCGTTGAGGACGTTCATCTCATAGGTGAAGATCGAGGCGATCGCGGTGAATTGCCCGCAGGCGCCACCCTTCTGTTTGTAGATCGGGGGAAACTGCGGACGCGTGGAGTTGTCAACCCGCGAGGGCAGGCGCTTGATGTCAACGGCTGTCTCGCCCACATCGGGACCTTTGGCATCGCGCCATGTGTCGTAGTCCTTGCCCATGGAAGGAGGGCGGGAGAATGGCTTGGGATAGGCGGCGCGGGCGGCCTCCTCATCCGCGCCCATGACGGTAGCCATCGGGCTGCAAATGATGATGCATGCGGCGGGGAATGTGTATCGGATGAATGGGAACATGATATGAATTGAGTTATCCGGGCGGACTGAAGTCCGCGCTCCGTTGGAGATCAGCGCAGGGTGATGTGAGCGTCGAGGTTGAGCAGGGCTTGGGCGAGAATGGCGAAGGTGGCGGCTTCGACGGGATCAAGCGAGGAATCGGCCGGGGAGTCGCCGGATTTCAGCAGCGCCTTCGCGTCTTCGGGTTTCGTCCGGAAGAGCTCGCGTTGCCCGCGGACGAGGTCCAACAGGATGTCGAGTTGTTTGGCGTTTGGATTTTTTCCGATCACTTCGTGCCATGCCCATCTGGCGCGGGATTCATCACTGTTGCCGCCGTTTTGCAGCGTCCGCTCGCCGAGCTTGCGGGCGGCTTCGATGAATTGCACGTCGTTGAGCAACACCAGCGCCTGCAAGGGGGTGTTGGTGGTTTGTCGGCGAGTCGAGCAGACGTCGCGCGTGCCGGCGTCGAAGGCCATCATGTTGGGCGGCGTGGTGGTGCGGCGCCAGAAGGTGTAGAGCGAGCGGCGGTAGAGGCCCTCGCCCTTGTCAGGAACGTATTCGGGCAGGAAGTTGTTGAGCGTTTTCCACATGGATCCGGGTGCCTGATAGGGTTTCGCAGGCGGGCCGCCGATGGTTTCAGTGAGCAATCCGGACAGCGCAAGGGCGGAATCGCGGAGTTGCTCGGCGCTGAGGCGGCGGGCGGGGCCGCGGGCGAGCATCGCATTGTCGGGATCGCGCTCACGGAGCGCGGGCGGGGCGCTGGAGTCCTGCGAGTAGGTGGCGGAAAGGACGATTTGTTTGACCATGCGTTTCTGGTCCCAGCCGGAGTCGATGAAATCGCGGGCGAGCCAGTCCAACAGATCCGGATGAGACGGGCGCGCGCCTTGCAGGCCGAAGTTGTCCGAGGTCTCCACCAAGCCGCGGCCGAACAACTGCTGCCACAGCCGGTTCACCGTGACGCGGGCGGTGAGCGGATGGCCGGGCGAAACGAGCCAACGGGCGAAGCCAAGGCGGTTGCGCGGTTCGTTTTCCGGAAACGGCGGCAGCCACGAGGGCGTCTCGCGCTCCACCCGATCGGCCGGCAAGGTGTAATCTCCCCGGTCGAGAATATAGGCAGGCACGGGTTGCGCGGACTCGCGCATGGTGACGATTTCACGCACCTTGTTCTGTTCCTTGCGGAAGGCGGCGCGTGCGGTGGAAAGCCGAGCCGCGCATTCGCGGCTCGCGGGATCGATGGCGGAAATATAATAATCGCGGAGTGGATCGATTCCGGCATCCATTTCACCGACCGTCTTGCCGGCATGAATGGCGGCGATCTCGACGGGAGTGATGGCGCGGGTGTGCACGCGGATGTCATCGACAATGCCGCCGCGCAGCCCGAGGTCGCGCGAGCGGGCGGCGACAAGCAGGCCGCCGCCGATGGTGTAATCGCGGCTGAGGGAATCGGCCACCGTGGTGGTTTCGGCGGCTTGGCCGTTGAGATATATCTTCAAGCCCGCGGCGCGGCGCGAGCCGTCGCTGGTGACGGTGACGTGAGTCCACCCGCCGGCGGGAATGGTGGCGGTGGTGGCGACGGAGGCGGCATTGCCGGGAAACTCGCGGGCAAGCGTCCATGAAAGCCGGCCGTTTTCCAACAACAGCTCGTATCCCGAATACGGGACATCGGCGGATGAACTGTTGGCAAACACCACGGCGCGCGGATGGAGTTCGGCGGGCTTGATCCATAGTGAAACCGACATCGGCTGGTCGGCGTGGCGGATGCCGAAATCAGGCAGCCGGATCGGGTCGTCGCCATTGGCCATGACGCCGTTGCCGGATTTTCCGGGCACGATCGGGTTGGGTCCGGCATTGGCTTTGGGTTGCCCGGCCGCAGGTTCGGCATCGAAATCGAAACGACCCGCGAGGTCTTGGTCAGGAAAGGATTTTGCCGAGGCCAGCCATGCTTGGAACGCGTCTTCGGCGGTGGCGATGGTGGCGGCGAGCGCGGTCTCGTGAGCGGCGATGTCTTTTTCGAATGCGGCGAGCCGCATTTCCTGCTCGGGAGTCGGGAGCGGCAAGGTCGGTTGTGGCAGGACGCCGGTGTTGTAACCCATGATGCCGAACTCATCGATGCTGTTGAAGAAGGCCCCCATCGCGTAGTAGTCCTTCATCGAGATCGGATCGTATTTATGGTCGTGGCAGCGGGCGCATTCCATGGTGAGCGCCATGAACGCGGTGCCGACGGTGTGCACGCGGTCGGAAATTCCGTCCTGGCGGAACTCCTCGGGCACCGATCCGCCTTCGTTGGTCTTGCGATGGATGCGGTTGAAGGCGGTGGCGAGCTTTTGATCGCGCGTGGCGTCGGACAGCAGGTCACCGGCGAGCTGGTGGATGATGAAGTCGTCGAACGGAAGATTGTCGTTGAAAGCGCGGATCACCCAATCGCGGTAGGGCCATGCGTGGGTATCGACATCCGCCTGATAGCCGAACGAGTCGGCATAGCGCGCCACATCGAGCCATGCCGTGGCCATGTGCTCGCCGAAGCGCGGCGAGGCCAGCAAGCGGTCGACCGCGCGCCCGCGGGCATCGGGCGTCGTGTCGGCGAGGAACGACTCGATGTCCGCGCGCGACGGCGGCAGGCCGGTGAGGTCGTAGGTCACACGGCGCAGCCAGCGTTCCGGCGAAGCGGGTGGAGACGGGGCGAGTCGCTCTTTTTCCAAACGAGCGAGGACGAATGAATCGATTGGATTTATCGGCCATGCAGGGTTTTTCGTTGCCGGCAAGGGGATGGTGGCGGGAGGCGCATCGAAGGCCCAGTGACGCTCGTATTTCGCGCCGGCGGCGATCCAGCGTTCAAGGATATCGATCTGTTTGGCGCTGAGTGGCTTGTGGGATTTCGGCGGCGGCATCACAAGGTCCGGATCGGTCGATCGGGCGCGCTGGATGATGAGACTTCCGGCGGGTTTCCCCGGGACAATCGCCTGGCGGCCGTCGCTGCGCGTGGCGATGGCGGCGGCGAAATCATCGAGCCGCAGCGGTTCGTCCTTGGGAAACCGCGTGCCGGGATCGAAACCATGGCATTCGAAGCAATGACCCGAAAGAATGGGCAGCACCTCGTCGCGGAACGACGGCGCGGATTCCGCCGCATGCACCGCTTGCGTGCAGAGGCATGCGATCAGCACGACGTTGCTGATGCTGCGGAATCTTGATGGGGCATTTGCTGTCATTTGGGATACAAAGTCAGACAACGCGGGCGGCGCAAACAATCTATCACACCCCGAAGCGCCCGGAAGACCGATGCCGGGCCCGGCGGAATTGACGCTGGAAACCACGCGCGCGACGCGGTTTCCTCGCCTCGTGGACACGATCCGGATCCGCGGCGCACGACAACACAACCTGAAGGACATCGACGTCGATATCCCGCGCGGCAAACTCGTGGTCGTCACCGGGCCAAGCGGCTCGGGAAAATCGTCGCTCGCCTTCCACACACTCTACGCCGAGGGCCAGCGGCGCTTCGTGGAATCGCTCTCAGCTTACGCCCGGCAGTTTCTCGACCAGCTGGAAAAGCCGGACCTCGATTCGATCGAGGGCCTCAGCCCGGCCATCGCGATCGAGCAGCGCAGTGGCGGGCTCAACCCGCGCTCGACGGTGGCCACCGCGACCGAAATCCACGATTACCTGCGCGTGCTGTGGGCGGCGGCCGGCGTGCCGCACGATCCGGAAACCGGCGAACGCCTCCAGCGCATGGGTGCCGCGGATATCGTGGCCGCGCTCGCGGCATTGCCAGAGGGGACCAAAGCGATGTTGCTGGCACCTATTCCTTCTGAGGAACTTCGCGAGCCGGAGCGGCTGCTGGGCGACCTGCAACGCCACGGCTACATCCGCATCCGGATCGATGGCGAGTTGGTGGAAATCGAGGACGCTTCAAAAGCATGGCCCGCTTCCCCGGGCGCGGTGGAAATCGTTGTGGACCGCTTCGTGATCCGTGGCGGCATCGAATCGCGACTCGCCGACTCGGTGGAAACGACCTTGCGCCTGTGCGGGATCGAGGCGCGGGCGGCCATCCAGAAGCCGGACACCGAGGCATGGAGCGACCTCAGTTTCCAGACGTCCTACCGCAACCCGCGCACCGGATTCACGGTCGGCGAACTGACGCCCAAGCACTTTTCCTTCAACTCCCACCTCGGCGCCTGCGAGGCCTGCGAGGGGCTCGGCACCGAGATGTTCTGCGATCCCGATCTATTGTTCGGCGACCCGGAAAAACCGCTGCTCAAGGGCGGCCTCCGCGGCTGGTGGCCGGAAAAGTCGTCGCGCGCCGGTCAGTTTCAAAGCGAGACGCGCGCGCTGTTGCGCATGTTCGGGCTGCCGGAGGATGCGGCCATCGGCGATCTTCCCGACGAGGCGCGCGAGCTGATGTTTCACGGTGGCACGCTCGACACCGGCTGGAAATCCGGGCCCGCCAGAAAACCGCAGACCAAATCCATTGAAGGCCTGGCAAACGAAGCCCTGCGCCGCTTCCACGATGCGGAAACCGAACTGACCCGCCGCCGCCTCGCGCGGGTGATGGCGCACCGCCCGTGCCGCACCTGCCATGGCCACCGGCTCAAACCCGAGTGGCTCGCCGTGCGCATCGAGGGCGGCGGCGGCCGTTGGCTCGGCATCCAGGATTTCTGCGGACTCGCGGTGGCCGACGCGCTCGCTTGGCTGAGCGATATCCAAATTGACGACGCCAAACACGAGATCTGCACACGCCTTGCGGGCGACGTGCGGGCGCGGCTGTCGTTTCTCCGCGAAGTCGGCCTCGATTACCTCACGCTCGACCGCGGCAGCGGCACGCTCTCCGGTGGCGAGGCCCAGCGCATCCGCCTCGCCAGCCAGCTCGGCGCGGGCCTGACCGGCGTGATCTATGTGCTCGACGAGCCGAGCATCGGCCTTCACGCCAGCGACACCGCGCGGCTCATCGGCGCGCTCACCCGCCTGCGCGATCTCGGAAACACGGTGGTCGTGGTGGAACACGACGAGGACATCATCCGCGCCGCCGACCATGTGATCGACATGGGGCCCGGCGCCGGCGCCGCAGGCGGGATAATCCTCGCTGCGGGCAAGCCGGGGGAAATCGATTCGCCGACCGGCGTTTGGTTGAGGAAAAAAACGTCGCGCGCCGACGGTCACGGACCGCTGCTACCCATCGACGGTCACAGACTACAGATCCTGGGCGCGCGCGAGCACAACCTGCAAAACCTCGACGTCGAGATCCCACTCGGACGCCTGGTGTGCCTCTGCGGCCCCAGCGGCAGCGGCAAGTCCACGCTCGCCGACGACATCCTGCGCCGCGCGCTCGCCCGCCATTTCCATGGCTCCGGCGAAACACCCGGCGCACATGACCGTATCGAGGGCCTGCAACACATCGAGAAATGCGTGATCGCCGACCAATCGCCGATCGGCCGCAGCCCGCGCTCGAACCCCGCCACCTTCAGCGGTGCCTTCGATCTGATCCGCAGCCTGTTCGCCCTGTTGCCGCTCGCCAAGCAGCGCGGCTACGGCGCGGGTCGCTTCAGTTTCAATGCCGCCGGCGGTCGCTGCGAACGTTGCGAGGGCAATGGACGGCTGAAAATCGAAATGCACTTCCTGCCCGACGCCTGGGTCCCCTGCCCCGCCTGCGACGGCCGGCGCTTCAACCGCAAAACGCTCGAAATCACCTACAAGGGCCGCTCGATCGCCGACGTGCTGGCACTTTCGGTCGGCGAGGCGCTCGACCTCTTCCGCCCGGTCCCCAAGCTCCGCCACATCCTCGCCACCATGGACGAACTCGGCCTCGGC
Source organism: Luteolibacter sp. (assembly GCA_049430545.1). Classification (GTDB taxonomy): domain Bacteria; phylum Verrucomicrobiota; class Verrucomicrobiia; order Verrucomicrobiales; family Akkermansiaceae; genus Luteolibacter. Next base: position 16,236 of record JBMTCD010000034.1, read on the forward strand.
TACCTGCAACTCGGCCAAGCCGCCAACACGCTCTCCGGCGGCGAGGCCCAGCGCCTCAAGCTTGCCGTCGAACTCGCCCGCCCGCAGGCCCCCCACACTTTTTACCTGTTCGACGAACCGACCACCGGCCTCCACTTCGGCGATGTCGCGCGCCTCATGGACGCCTTTTTCAAGCTCCGCGACGCCGGTCACAGCCTGCTCGTCATCGAGCACCAGCTCGATGTCATCGCCGCCGCCGACCACGTGATCGAACTAGGCCCCGGCGGCGGCATCCACGGCGGACGCCTCGTCGCCGCCGGCACCCCGCAGGAAATTGGCCGCAACCCGGATTCCCCCACCGGCCGGGCACTGGCGGGAAAAGCCTGACCCCAAGGTGACAACGCGCTTCAGCGCCCGGCCCCATGGAGAGGCAGAGCATGTCCGCCGATGTGGATGCGAAGCCGAAGCGTGGCGATGTCCTCGACACATCGTCGCCACATCCTCGGTGGGCGAACGCGTTTCGGCCCTCCTTGAAGACGAATCAGCGCCGGTTGAAGCGCGCCATTTCGCGCTGGGCCTCGCGCAATTCAACGGCTTTCTTGAGATCCTGCCGCTGGTCGGAGTGGGTTTTGCCCTTGCCGACGCCGATTTGGACTTTGACGCGGCGGTTTTGCCAATACATGCGCAGCAGCGGAAGGGTGCAGCCTTTGATGGCGGTGGCGGAGGCCAGTTTGAGAATCTCCTTCTTGTGGAGCAACAGCCGGCGCGGGCGCTTGGCGGCGTGCTGGAACCACTCGGCCGCCGTCTCCCACGGCTGGATGTCGCAGCCGTAGAGAAACACTTGGTTGCCCTCGACCCGGGCGAAGGCATCGGAGACGTTCACCTTGCCGGCCCGGATCGATTTGACCTCGGTCCCCTTGAGTTCGATGCCCGCCTCGTATTTCTCCAGAATGTGGAAATCGCGGCCGGCTTTCCGATTGGTGGCGATTTCCGCGCTCATGGCGTGGCGGTGGCGGCAACAAAAGCAACGGAGCCGGTCAGGCTTCGGCTTTTGCGAGCAGCTTGATCTTGCCCTCGATGATCTCGGTGAGGGCGATGTCGGCCACACCCATGCTCGGGCGGGTCGGGATGAGGGGCGAGCGGCCGCTGTTCAACTGGCGCACCCGTTGGGACACCAGATTGATCAGGACGAGCGGGTCGGTGACGATTTCAGAGGCCTTTTCAACAAGATCGCTTTTCATGGGAGAACCGGGAAATCGCGAAACCGGCCGCGCTTCCTCGAACGGGATGACGTTTTCTGGAAGCATGGAAGAATGGTTTGCGCTGGAAGTGGCGGCGGCCGGAATGCCTGCCGGGCCGGTGGTGAAATCAAAAATACGGTCAAGTGACAAGCCTTATCTGGCGACGGAGCCGGATTTTCCATATCGGTCGGCAATTGCTTCAGCGGATGCGCACGCAAGCTCCCGGGCCTATCCGATGGCGGAGATGGTCTGGAAGATCGCGGTGATCATCAGGTAGGCCATGGTGCCGATGAGCAAGGCCATGACGATGAGCACGGTGGGCATGATGAGCGCCATGATGCGCTGAAGATCCTTGTCGAGTTCCTTGTCGTAGCGCTCGGCGGCGCGGCGCAGCGATTGGTCGATTTTTCCCGTTTGCTCGCCGACGGCGATCATGTCGATGAGCAGCGGCGGGAACGAGCCGTTGCGGATGAGCGATTTGGAAAACGAGCGGCCGTCGCCGACCTGGTCGATCACTTGGTTCAGCGCGCCGCGCAGCGAGCGGTTCTGGGTGGCATCGCGCGAGAGTTCGAGCGCTCGGAGCAGCGGCAGGCCGTTGCTGACCAGGTTGGCCATGGTTTCGAGAAACTGGACGTAGAAGCGGCTGGTGATGACCGGACCGACGAGCGGCAGCTTGAGTTTCATGCGGTCCCAGGCCGGTTTGTTGGCTTCGTTGTCCTTCCACGCCTTGAAGAAGATGGCGGCGGCGATCAGCGTGAGCAGCATGACGAGCCACCACTTGGTGATGAAATCGGAGGCACCGATCAGGATGGCCGCGCCGAGCGGGATCTTGCCGCCGGGGGTGCTCTCGATCAGCTGGGTGAGCTGCGGGATGAGCGTGGTGACGAAAACGATCGAAACCCCGATGCCGGCCAGGATCAGGAAGGCCGGGTAGATCATTGCGAGGACCAGGCGGCTTTGCAGTTCGGCGAGCGTCTTGAGGTAATGGGCCTGGCGCTTGAGAATGGTGTCGAGCGCGCCGGACGCCTCGCCGGCGGCGGCCAGCGAACAATAGAGCGGACCGAAACTCGGGCTGACTTTTTTCAGGGCGACGGAGAAATTGACGCCATCGCGGACGATCTGGCGGATTTTGTAGGAAACCGCCTTGAGGTTGCCAAGTTCCTGGCGGTTTTCCATCGACTTGAGCGCCGGTTCGAGCTGCAGGCCGGCGGCGAGCATGTCGGAGAGTTCCTCGGTGAAAAGCACCACCTCCTGGCGCTTCAGCTTGATCGGTCCTTCGGGGATCGCGTCCTCGGCGGAATCGGCTTTCGCGTCGCTGCGCAATGCGTCGGCTTTCTCCTTGGCCTTCCCGTTGGTTGTCTTGCGAGCGGAAACGGCCGAGGAGGTCTCCTTCAAATTGACCGGCTGCAGGCCCTTGCGGTCGAGCTTGCGCAGCGCCTCCGGCCGGTCCGCCGCGTCGATTTCCCCGGTGGTGACCGATCCGTTGGTGGCGAGTGCTTTGTAGGCGAAGAGGGGCATGCTTGTGGATTTGAAATTTCAAATTTGAGATTTCAGATTCATTCGGCGCCGCCGATGTCCGACGAGGTCACCGAGATGACTTCCTCGATGGTGGTCATGCCCTGCATCACCTTGAACCAGCCGTAGGTGCGCATCGGGACGTAGCCGTCGCGGAAGGCCTGCTCGCGCATTTTCGGCGCGGGGGCGCTGTGGGCGACGAGTTCCTGCATCGCGGATGTGAGCACGATGACCTCGTATATCGCGAGACGACCGGAGAAACCGGTGCCGCGGCAGCGGTCGCAGCCTTTGGCAGTGTAGGGCATGCCGGGGATTTCCAGCGGGATGCCGAGGCTGCGCTTGTCCTCATCGGTGATCTCGCGCGGCACCTTGCAGTTCGGGCAAAGGCGGCGGACCAGGCGCTGGGCGAGGAAGGCGCGCACCGCGGCGGAGACGAGGAAGGGCTCCACGCCCATGTCCACCAGGCGGCTGATGCCGCCCATGGCGTCGTTGGTGTGGAGGGTGGAGAACACCAAGTGGCCGGTGAGCGAGGCTCGGATGGCGATCTCGGCGGTCTCGAGGTCGCGGATCTCACCGATCATCACGATGTTCGGGTCGGCGCGCAGGATCGAGCGCAGGGCGTTGGCGAAGGTCAGGCCGATCTCGCTTTTCACGGCGATCTGCATCACGCCGGTGAGCTTGTTTTCCACCGGGTCCTCGACGGTGACGATGCGCCGTTCCGGGTGATTCACCTCGCTGAGGAAGGAGTAGAGGCTGGTCGATTTGCCCGATCCGGTGGGGCCGGTGATCAGGATGATGCCGTTGGGCAAGTGCAGCAGCGCTTCGATTTTCTTCTGCACGAAGGGCTCCATCGACAGCTTGGCGAGATTGAATTTCTCCTGGTTGAGCAAACGCAGCGAGACGCTCTCGCCCTCGACGGTCGGCACCGTGGCGACACGGACGTCGATGGTCGCCCCCTCGAACTGCAGGTTGATGCGGCCGTCCTGCGGGACGCGGCGCTCGGCGATGTCGAGGCGCGCCATGATTTTCAACCGCGCGATCACCGAGCTTTGCAACGCCTTGATGTTTTCCGGCACGGCCACCTCGATCAGGCGGCCGTCGATGCGGTAGCGGATGCGCAGGTTGGTGGCGAGCGGCTCGACGTGGATGTCGGTGGCGCGTTGTTCCAGCGCCTCGCGGATGATCTGGTTGACGAACTTGACGACGCTGGCCTCCTCGTCGTCGTCCTGGTCGATGATGTTGGCTTCGTCCTCGCCGGATTCGATGGCGTCGTAATCGAAATCACGGCCCTCGAGAATCTGTTCGAAGGTATCCGCACCCACCCCGTAAAGGCGGCGCAGCGCCTCGTGCAGGCGCTTGCGGGAGGTCATGCACCAGTCGATGGGCAGGTCGAGTTCCTGGGCGGCGGCCTGGCGGGCGACGAGGTTGAAGGGATCAAAAGTAGCGAGTTTCAGTCGCTTTTGATCTCCCTCACCGGTGATCTCGATGGGCAGCAGGCGGTGCCTCAGGGCAATGCGTGGCCCGCAGGCCTCGCGCAGTGGCAGTGGAACTTCCGCCACCGGAATGGAATCGAGCCATTCGATGCCGAGTTCGTGGGCGAGTTCCCGCATGTAGGGTTCCTCGTCCACCACGCCGGCGTCGAGCACGTCGTCGATGGGCGAGCGTTGTCGCTGGGTGGCGGATTCCAGCACCTCGGCGAGCGCGGGAAGGTCGTCGCATCCGGTGCGGCGGGCGGGTTCGATGAGAAGTTGGGACATGTTTCCTGCGCTTGTTGTCGCCTAAAACCACCGCGGGCGCAATCTGTCTGTTGGAAATGGGCCGGTGATTTCCGGAATTGGGCTTGTCAGGCCCAAGGACGGAGGATTGGATGTCCATGCAACCACCCCGGTAGTCCATGCTCAAGGAGTTCAAGGAGTTCATTCTCAAAGGCAATGCGATCGACCTGGCCGTCGGCGTTTTGATCGGTGCCGCCTTCGGCGGATTCGTCTCTGCGGTGACCGAGGGCATCATCAAGCCGGTGCTCAGTGCTGCTGGCGGCAATCCCGAGGTTTCGCTGAAACTCGGGATTTTTGACATCGGCATCGTCATCAACGCGGCGGTCTCCCTGCTGATCACCGGCGCGGTGTTGTTTTTCATTTTCGTCCAGCCGATGAACAAGCTCAAGGCGTTGAACCAGAAACCCGCCGCGCCACCCGCCCCGCCGGAACCCTCTGCGGAGGAGAAACTCCTCATGGAAATCCGCGACCTACTGAAAAAGAACTCGTGAGACGACGCATATCGTTTTTCAGGAAA
>JBMTCD010000035.1:0-20977 GCA_049430545.1 Luteolibacter sp.
ATCATCTCGCGCATCGCGTCGATGCGGTCGCCCTCGAAGAACATGTGCTCGGTGCGGGTCAGGCCGATGCCCTGGGCACCGAACGCGGTGGCGATGCGGGTCTGCTCGGGGGTGTCGGCATTGGTGCGGACGGCGAGCCTGGTGACCTTCGAGCACCAGTCCATCAGCTGGAGGAAGCTCTTGAACTTCTCGGTCTTCTTCGCGGCGGCGTTGTTGCTGACGACGCCGGTGATGATTTCCGAGTGCGCGGTCTTGATCTGGCCGCCGTAGACGACGCCGGAAGTGCCGTCGATGGACAGGAAATCGCCTTCCTTGAACACCTGGCCGGCGGCGGTGACGGTGAGCTTGTCGTAGTCGATCTCGATGGCGGAAGCGCCGCAGACGCAGACCTTGCCCATTTGGCGGGCCACGAGGGCGGCGTGCGACGAGACCCCGCCCTTGGCGGTGAGGATGCCCTCGGCGGCGATCATGCCGCGCAGGTCTTCCGGCGAGGTTTCGTTGCGGACCAGCAGGACCTTTTCGCCCTTGGCCTCGGCGGCGGCGGCGCGGTCGGCGTTCAGGTAGATCTTGCCGGAGGCGGCGCCGGGGCCGGCCGGGAGGCCGCTGGCGATGGCCTTGGCCTTCTTCACCTCGGCGGTGTCGAAGATCGGGGCGAGGAGCTGGTCGAGCTGCTCGGCGGGGTTGCGCATCACGGCGGTCTTCCAGTCGATGAGCTTCTCCTTGACCATGTCCATCGAGAACTTGAGCGCGGCGGCGGCGGTGCGCTTGCCGTTGCGGGTCTGCAGCATGAACAGCTTGCCGTCCTGGATGGTGAACTCGACGTCCTGCACGTCCTTGAAGTGTTTTTCAAGGATGGTGCGGACTTTCATCAGCTCGGCATAGCTCTTCGGCATGGCCTTTTTGAGCTTGATGACGGGTTCCGGGGTGCGGACGCCGGCGACGACATCCTCGCCCTGTGCGTTGATGAGGAACTCACCGTAGAATTCGTTCGCGCCGTTGGCGGGGTTGCGGGTGAAGGCCACGCCGGAGCCGGATTTCTCGCCGGTGTTGCCATAAACCATCGCCTGCACGTTCACTGCGGTGCCCCACTCGGCGGGGATGTTGTATTTGCGGCGGTAGACGATCGCGCGGTCGTTCATCCAGGAGCCGAAGACGGCGCCGGCGGCACCGCGCAGCTGGTCCCAGGGGTCGCTCGGGAAACCCTTGCCGGTGCGCTCCTTCACCAGTGCCTTGAAGCGCTTGACCAGCTCCTGCTGGTCCTCGGCGGTGAGATCGGAATCGATGATTTCCTTGCCGTATTTCTCGTGTTTGAAAGTATCGATGACCACCTCGAACGGTTCGTGGTCCTCGCCCTCGCGCTTCTGCACGCCGAGCACCACGTCGCCAAACATCTGGACGAAGCGGCGGTAGCAGTCCCAGGCGAAGCGCGGGTTGTTGGTGGCCTTGGCGAGCGAGAGGACGGTCTCGTCGTTGAGGCCGAGGTTGAGGATGGTGTCCATCATGCCGGGCATCGAGTCGCGCGCGCCGGAGCGCACGGCGACGAGCAGCGGCATGCCTTTGGCATCGCCGAACTTGCAGCCCATGATCTTCTCCATGTTGGCCACACCGGCCTCCATCTGCGCCTGCAGCGTGGACGGGTAGGTTTTACGATTGGCGTAGTAGTAGGTGCAGACCTCGGTGGTGATGGTGAATCCCGGAGGCACCGGCAGGCCGATGCGGGTCATTTCCGCAAGGTTGGCTCCCTTGCCGCCCAGCAGGGCCTTCATGGTGCCGTCACCGTCGGCCTTGCCGGCTCCCCAGGTGTAAACGTATTTCGTTTTGAGATTGGTGGATTTTTTCGCCGCTTTGGAGGCGCTTTTCTTGGCGGCCGGCTTGGCGGCCTTCTTTTTGGTAGCCATCTTGGATATCGGTGGGGTTGTGTGGAAACGCCGGCGCGGCGGGAAAACGGCCCCAGCCCGGCGAAAGGCGCGGGAAACTAGGCGGCCCGGCCGGAGGCTGTCAATCAAGCAGTTTGGCGGGCGCGGCCCGTCGCGAGCCAGGCTTTGGTGAGGCCGCGGATGGCTGCCGTTCAGCGGCGCGCCGCTCCCGCGGTGGCTTCCTTCACGCGGCCGGCGATCAAGTCCGCCAATTGCGCCTCGCCCTCCTCGCGGAGGAAGGCGCAGTAATTTCCGGCCACAGCTTCGAGGTCGTCATGGAACTCGGGGCCGAGGGCCTCGAAGCCGGCGAGTGCCTTTTCGAAGTGCCGCCGCGCCCACGAGCGGTCGCCGGTGTTGAGCAGGGCGAGGGCGAGGTTGTTGTGGGACTGCGCGGTGTCCGGATGTTCCTCGCCGAGCAGTTTGCGCCGGGCTTCGAGCGCGATTTCGTGCATTTGGCGGGATTGTTCGAAATAGCCCGCGGCCTGATAGAGCGCGCCGAGGTTACTGGAAACCGTGGCGGTCTGCTCATCGTCCTGGCCGAGCTGCGAGTGGCTGATTTCCAGCGCTTTGAGGAAATGGGTTTCGGCCGCTTCCAAGTCGCCCGCGGCCTTGTTCAGGAAGGCGAGGTTGTTGGAGATGGTGGCGATATCGAGCAGGAGCGGCGGTTCGTTGCGTTCGAAGAAATCGATGGCCAGCATCCAGTGCTCGGCGGCTTTTGCGTGGTTGCCGAGGCCGTCATGGGCGGCACCGAGGCCGGCGTGCAGGCGGCCGATCTGGCCGAAGCGGTCCGGGCGGTCCTCCAATTGGTCGAGGGCTTCCTGGTAATCGTCGCAAGCTTCCTCGCAGCGGCCGAGTTCGCGGTGGATGTCGCCGCGGATTTCCAGTGCGCTGGCGTAGGCATCGATGTTGTCGAGATCCGGTCCCAGGGCCTGCCGGGTTTTTTCGAGCGTGGCATTGGCGGCGTGGAGGGCTTCGTTGAGATCGCCTGCCGCGTGCAGGCTTTCCACGCGGTCCTTGAGGATGCCGATGAGGGTGGCGGTCGGGGAGTCCATGGTTGGGATGGTTCGCTTGTTCTGGAAACACTATCGGCCATCTTGACGGCCTGACGAGTCCAAATCACCGGATGGGGAAAGTCTGGCGAGGAGATCGTCCCTGGCCGCGGGCAAATCGCCCAGCGCCTCGCGCAACGAATGTTCGGCAGCCCGGCGGTCATGGGAAATTCCGAGCAGGCGGACCAGTTCGCGCTCGTAGTGGAGCAGGGCGCGCAGGCTGGGCCCGGCGGCGTCCACATGGTCGAGCGCGCGGGCGAGCAGGTCGTGCAGCGCCGGCTCGGGGTGCTCCGGTTCCACCACTTTTTCCAGCAGCAATCCGCAATAGGCCGCCAGCAGGGTGGAGGCGTAATCGCGCCGCAGCCCGTGCCGCCAATCATGGATGGCCACTTCGCGCAGCGCGTGCAGCTCGCCACGTTTGGCGCGTTGGAACACCAGCTCGCCGCCGAAAAACAAATCGAGTTTTCCCGCAAAGGGCCCCTGTGGCCGCCGCGCTCCCTTGGCCACGGTCTTGAGCAAGCCGTGGTCCTCGCTGAACCAATGCACGATCAGGCTGCTGTCGGTGAGCCGGGTGAGCCGGATGATGATTCCGCGCGTGGTGTGCACGGCGGCGATTTTCCCGGATGCGGCGGCGATTGCCATGGAAAACGCACCCGCTTGCCGCGTGTGGTGTGAGCGGGGCGATCAGAGCAGCGCCTTGCTCCAGACATCTGGTTTGAAACCGGTGAGGGCCGTGGCGTTTCCGATGACGAACGGGCGCTTGACCAGATTGCCATTGCCGGCGAGCAGCGTGATTGCCTCGTCGTCCGTCATGCCGGGCAGGCGTTCCGCGAGTCCCTGGGCGCGATAGTCCATGCCGGAGGTGTTGAACAAGCGGCGGATGTTGCCCTCCATGAGCTGGAGGGCGGCTTCCAGTTCAGCGCGCGACGGCGGGGTTTCACGGATCGGCTTAGTGGTGTATGGCACGCCGTGTGCGTCGAGCCACTTGATGGCGTCGCGGCAGGTGGAGCATTTTTGGTAGAGGTAAATGATGAACATGAGGGGAGTCTTCCATTTCGCGATGGCGGCTGGCAGGCCAAATCATGCCAATCCGGGAAAAAAGATCCGGCGCTTGAGCAGATTGCCATGGCCTCGATTCATTGCTCCGCTTCCTCGGCCGGCACCTTGATCCTGGCCGGGACCTCCTTGATCGGGATGCCCGCCTTGGTGAGCGCGTCCCAGACTTCCAGCAGGCGCTCGAGCGGCACCTTGCGGTCGGCTTCAAGTTCCAGTTTCCGGCCGGGATTCTGTTTCTGGTAGGCGGCGAGGTAGGATTGCAACAGCCCTTCCGGCACCTTGAGCGAATCGAGCGTGATGTTGCCCAGCGCATCCACGGCGATCACCGAGCGGGTGTCGGCCACCGTGTCGGACGGCACCTCGCGCACCGTCGGCAGCTCGATGCGGAGGATTTCCCGCGGTTTCTTGAAAGTGGTCGAGACGATGAAGAACACCAACAGGATGAAGAGGATGTCGATCATCGGGACGATCGGCACCTCGGCGCGCTTGCGGATGATGCGGTGGAAATGCATGGCGCGTCAGCCGCGGTGGGTGGGGCGTTGGCAGACTTGGGCGAGATCGGCGAGCAGCGATTCGAGCCGCGCGGTGAAGACCTCGATGCGGCGGGTGAAATATCCGTGCGCCACCACGGAGGGCACCGCGATGGCCAGGCCGAAGATGGTGGTGTTGAGCGCCATGGCGATGCCGCGCGCGATCGCGATGTGGTCGGCGCTATCGCCAAGCCCCTCGAAAATGGCAACCAGCCCCGAGGCGGTTCCCAACAGCCCGAGCAGCGGCGCGACGGTGATGACGATATCCAGCACGCCGATGCCGGCATGCAGCCGCGACGTTTCCTCGCGGGCCGAGGCCTCCACCGCGAGGACGATGTCCTGCTGCGGCTTGCCGCGGTGGCGCACCGCCACGGCCGCCAGCCGGGCCAGCGTGCTGCGGCCTTGCTCGAACTCGCGGAACACCGGCTCGGAGCGGTCCGCGGCGGCGATTTCCGCGAAGTTCGCCACCTTGGCGGCGAGCGCGTCCGGAATCACGCGGCCGCGCGCAAGCGACAGGAATTTGTAGATGATTGCGGTGATGCCGACCACCGAGGTGAGCGCCAGCGGGATCATGAACGGCCCACCCTTGAGCAGGAAATTCCATGAGGTGCCCAATGCATCGCTGGTGCTGGTGGCGAGGTGGAGGAAGGTGGTTTCCGGCATGCGGGTGATGGTTAGAAATAGAAACGGAAGATCAATTCAAGCGGCTCCTCGTCGAATTCGCGGCCCAGCGCCATGGGCATCGCGGGAATGGCGGCGTCGCGGATCGAGTTCAGGGTGAACCCTTTTTGCACCTCGCCGGTTTCCATGTCGCCCACGAACTGCACCGAGCGCACGCGGCCGGTTTTTTCCACGAAGAAGCGGACGGTGAGGAAGCCCGGGGTGATGAAATCGCGGTGGCGCACGCAATTGCGCTGCCACTCCAGCTCCACGGCGCGGCTGATCGCCGCCTGATAGCGGCCGAGCGCGCTGTCCTCGACGTCGAGCGAGCTGCGGCCGTTGCGGGTGATCGAGCCGACGATGGCGGTCTTGCGCTGGTTGCCGCGGAACGCCGGCTTGGGCGAGGCGTCGGTCTGCGGCACGGGTGGCGACTCGGCGGTTTCCTCCGGCACCACCGGCGAGGGCGGCGGCGATTCGGAAACGGCGGCCTGCTCGGGCGCGGGCTTGATTTCATCCGCCGGCGCGGCCTCGGGCGGCACCGGAACGTCCACCGGATTCGGGCCATCCAGCAGCTTCTCGCGCGGCGGCGCGGTGGCCGCCATGGTCCGGCCGGGCGGCAGCGGCGGGTTCGCAGCGGCTGGCGGCGGCGGGCTTTGCGGTGCGGCCTGGGAAACATTTTCCGGAACCAGCTCGCCGTCCTGATAGTCGCTCTCGGTCGTCTCGATGTCCGCCGCGTCGCGCGGCTCGATCCCCGCCTGTGACAGCAAGTCCGGAGCATTCGCATCCGGCGCGCGGTCGCTGGTGGCACGCGTGGCCCGCTCGCCGATGAATGCGGGATCGCGCAAGGGCTCGGCCGCCTGCTCCGGGCTAGTGCGGGCGAAGCGTTTTTGCTCGCTGGCCGGTGCCGCAAGCGCCTCTTCCGCCGGCACCGCCTCGATGGTGAGATAGGTTTCCTCCTCGCGCGCCGCCTCGGCGGACGGCTGCGCGCGCTTCTCGCGGAACTCGATCGCCGCCATGCCCGCCAGCACCAGCAGCAGCAGGTTCGCCAACAACGACACCGCCACCGCGATCGCCCACAGGTGACCGTCGTTGCGCGGGGAAATTGCCGGATTTGCCTGCATGGCGAACGCCTGCAAAGTTGACGCGATTCCCATCCCGTGCAATCCGGGAATGCCGCCTCAGCTGCACGCCAGACAAACCCGACGCCATCCGGCGCTTTATTTCCAAACCTACCATGAAATTTCCACTCACCGGCATCCTCGCTCCCGCCATCTGGCTGGCCGCCACTGCCGCGCTGCCAGCCCGCGAACCCATCCGCGACCTCGCCGATATCCGCCAGCTCGAAACCCGCGTCACCGACGTCGCCGCCAAGGTCCTGCCCGCCACCGTCGCCCTGCTCTCCGACCGCACCGGCGCATCCGGCTCCGGCGTCATCACCTCGCCCGACGGCCTGATCCTCACCGCCGCCCACGTCATTCAGGGAGCCGAGACGATCCTCGTCGTTTTCCCCGATGGCAAACAGGTGCAAGGCAAGGTGCTCGGCGCGAATTACTCCAAGGACATCGCCATGGTCAAAATCCAGGACCCCGGCGAATGGCCGTCCGTCACGCTCGGCACCTCCAAAAACCTCGCCGCCGGCGATTGGGTCGTCGCGCTCGGCCACTCCGCCGGCTTCGACCCCGCCCGCACCCCGCCCGTCCGCTTCGGCCGCGTCATCTCCACCGGACCCGGATACTTCGTCACCACCGACAACACCCTCATCGGCGGCGACTCCGGCGGACCGCTCTTCGATCTATCAGGCAAACTGGTCGGTATCCACTCGTCGATCGGCCAATCGCTCGCCAACAACAACCACGCCGGCATCGATGGATTCCGGGAAGATTGGGACCGCCTGCTCGCCGGGGAAACCTGGGGCTCGCTGTCGCTCAATCCCTTCGCCAATCCTGAAATGCCGGTGCTCGGCATCGGCATGGCCATGATGCGCGGTGTCCGCGGCGTGATCGTCGAGAGCGTGGTCCCGGGCTCGCCCGCGGCCGCCGCAGGTGTCCGCCCCGGCGATGTGATCCGCCAGATCGACAAGGACGCGGTGCGTGACGGCCGCGAGCTTCTGCAACTGCTCGCCAAGCGCCAGGCCGGCGAAACCGTGAAACTTGGTGTCGAGCGCGACCGCCGGAGCATCGAGGCGGACGTGCTGCTGAAGCGCCGCAGCGATCTTTTCGCCGAATGAGCCGATTTCCCATGCCCATGAAACCAACCGTTCGTTATCTTTTCCTGCTCGCTGTCTGGCTGCCTGTCGGTTTCGCCTCGGCGAACGACGACATCCCACTGCTTCGCCCCGAGGAACGTGCCGCCGTCGAGAGCCAGGCCGATGATTTCAACCGCGCGCTCAATCCCGCCCTTGCCGAGGCGGCGCGCTCGACCGTCCGCGTCTGGACCGGAACCAAACGCCTCTCCTACGGCACTGTGATCGGCGACGGCCGCCGCATTCTCACCAAGTGGAGCGAGGTGGCCGCCGCCGGGAACCTCCGCTGCGAAGGCCCCGGCGGCGAGGTGCTTCCCGCCACCGTCGCCGGCGTTTATCCGGACGATGACCTCGCCGTGCTCGAAACCACCGGCACGCCGCTCACTCCCGTCCAGTGGTCCAAGGAAATGCCGCGGCTCGGGGCCTTTCTCGCCGCCCCGCAACCCGACGGCCGCCCCGCCGGCTTCGGCGTGGTCAGCGTGCTCGAACGCAATCTGCGGGACACCGACAGCGCGTTTCTCGGCGTGGTCGGCTCGATGGATTTCAGCGGCCCGGGCGTGCGGATCGAGGAAATCCTGCCCGATTCCGGAGCCGCCGCCGCCGGTCTCAAAGCCGGCCAGATCATCCTAGAAGTGTCCGGCCGCAGCATCTCCGGCGTGCTCGAGTTGAGAAACTCGCTCGTCGGCCGCCAACCCGGCGAATCCATCATTGTCCGCGTCCAGGACGGCGAGGAACCGCGCGATGTGGAAATTCTCCTCGGCAACCGCCCCGAGCTGCCCAGCTACGACGGTGCCCGGCTGCGCCAGATGGAACGCATGGGCGGCCCGATCAGCCGCGTGCGCGATTCGTTTTCCCGGGTGATCCAGACCGACATGCGGCTCCGCCCGAGTCAAACCGGAGGCCCGGTGGTGGACATGGACGGCAGGGTCATCGGCATCGCCGTGGCCCGCGCCGACCGCACCCGCTCGTTCATCATGCCCGCCGCAGTCGTCGAGGAAATGCTCGAAACAAAGCCCACCGACCCCTCGCTCGCCGAAGTGCGGGACGAGCGCGAGGAACCCGAATTGCGCGTCGCCCGCCGCATGGAGCCGCCACCGGGCCGCCAGCCCGAAGCCCAAAGCCCGCAGCGCATGCGCCGCCATCTTTCTGAAATGCAGCAGCTCATGGATTTCATGCTCGAGGAAATGGACCGGCTCGAGCGCGGTCGTTGAGCCTGCGTTTTCAACCAATCGCGGCTTGATCACCGGCATCGCGGCCCATTGATTCCCGCCATGTGCGCCGACACCCGCCGGTCCCTTCACGATCTCGATTTCTCCGGGATCGCGGACACGCTCGCCGCCGGCGGCATCAAGCCCCACCACGCCAAGGCGCTGTGGCGCGCGCTCTACCGCAGCGACGCCACCGATCTCTCCGGCATCGATTTCCTTCCGCCCCTGCGCCGCTGGCTCGACGCCCGCCTCGGGCCGGAAAAGTCCTTTCTCCTCGACCTGCCGGAGGTCGTGGACGAGATCCACAGCGGCGACGGCCTCACCCGCAAGTTCCTGCTGCGTCTGGAAGACGGCCAGGTCATCGAAACCGTGCTCATGGGCTACGACGGCCGCCACACCGTCTGCGTCAGCACCCAGGCCGGCTGTGCCATGGGCTGTGTCTTCTGCGCCACCGGCCAGATGGGATTCGTCCGCCACCTCCGCCCCGGCGAAATCGTCGCCCAGGTGCTCCACGCCCGCCGCGTCCTCCGCCAGAGCCACCCGCAACGCCGGCTCAGGAACCTCGTCATGATGGGCATGGGCGAGCCGCTCCACAACATCGACTCCGTCATGCGCGCGCTCGACATCATTGCCGATGTCCGCGGCATCGGCATCGGCCCCGCCCGCATCGCCATCAGCACCGTCGGCATGGTCCCCGGCATCCTCCGCATGGCCCGGGAAAACAGCCCCTATCGCCTCGCCGTCAGCCTCCACGGTTCCACCGAGGAGGAACGCGCCGCGCTCGTCCCCGCCAGCCAACGCTGGCCGCTCGCCATGCTCATCGACGCCTGCCGCCAATACGGCTCGCTCACCGGCAAGCGCATCTTCTTCGAGTGGACGCTCATCGAGGGAAAAAACGACTCGCCCGAGACCGCGCAGCGCCTTGCCGCGCTGCTCGAGGGCATCGACGCCCACGTGAACCTGATCCCGCTCAATCCCACCCACGGCTTTTCCGGCAGCGCCAGCCGCGCCGGCCATTCGTTCCAGAAAATCCTCCGCGCCGCCGGCTTCCCGTGCACCTTCCGCCAACGCCGCGGCATCGATGTCGCCGCCGGTTGCGGGATGCTCAAAGCCGAGAAACGTCCCAAGCTCCAAACCACCTGAGTTGCCGGCCACAGGCTGTCAGGTTTCCCGCAGCAGCCAGTTCCGGTAGCTCTCGTTCACTCCGGCCGGATCGAGCACGACGATTTCCGGGACACCGTAGGGGTGCAGTTCGGCCAGCGCGGCGCTGAGTGCGTCTGCGGCGGTGGCACGGGTCTTGATGATGGCCAGCGTCTCGGCGGCGGTCTCGACGCTCCCTTGCCAGCGGTAAACCGATTCGACGCCGGGAATGAGATTCACGCAGGCCGCGAGTTGCTTTTCGACCAGCGTTGTGCCAATTTGTCGCGCCTCTTCCACGGATGGAAAGGTGCAAAGGATCAAGCGGATGTCGCTCATGCCGCGTTTGTAACACCCGCATCGGAAACAATTCAACCCGCCGTGAAATCCGGATTTCTCGAAAAAATCGTCGCCCGCATCGACCGCGTGGAGCCGGGCGAGGTGCAGCAGATCGTCACCCGGTTGATCCGCGAGAAGGGGTTTCTGGAAAAGGTCTTCGAGTCGCTGCAGGAGGGCGTGATCCTGCTGGATCCGCAGGGTGTGATCGGATTTGTGAACATGGCGGCAAGCCGGTTTTTCGGATTCGATCCGGAGCGCGCGGTGGGGGAGCCGCTCACCGCGCAGGTCCGCGGGCTCGATTGGGACGCGCTGGGCAAGCCCGGCCGCACCATCAGCCGCGACCTGGAGATTTTCTATCCGGAGAACCGCTATCTGAATTTCTATCTCGCCCCCATCGATGGCGGTGAAGAGGACGAATCGCTGGGTTATGTGATGTTGCTGCGCGATATCACCAGCAGCCGCGCCGAGGCGGAGATGACGCTGGAGTCCGAGCGCCTCAACGCGCTCACCCTGCTCGCCGCCGGCGTGGCCCACGAGATCGGCAATCCGCTCAACTCGCTCGACATCCATTTGCAACTTCTCGGCCGCAAGCTGCGCAAACTGCCGCCCGGCGACCGCAAGCCGCTCGAAGACCATCTCGGCATCGCGCGCGGTGAAATCCAGCGGCTCGATAGCATCCTCAAGCAGTTTCTCCAGGCCGTGCGCCCCACCGTGCCGCGCCGCGAGCGCGGCGACATCCACGCCATCCTGCACGAAACCCTGCGCCTGCTCGAGCCCGAACTCGCGTCGCGCAAGATCGGCATCGAACTCGACCTCGCCGAGTCGCTGCCGCCCGCATTGATCGACGGCGGGCAATTCCAGCAGGTGTTCTACAACCTGCTGCGCAACGCCTATCAGGCGCTGCCCGCCAGCGGTGGCCGCATCACCATCCGCAGCCGCGCCAACGACTACGAATATGTCATTTCCATCGAGGACAACGGCGCCGGAATTTCCCCCGAGCACATGGGCGCGATCTTCGAACCCTACCGCACCAGCAAGTCGTCCGGCTCCGGCCTCGGCCTGCTCATCGTCCGCCGCATCATCCGCGAACACGGCGGGGAGATATCCCTCGAAAGCGAGGAAGGGGAAGGGACGCGCGTCATCATCCACCTGCCGCGCGCCACACGCGCCGTGCGCCTCCTCGAAGCTTCGCCCGAGTCACCCATGATCGACGTCGGCTGACTCGTTTCCACATTCCAGCATTCGCCCACAGATGCATCCGACACTCCTGATAGTCGATGACGAGAAATCCACCCGCGACGGCCTGCGTGGCGCGCTGGAGGAGGAGTTCGATGTTTACACCGCGGCCGGCACCGGGGAGGCGCTCGCCATTCTCAAGAGCGAGCCGATCCAACTGCTGCTCACCGACCTGCGGCTCGGCGGCGAATCCGGCATGGATTTGTTGGAAAAAGCGCTCGCGCTGCCCGATCCGCCGGTGGCCATCATGATGACCGCCTACGGCTCGGTGGACACCGCCGTGGAGGCGATGCGGCGCGGCGCATGGCATTTCGTCACCAAGCCGCTCAACCTCGACGAGGTGGAAATGCTGCTCAAGCGCGCGCTCCGCGGCCGCACGCTGGAGGCGGAAAACAAGCAGCTCACCCAGCAGGTCAAGCAATCGCACAAGCTCGAACGCCTGATCGGCAAGTCGCCCGAGATCGCCAAGGTGGCCGAGATCGTGCAACAGGTCGCGCCAACCCGCGCCACCGTGCTCATCGAGGGCGAGAGCGGCACCGGCAAGGAGGTGGTGGCCGGTATGCTGCACCACCTGTCCGGCCGGCCGGCGGCGAAAATGGTCACCGTCCACTGCGCGGCGCTCTCGCCGCAGTTGCTCGAAAGCGAGCTCTTCGGCCACGAAAAAGGCGCCTTCACCGGCGCGGCGCAACGGCGCATCGGCCGCTTCGAGCAGGCCGACGGCGGCACGCTTTTTCTCGACGAAATCGGCGAAATCGACGCCGCCACCCAGATCAAGCTGCTGCGCGTGCTTTCCGAGCGCACCCTCGAGCGCGTCGGCTCGAACACCCCGATCAAGGTGGACGTGCGGGTGATCGCCGCCACCAACCGCAACCTCCGCGAAATGGCGGACCGCGGCGAGTTCCGCGAAGATCTGTTTTTCCGCCTCAACGTGGTGAAAATCACCATGCCGCCGCTGCGTGACCGCCGAGAGGATATCGTCCTGCTGGCCAACAGCTTCCTGCAGGAATTCGCCCGTGAAAACGACCGGCCGCCCAAGCCGCTGAGCGACGCCGCACTGCGCCTGCTCGCCACTTACGCATGGCCCGGCAACGTCCGCGAGCTGCGCACCGCCATCGAGCACGGCGTGGTCATGAGCAACGATCCGGTCATCGACGTCCGCCACCTGCCGCAGTTTCTGCTTTCCGAACCTCCCACCCGCGCCCATACACCCGTGCCCGCCGGGACAGAGAGCCGACTGCTGCCCGCCAAAAACTCCCTTGATGCCACTCCGGAATTCAACTTGCATGCGCTCGAAACCAAGGCCATCCGCGCGGCGCTCGCCGCATCCGCGGGGAACCGCACCCAAGCCGCGGATCTTCTCGGACTCAGCCGCAGAACCCTCCAGCGCAAACTGAAGGAACTCGGCCTCTAAGACCTCCATCCGCACCGAAAAGCCTCATCCATGAGTTCCGCAGCGCCTCATTTCGATACCGGCATCATCATCCGCCGGAGCTTGTTTTTCCTGATCCTGATCATTCTCACGCTCGGCAACCTGTTCGCCCTGTTCCGCGGGCTCAATTCGCCGCAGGCGATGGACCAGGCGCAGATCGCCCGCGAGATTTCCCGCGGCAACGGCTTCGTCACCAAGTTCATCCGGCCAGTCGCCTATCATCAGGCGGAGGTCACCGAGAAGCGCACCGTCGCGCTCACCAACTTCCAGGACACCTACCACTCGCCGCTCAACCCGCTCCTCAACGCCGCCGTCTTCAAGCTCATCGGTGCCGACGATCCGGAAAAATGGCAGATGACGGAAAACGAGATGGTCTTTCCGCTCGACCGCGTCATCGCCACCGTCTGCACCTTGTTTTTCCTGATGGCCATCGGCGTGAACTACCTGCTCATCTCGCGGATCTTCGACGCCAAGATCGCCTGGGTGTGCGCCATCCTGATGCTGTTCTGCGAGACCTTCTGGAACTACTCGCTCAGCGGCCTGCCGCAGATGCTGATGCTGCTGCTGTTCTCGTGCGGCATGTATTTCGTCTATCGCGCGGTGGAGGCCGCCTCGGAGGGGCGCATCGCCATGACTCCGGCGGTCATCGCCGGGGTGTTCTTCACGCTGCTTGCGCTCACCCATTGGATGACGGTCTGGATCGCGCTCGGATATGTCATTTTCGCCGCCATCGCCTTCCGCCCGCGCGGCATCGTCGGCATCGTGATTCTCGCGCTCATCCTCATCGCCGCCATCGGCCCGGTCCTGCGCAATATCGGCATCACCGGCACGCCTTTCGGCACCGCCTTCCTCACGCTCTACAATGGCCTCGGCGGCAGCTCCGAAACCGCCATCATGCGCAACACCGACCTCCAGGCCGAGCCGCTCGCGATGGAGGGCCTGCTCGCGAAAATCCTCCGCACCACCCTGCTCCAGGCCACCGACATCGTGCCGCTGCTAGCCGGCATCATCATCGCTCCGCTGTTCTTCCTTTGCCTGCTGCATCCGTTCAAACGCAAATCCATCGCCGATTTCCGCTGGGCCATCCTGCTGATGTGGGTCACCACCGCGATCGGCCTCGCTTTCTTCGGCGTCAGCACCGAGGCGCTCGATCCCAACCAACTCCACCTGCTCTTCGCGCCGATCATGACCGCCTACGGGCTGGCCTTCGTCTCCATCCTGTGGAGCCGCCTCGACGTCGTCGCCACCACTCCGGCGCTGCGCAACGTCCATTTGTTCGTGGTGGTTTTCATTTGCGCCCTGCCCCTGATCCTCGCCCTGCCGCAGAAAGTCCGCATCGGCATGCACGTCCGCGATCGTGGCGGTGTGCCGCACTGGCCGCCCTACTACGCACCCGCGCTCAACAGCAAAAGCACCGGCCTCAAGGGCTGGGTGGAGGAAAAACAGGTCGTCTTCTCCGACCAGCCGTGGGCCGTCGCATGGTATGCCGACCGCATTTCGATCTGGCTGCCGCCCAACCGCGACGGATTCCTAAAGCTCGAAACCGCCGCCACCGATCTCCAGACGCCGTCCGTCGGCATCCTCGTTTCGCCATCATCCCACGGCTCCGGACCCGTCTCCGAAGTGGCCAACCTCTACAAGGACTTCACACCACTGGTGCTCGACGGACGTGTGCTGCTCGCCACCTACCCGCCCGGCGTGGCGATCTACGACAAGGCCCCGCGCATCCAGGAAATCACCAAGCGCTACCCCTACCGCCAGCCGATGGTGGGCATGGACATGGTGTTTTACAGCGAACGCGCCATCCGCATTCAGGAACGCTCACCCAACCCATGACCAAGCCGCGCCGCAAGACGATCGCCGCCGCAGACGATGCCGGAGCCCCCACCTTCGAGGAAGCCCTCGCCGGTTTGGAGTCCATCGTCGAGGCGATGGAAAACGAACAGCTCCCGCTCGAAGACCTCGTTTGCCAATACGAAAAAGGCTCGAAGCTGCTCGAACGCTGCGAAGCCGTGCTGCAGTCCGCCCGCGATCGCATTGAGCTGATCACCCTGCGCGCCGCCACCGACGATGCGGAGACCGACGAAGAATCCAGCAAGCCCTCCGCCACACCGGAAGAGCCCGACGACGATGACATCCGCCTCTTCTGATCCGCCCGCACTCGGCCCCCTGCTCGGGGCGGTCCACTCGCCGGATGACGTCAAAAAACTGGCCGCCGGCCAGTTGCCCGACCTGGCTGCCGAGATCCGCCGCACCCTGATCACCGCGCTCTCGAAAACCGGCGGCCATCTCGGCCCCAACCTCGGAGTCGTCGAACTGAGCATCGCACTGCACCGGGTTTTCTCCACCCCTGCGGACAAGTTCGTGTTCGATGTTTCCCATCAGGGCTACGTCCACAAGATGCTCACCGGCCGCGCCGACCGCATCCACACGCTGCGCACCTGGCAGGGGCTCAACGGCTTCCTCCTGCGCTCCGAATCCGAGCACGACGCCTACGGCGCGGGCCATGCCGGCACCGCGCTCTCCGCCGCCCTCGGGATGGCCGCCGCCCGCGACCTCGCCGGCCGCGACAACCACGTCGTCGCCGTCGCCGGCGATGCCGCCTTCACCTGCGGCCCCACGCTCGAAGCGCTCAACAACATCGCCGGCACCACCCGCCGCTTCATCGTCGTCCTCAACGACAACGAGTGGTCCATCGACAAGAACGTCGGCGCCATCGCCCGCTACTTCAACGACCTCCAGACGCACCAGACCTTCGCCTCCGTCCGCGCCAAGGCCGCCGATTTCGTCGAGAAGGTCGCCGGCAAGGCCGCCAGGACACTGGCCCACAAGATGGAGGAAAGCGCCAAGAACCTGCTCTTCCCCAACGTCCTGTTCGAAAAATTCGGCCTCCGTTACTTCGGCCCCATCGACGGCCACGACATTCCGCTGCTCATCCACACCTTCGAGCACCTCAAGACCCTCCACGAGCCGGTCCTGCTGCACATCATCACCGAAAAAGGCCGCGGCTACCAACCCGCCATCGAAAACCCCGGCAAGTTCCACGGCCTCGGCACCTATCAGATCGACGACGGCTCCACCGACGCATCCGCCACCCCCACCTGCTCGGACATTTTCGGCCGCACCGTCACCGACCTCGCCAAGAAGGACCCAAAAATCGCCGCCATCACCGCCGCCATGCCCGGCGGCACCAAACTGGAGATTTTCAAAAACGAGCTGCCCGACCGCTACTTCGACGTCGGCATCGCCGAGGAGCATGCGGCGCTTTTCGCCTGCGGGCTGGCCACCGAGGGCTTCCGCCCGTTCCTCGCCATCTATTCCACCTTCATGCAGCGCGCCTATGACATGATCATCCATGACATCGCCCTGCAGAATCTCCCCGTGCGCATGTGCATGGACCGCGGCGGCCTCTCCGGCGACGACGGCCCCACCCACCACGGGCTTTTCGACATCGGATACCTCCGCCACATCCCCGGCATCGTCCACATGCAGCCCAAGGACGAGCAGGAGTTCGTGGACATGCTCCACACCATGGCCGCTTACGACTCCGGCCCCACCGCCATCCGTTACCCGCGCGGCCCGATCCGCGGCACCCCCGCCGGCCGCCCGCCGCAGCTGCTCGAAATCGGCAAGGCCGAGGTCGTCGCCGAGGGCAGCGACGTGGCCCTGCTCGGCCTCGGCACCATGTTCGGGATGGCGGAACAAACCAAGGCGCTGCTCGAACAGCGCGGCCTTTCCGTCGCGCTGATCAACCCGCGTTTCATCAAGCCGCTGGACACTGCCGTCATCGAGCGCTTCGCGAAACAATGCCGCGTCCTCTGCACCTTCGAGGACCACGTGATGCTCCACGGATTCGGCGCGGCCGTCATCGACCATCTCCACAACGCCGGCATTCACACCCCCGTCGAGCGCGTCGCCTGGCCGGACGAATTCATCGAGCACGGCAAACCCGAGATCCTCCGCAATCTCCACCACCTCACCCCCGAGGCCGCCGTGGAGAAAGTCCTCGCCCGGCTTTGAGTCACTTTCCCCTTGCCAAGACACGGCGCATTCCCTACCTCCCGCGTCCCCTTTCACGCCGCCAGCGCACCAAAGAAGACCCGAGGGGAACTCCACATGCGGCGGGTCCTCAAGAATCGCCCGGCCTGACTCAAGGCGGGAAACCCCAGAATCCATGATCAACGAACTCATCAATGAAATGGTGGACGCCGGCGTCCACTACGGCCACCAGACCAAGAAATGGAACCCGCGCATGAAGCCCTTCCTCATGAAGGACAAGGGCGGGATCTACATCATCAACCTCGAGAAAACCGTCCAGCAGCTCGACAAGGCCGCGGACTTCCTCGCCAGCCTGGTCGGCAAGGGCAGAAAAATCCTCTTCGTCGGCTGCAAGCGCCAGGCGCAGGATGCCATCAAGGAGGCCGCGGAAGCCACCGGCCAATTCTACGTCAACCACCGCTGGCTCGGCGGCATGCTCACCAACAGCTCCACCGTCCGCAAATCCGTCGAACGCCTCAAATACCTCGAAAACATCGAGAAACAGCCCGAGTTCAAGGCAATGTCCAAAAAGGAACTCGCCGCCCTCGGCCGTGAGCGCGAAAAACTCCTGCGCAACCTCCGCGGCGTGCGCGACATGGACAAAATGCCGGACGCCGTGGTGATCGTGGATTCCGCCCGCGAAACCATCGCCGTCGCCGAAGCCCGCCGCCTCGGCATCCCGATCGTCGCCATCGTCGATACCAACGCCGATCCGGCCATCATCGATTACCCGATTCCGGGCAACGACGACGCGATCCGCTCGATCCGCATCATCCTCCAGAACCTGGTGGATGCCGTCGTGGCCGCCCGCAAGAACTGATTCCCCGTGCCCGGCGCTGCGCCGGGAGTTTTTTCCATCTCAGACATTATTTTTCCCACCACCATGATCTCCGCCGCCATCGTCAAGGAACTCCGCGACAAAACCAACGCCGGCATGATGGACTGCAAGAAAGTCCTCACCGAAACCAACGGCGACATCGATGCCGCCATTAAGCTGCTGCGCGAGCGCGGCATCGCCAAGGCCGGTGCCAAGGCCGACCGCGCCGCCAACGAGGGCGTCATCACCGCCCGCGTCAATGACGCCGCCAATGCCGGCATCCTGCTCGAGGTGAACTGCGAGACCGACTTCGTCTCGAAAAACGAGAACTTCCAAGGCTTCGTCGCGCAGATCGCCGACACACTGGCCGCCGCTTCCGCCGCCGACCACGCCGCCGCTTCGGCGGTCAGCCTCGGCGAGGTCAGCATCGAGGATGCGGTGAAGGCCAAGGTGGCCGAGATCGGCGAGAACCTCCAGTTCCGCAAATACGTCCGCTACGATGCCGCTGCCGGCGGTGTCATCGCCGCCTACATCCACCCTCCGGGCAAGGTGGGTGTGCTCATCGAGGTGGGCACCACCAAGCCGGAAACCGCCGCCGGCGACAGCTTCAAGGAACTCGTCCGCGACCTCACGCTCCACATCGCCGCCTGCGCCCCCAGGGGCCTCTCGCGCGATGACATTCCCGCCGATGTGGTGGACGCCGAGCGCGAAATCTTCCGCGCCCGCCTCGCCGACAGCGGCAAGCCGGAAAACATCATCGAGAACATCCTCAAGGGGCAGGTGAACAAGTTCTTCGCCGAGAGCTGCTTCCTCGAGCAACCGTTCGTGAAGGACGACAGCCAGACGGTCACGCAGTTGCTCGAAGCCAAGGGCAAGGAGCTTGGCGACACCCTCACGGTGACCCGCTTCGTGCGCCTCGGCCTCGGCGAGTGATTCGCCGCGCCACGATCTCAGGTCCGGCGCTGCTCCCGGCAGCGCCGGACATTGTCTGGCAGATCTCACCGGATACCGGTATCGATCCACCTCGGCGGTCTGCATTTGGCCCGCTCCATGGACTGTGCGTGTGAAGGTGCCGGTTTTTTTGAATCAGCGGCCCTTGGCTTGGACCTCCGCCGGGCGGCCAACCCACTTTCCGCCCTGCGGGCTTTTTCCGCAGGGAAATCCCATTCCGGCCTCAGATCATTCCGAGCTTCATCTTGCCTTCCTCGGAGATCATTTCCTGGTTCCAGGGCGGATCCCAGACCAGTTCCACCTTGGCGTCGTCGATGCCGTCGATGGTCATGATTTTGGCTTGGGCATCGGCCGCAATGACGGGACCCATGCCGCAGCCGGGGGCGGTGAGTGTCATTTTCACAAGGACCACATTCTTGCCGTCGGATTCCTCGATCACACAGTCGTAAACCAGCCCGAGATTGACGATATCCACCGGGATTTCCGGGTCATAGACACTCTTGAGCTGGGCCCACACCTGCTCCTCGACCGGTGCGTCCTTGAGGCGAGCGGCTTCGTCCTGTTTCTTTTTTTCCTCCTCGATGTCGATGCCGAGCGCATCGACATCCTGCGAGGAAATGCGCGCCAGCCCCTGCGAGGTGGCCACCGTGAAGGTGCCGCCGAGGCGCTGGGTGATGAAAACGGCCGTGCCTGCGGGCAGGACGAGCGAATCGCCGCTCGGAATCTGGATGGCGGCCACTTCGCGCTTCAATTGGATCTCTTGCTGCATGTCCGGACTAAAGACCACCATGCCACACGCGGCAAGCGCGGGATTGCCACCGTCGCGCGGCTTGTCATGCGCTGCCGGCGGAAACATCATCGCCACCATGAAACGCACACCCATCGTCATCGCCGGACTGCTCGCGCTTTTCAGCGGCTGCGAAAAACACCCGTCCGCCTCGTCGCCCGCAGCCACCACCCGGCCAGCGGAGCAACAGGCCGCCGCGGAGCCGGATGGATGGATCGCCATGGAAACGCTGCAGCCCGGCCATTGGCAGCCCATCAATGGCGCGGCCGAACTCGGTTGGGACGCGGCAAGCGGCGTGCTGCAGATCCATTTCGGCAACGACCTCAACGGCGTGCGTTGGACCGGCCCGCTGCCCACCGCGCCCTACGAGCTGGAACTCGAGGCCCGCCGCATCAGCGGCAACGATTTCTTCTGCGGGCTCACCTTTCCCGTCCGCTCGGAAAACGAATCCGTCACTTTCGTCGTCGGCGGCTGGGGCGGGGACATCGTCGGGATTTCCTCCATCGACGGGCTCGACGCCTCGGAAAACTCGACCGCATCGATGCAGCAATTCGAGACCGGCCGATGGTATCGCCTGCGTGTGCGGGTGGAGCACGAGCGCTTGCAGGCATGGATCGACGACCGCCCGGTGGTGGATGCCGACATTCTCGACCGGCGGCTATCGCTGCGCGAGGGGCCGATCGAGGACTGCGCGCCGCTGGGCCTGGCCAGCTGGGCCACCCTTGCCGAAATGCGTGGCATGCGCTGGCGGCAGCTTGCGGATTGAGCTGGCGGCCGATGCGAGATTGCCGCTTGCCGCGGACGCAGCGGTTGGGAATGCTTGCCGACACCATGGATCGAAGAGCATTCCTGTCATTGACCGCCGCAGTGGCCGCCGCCACCGCCCACCGTTCCCAGGCCGCCACTCAAGCCAAACCTGCTTCCCTGAAAAAGGGCGATGTCGTGCTTTTCCAAGGCGACTCGATCACCGATGCCGGCCGCGACCGCCAGACCCAGGGCCAGCCGAACCAAGGCAAGGCGCTCGGCCGCGGCTACCCGTCCATCATCGCCGGCGGGCTGCTGGTGGACCACCGCGGGCTGGACCTCCAAATTTACAACCGCGGGATCTCGGGCAACAAGATCCCCGATCTCGACGCGCGCTGGCAGGCGGACACCCTCGACCTCAAACCCGCCCTCCTCAGCATCCTCGTCGGCGTGAACGACATCTGGCACAAGCTCAACGGCAAGTATGACGGCACCACGGCCACCTACCGCGAGGGCTTCTCCGCCTTGCTCAAGCGCACCAGGGAGGCGCTGCCCGATGTCACCCTGGTGATTTGCGAACCCTTTGCCCTGCGCTGCGGAGCCGTGAAGGACGAGTGGTTTCCCGAGTTCGACGAACGCCGCGCCTTCGCCCGCGATGTGGCGGACCAGGCCGGTGCGCTGTGGGTGCCTTTTCAAGCCATGTTCGACGACGCGATCGCCGCAGGTACCGCGCCGGAATTCTGGGCCGGCGACGGGGTGCATCCCACCGTCGCCGGTCACGCGTTGATGGCCGCCACCTGGCGGCGCGTCGTGGGCGTCTGATCAGGCTTCCACCGCG
>JBMTCD010000036.1:0-20953 GCA_049430545.1 Luteolibacter sp.
CGGAGTCGGAGACCCTGAGCATGTGTCGAAGTTCCAAGCGCGAGAACCGGGAGAGCCTGATGGTATCCGTGATTGCAAAGCTCCGCCAAGGGGTTTTAAAACGGATCGCTGGTTTAACGTTTCTGACGGTAATGACCAGATGCACACCGCCAGGAAGTCAGATGGGTCAATAACACCTGCGAAGTCTGCGAACAAGGGCACCTCTGAAGTGCCTGCGGAGTGGATGGAGGGAAGGGGCCCAGCCGAGAGGAACGCGGCACAGCCTGCCTCGCCCCGGACACAGAGCCGGAATCAGGCAGAGATCAGTGGGCTGGACCGTGTGCGTGGCGCCGCCCGCAAGGACGGCGATTTGAAGTTCACGGCATTGCTACACCATGCGGATGTTGATGCGTTGCGACGGTCTTTTCCTCGGTTTCACACACAAGTGCGCGAGGAGAAGGAGCGACGGAAGTTTCATCATTCACCGTCATTCGATGGCGAAGCGGATGCGGGCGACATTACAGGCGATCCGGATGAAACTGCGCAAGAAGATGCACCTCCCGTTGGGCGAGGTGGGACGCTGGTTGCGAAGGGTTGTGCAAGGCTGGCTGAATTATCACGCCGTGCCGGGAAACAGCGAACGCATCGGTCGTTTTGTGGACGAGATTGTCCGGTATTGGCTCCGGGTAATCAGGCGGCGCAGTGGGAGAGGGAAGAACCGTTGGACATGGGCGAGGATGCAGCGGCTGGGCCGCAAACATCTTCCCCGGCCTCATATCATCCATCCATATCCAGAGCAAAGGTTCCGCGCCCGACTTGAGGCAGGAGCCGTATGAGGTAATTCCTCACGTACGGATCTGCGCGGGGGCCGCCGGCAACGGCGGTTCCTAGTGCAATTGTCGCATTTCAACAAAACGGGCATGACGATCCCTTGCCATCGCCTGATCGGGGCCAGTGATTGGATTTCAGCATCCATGACTGTTAGATCGCCGTTCTTCATTCTTCCGTAAGCGCTCAACAGAGCACGCCTCTGGCATTTTTGCCAGAGATCTGGCGGCTCTGGCATCCATGCCACCTGGCTCTCGATGGTCTGGCAGGCCGCCGGGCGGGTTTTGAGCCAGTTGGCGGACATTGCGAAATTCGATACGGGGACGCCCATTCCCAAGAAAAGGACGCCCGTCCCAAAGAAAGAGTCGCTCCTCCCCAAGAAGGGGCGTTGAGCAGCTGCGGTGGTGCCGAGGCGCTTGCTTCCGGCGGGCGTGCCGTATATCGACCCCCATGCCCGACTGGCTGCTATCGGATCAATTGTGGGGAGGGGTGGGGACCGGCTTGGCCTGGTTGGTGACGTGCTGTCTGCTGGCGGTGGGCATGGTCGGCTGCGTGCTGCCGTTCCTGCCCGGGCATTTGTTTCTGTTCATCGCGGCGGTGGCGCACCGGCTGATGCTGGGCGCGGAGGATTCAGGCCTGCATTGGTGGTCGTTCGTGATCCTCGGCCTGATGATGGCGATGTCGCAGGCGTTGGAATTTTTCAGCGGCGCGGCGGGTGCGAAGTGGTTCGGCGGCAGCCGCTGGGGCGCACTCGGCGCATTGGCAGGGGGCTTGGTCGGGATGTTCTTCATTCCGGTCGGACTGCTCTTGGGTCCCTTGATCGGCGCGGTGCTTGGCGAATTCGCCATCGCCCGCCGGGCGGCGCGGCCGGCGCTGGTTTCCGGGGTCGGCTCGGTGGCGGGCACGCTCGCCGGCATGGTCATCAAGCTCGCCATCGGCGGCGCGATGGTCGTCTGGTTCTTCCTCGACGTGTTCTGGATCGGTTAGACCGCGTTTCACCCGATTTCGCCGCGGCGCAGCAGGCCGTCGATGAGCGCGCCGCGGGTGTCCACGACGGTGGTGCGGCGCTTGGCGTCAGGGCGGGAGACGAGTTCGCGCAGTTTCATCATCGAGCGTCCGCCGGACTGGGCGTCGTAGCTGTTGAGGGCGACGGTGAAGCGCGCGGCCATGTCCACCGGTTCGCCGTGGCGGGTGAAGCGGAGGATTTCGCCGGTATTGGAAACGCGCAGGTCGAAGGGCCAGAGGATGCGGTCGGAGCCACGCAGCTTGCGTTCATCCTTGAGGATTTCGACGAGTGCGGCGGAGTCGAGTTCGGCGGTGACGAGCAGGTTTTCGTAGGGAATCAATTTCCAGCAATCGGCCACGGTGAGATCGCCGGGCTGCAGGTCGCCGGTGCGGAAGGTGCCGTGATAGACGCCGTCCACGGGTTTGCCGTCGCGTTGCAGGGCCTCGGCAAAGCATTCGCAGAACAGGGTGGCGAGGGGATTGCCCTGGCCGCCGGAGCGGATGATGGACTTGACGGTGGCGACCTTGCGCGCGAGCTGGGCGGCGGTGGTTTTCAGGTCAGGTTCCGCCATCTCGATCACGGCGGGGTCCTGCGCGATGTCCGGGCCCATCAGTTCGGTGATGGCGTCGCGACCGATCAGTTTGCGGCTCTCGATATCGAAGGTGAGGTCGAGCCTTCCGAGGTGGATGCCATGGTATCCGGCTTGTGAGCAGAAAACATTGCCGGTTTTCCACAGCGGTTCATTGCGATGGCTGTGGCCGCCGAGATAGGCGTCCACGCCGGC
Organism: Luteolibacter sp.; assembly: GCA_049430545.1. Taxonomy (GTDB): domain Bacteria; phylum Verrucomicrobiota; class Verrucomicrobiia; order Verrucomicrobiales; family Akkermansiaceae; genus Luteolibacter. The sequence continues at coordinate 2,598 of JBMTCD010000036.1, forward strand.
AACCGCATTCAGGATTTCCCGCACGGGATTGGCGAAATCATCGCGGGTGGTGAAACCCATGTGGCCGATCACCACCACTGCGTCGGGCTTTGCCGCACGCGCCTCGGCAACCGATTGGCGCAACGACGCGAGCGGGTGCTCCACTGACACGCCGCCGAGCGTTTCCGGCGAGAGCCAGTAGGGGAGTCCTGGCGTGACCAGTCCGACGAGCGCGATGCGGAACCCGCCGGCTTCGACGATGGTCCATGGCCGCAAGTTTTTCCACGCGCCATCCAGCGATCCGGGTGGTTTGCCATCGACCGCGATGTTTCCTGTCAGAACGGGTGCCTTGGAAAGCGCGAGGTTGCTTTCGAGGACCGCGCGGCCCCAGTCGAAGTCGTGGTTGCCGAGCGTCCAGGCGTCGTAGTCGAGCAGATTGAACAGCCGCATCATCAGGTTGCCGCGGTTGCTGTGGCTTTCCGGCGTGCCTTGCCAGACGTCGCCGAGGTCCACGAGCAGCGAGTGGGGGAACAAGCGCCGCCATTCCCGGATGCGGGTGGCGCAGCGGGCGAAGCCGCCGAGATTTTCCACGCCATCGTAATTCCGCGTCGGCACGATGTGGCCGTGGAGATCCGTGGTGTGAATGATGGAAACCGTGCGGAAATTTTGTTCCGCGGCGCGCAGGCCGAGCGCCGCGGCACCCAGCCACGCGCCGGTGCCGCGCAAGAATCCCCGCCTGGTGCTGTGTGCGATCATCAGCGGCAATTTGCCCGGAATCCGCAGCTTGGCAAGTCGGCGCGCAAGGCACGGTCCACAGTCCGGCACTCCTCAAATTCGGCGACATCCCGGGGGTTGACCTGACGCCCGTGGTTGGCGAGCTTGGTGCCGTGAAATCACTGACAGCCGCGCTCTCCTTATCCATCTGGTCATGGGCTCTGTTCGCCGCCGAGGAAGCGCGACCGAACTTCATTTTCTTCATCTCGGACGACATCTCGCAGGAGGATCATGGTTGCTATGGCCACCCGGTGATCAAGACCCCGCGCATCGATGGCCTGGCGGCGGACGGCATGCGCTTCGACAACGCCTACCTTGCGATCAGCAGTTGCAGCCCGTCGCGATGCAGCATCATCACCGGACGCTACCCTCACAACACCGGCGCTCCCGAACTGCATTCGGTGCTTCCCGACGACCAGATCCGTTTCCCGGAGCTGCTGCGCAAGGACGGTTATTACACCGCGCTCTCGGGCAAGAACCACATGTTCGGCAACAAGGACCGGGCGTTTGATGCCATCATGCGCGGCGGCGGACCCGGTGGTTCTGAGGATTGGGTGGGCCTGGTGCGCGACCGGCCCAAGGACCGGCCGTTCTTTTTCTGGTTCGCCGCGAATGACGCCCACCGCGGCTGGGATGTGAGCGATCATGCTCCCGAATACGATCCCGCCGATGTGATCGTGCCGCCCTACAACGCCGATACACCCGTGACCCGCGAGGACTACACGAAGTATTATCACGAGGTCAGCCGTTTTGATCACTTCGTCGGCTTGGTGCGTGACGAACTCGAACGGCAGGGCGTGTTGGAAAACACCTTCCTGGTGGTCGCCGCCGACAACGGCCGGCCGTTTCCCCGCGCCAAGAGCCGCCTCTACGACAGCGGCATCAAGACGCCGTGGGTGGTTCATTTTCCGAAGCTGATTCAAAAGGGAGCGGTGACGAAAAGTTTGGTCAGCAGCATCGATCTCGGCGCCACCTGCCTGGAATTGGCGGGCATCGAAATCCCCGAAGTCATCCAGGGACGCAGTTTCCTGCCCATCCTCAAGGACCCGCAAACCACCGTGCGCGAGGTGGTTTTCGCCGAACAGAACTGGCACGTTTACCGCAACCACTCGCGCCTCGTGCGCTGGGGCGATTTCGCCTACATCCGCAACAACTTCCCCGACCAGATCAACATCTGTGCGGAGTCCGATCTCACCTATCCCGCCGGCAAGGAACTCTGGCAGGCCCATGCCGCGGGCAAGACCACGGAAAAGCACTGGCAGGTTTTTGCCAATCCGTGCCCGCAGGAGGAGCTGTATCATGTCAGTGATGACCCCCATCAACTCACCAACCTCGCGTCCAAGCCGGAGTATGCGGCGCAGCTCGAGACCGCGCGCAAGGCACTCGCCAAATGGACCGAGGAAACCGGCGACACCATACCGGCAAATCCCACCCCCAACCGCCGTGGCCCGCCGCGCGTTGTGGACGGCAAAGTCGTCCCGGGGAAAACGCAGGCCGGCGGCAATCCCCATGCCGAGTTCCCCGGTGCCGCTCGCAACGCGACCAAGATCCACCATCCCGGGCCCTTGCGTCCGTGAATATTGCTCCCTTTCAGGCGGATTGGCCGCGCCCGGGCACAGATCGCGTCACGGCTCAGCGCCCGGCGAGACGCAGCGCGGCATGGATTTTGAAATCGACGAGTTTGCCGGCGGCTTGTTGGTCGCAAAGCCAGTGGTTGAGCTTCACGAGCGGGACGTGATGCACTGTGATGTCCTCGGCTCCGGTGCCACCGCCTTGGTGCTCGCGCGTCAGGCCGGTGGCCTGGAACAGGTGGATGATTTCCGAGGTCATGCCGGCGGAGGTCGGTGTGTCGAGCAGCAGCCGCATGTCCGCGGCGCGGTAGCCGGTTTCCTCCAGCAACTCGCGGGCGGCCGTTTCCGCCAGCGATTCGCCGCGGTGTTCGTCCTCGTCGCCGACGATGCCGGCGGGGATTTCGATCACGCCGGCCTGCACCGGAATGCGGAATTGCTCGACGAGCACGATTTCGTCCTCCGGCGTGATGGCGAGGATGCCGACGCATTCGTTCGAGTGCGGGCGGCGCACGAAGTCCCATCGGCCGATCCGTTCGAGCCTGAGCCAGCGGGTTTCATGGAGGAGTTCCGGTTCGGTCATGGGAATTTGTCGGGCAAGAATGGCTGGCGCTTGACGTAAGAGGGCGATACTTCCGGCCCGAACCCATGTCACGTCACGATTTTTCGATTCCCGCCGTCCACCAGCACCGCATCGTCTTCACGCATGCGGCCTTTGCTTCGGAAAACCGGGAACTCGCCAGCTTGCTGCAGGAAGGTGGCGGACGCCGGGCGCTCGTGCTGGTGGAAAACCACGTGGCCGGTGCCTGGCCCGGGCTGGAGGAACGCATCGGCGGATATTTTTCCGCAATGGCCGTGGAGCTGGCGGGCATTCACCTGCTGCCCGGCGGCGAAACCGCCAAGGCGGACGATGCGATCGCGCGCCGGATCTGGGAACTCATCGCCGCCGCGCACCTCGACCGCCATTCCTATCTGCTCGCCATCGGCGGCGGGGCTTTTCTCGACGTGGCCGGCTACGCGGCCGCCACCGCCCACCGCGGCGTGCGGCTCGTCCGTTTCCCCACCACCACGCTCGCCCAGGACGACAGCGGGGTGGGGGTGAAGTGCGCCATCAATGCCTTCGGCAAAAAAAACTGGGTGGGTGCCTTCGCCGTGCCCTTCGCGGTGATCAACGATCTCGATTTCCTTCACACCCAGCCGGAGGAAACGCGCCGCGCGGGCCTGATCGAGGCGGTCAAGGTGGCCTTGGTCAAGGACCGCGCATTCTTCGAGTGGATCGAGGCGAATCTGCATGCGCTCGCCACACTGGAAAAAGACGCGCTCGAAACCTGCGTCGAGCGCTCCGCCATGCTGCACGCGCGTCACATCGCGGAAGGCGGCGATCCGTTCGAAACCGGCTCCAGCCGCCCGCTCGATTTCGGCCACTGGGCCGCACACAAACTCGAATCGCTCACTTCCTACCAACTCCCGCACGACCGCGCCGTCGCCGTGGGCCTGGCGCTCGATACGCTCTACGCCGCGCGCTCCGGCATGCTCGCCACGGGCACGGCCGATCGTGTGCTTGCCGTGCTGCGCGCCCTCGAGCTCGCCCATTACCACCCGGCGCTCGACCAGCGCGATGCAAGCGGCCGGCGGTTGGTGCTCGACGGCCTCGACGAATTCCGCGAACACCTCGGTGGCGAACTCACCGTGCTGATGCCGCGCGACATCGGCCGCTGCGAGGACATTCACCACATCGACGCGGAAATCCTCGGCTGCTGCATCGATGAGCTGCGCGAAATGGCGGGCGACGAATAGTTTGCCAGCGCGCCGCGGGTCGCTATCTTGCGCGCCCCGGTTCGGAAAAACCGGCCTCAAACCATGAACCAACCCACTGTGGCGATTGTTGGCGCGACGGGTGCCGTCGGCGCGGAAATGCTTGTTTGTCTCGAGCAGCGGAATTTTCCGCTCGGCAAGCTGAAGCTGCTCGCTTCAGCCCGCTCTGCCGGCAAATCGCTGAAGTTCCGTGGCGGGGATGTCGTGGTCGAGGAGCTGACCCACGATTCGTTCGCCGGTGTGGACATCGCTTTGTTCAGCGCGGGCGGCGGGATTTCCAAGGAATTCGCGCCCTCCGCCGCGGCCGCCGGTGCGGTGGTGATCGACAATTCCTCCGCCTTCCGCATGGACGACGGGGTGCCGCTGGTGGTGCCGGAAATCAACCCGCAGGACGCGCAAAACCGCCCGCGCGGCATCATCGCCAATCCCAACTGCACCACCATCATCTCGCTGATGGCGCTCGCGCCGCTGCATGAGGCGTTCGGGCTGAAGGCGGTCATCGCCTCCAGCTACCAGGCCGTTTCCGGCTCGGGCGCGCAGGGCATCGTCGAGCTGGAGGAACAGGTGCACGCCATCGTCTCCGGCAAGCCGTTCACGCCGAAAGTCTATCCGCGCCAGATCGCCTTCAACGTGATCCCGCAGGTCGATGTCTTCACTGACAACGGCTACACCAAGGAGGAACTCAAGATGCTCAATGAAAGCCGCAAGATCATGGGGCTGCCGGACCTGAAGGTTTCCTGCACCTGCGTGCGCGTGCCGGTCTATCGCTCGCACTCGGTATCCATCACCGCGCAGTTCGAAAAGCCCGTCGATGTGGATGCCGCCCGCGCAGCCTATGCCGGCAAACCGGGTGTGCAGGTCGTGGACGATCCCGCCAACAAAATTTTCCCTGTCCCGCTCGACACCACCGGAAAGGACGACTGCCTGGTCGGCCGCATCCGCAGGAACATCGTTCTCGACAACGCGCTCGACCTCTGGGTCGTCGGCGACCAGGTCCGCAAGGGCGCGGCCCTCAACGCCGTGCAGATCGCGGAGATTCTTTGAAGAGATCGTGGATCGCAGATGGTGGATCGAAGATCTTCATCCACGATCCACTATCCACAATCTACTATCATCTTCCCATGGACCTGAAATCCTATCTCGCCGACCGCGCCGCGCTGGTGGATGCCGCGATGAGCGCCTATCTGCCGGCGGGCAAGGAACGTCCGGCCACCATCCACGAGGCGATGCGCTATGCCGTCTTTGCCGGCGGCAAGCGGCTGCGCCCCGTGTTGTGCATCGCCTCCGCCGAAGCCTGCGGCGGCCTCACCGCCGATGCGCTCGCGCCCGCCTGCGCGGTCGAGTTGATGCACACCTACTCGCTGGTGCACGATGACCTGCCCGCGATGGACGACGACGACCTGCGCCGCGGCCGGCCGACCTGCCACAAGGTCTATGGCGAGGGCATGGCCGTGCTGTGCGGCGACGCCCTTCTCACAGAAGCGTTCGCCGTGCTCTGCCGCGCACCGGTCACCAAACGCTATTCCACCCGCGACTACATCGCCGAACTCGCCGAAACCGGCGGCAGCCGCAAACTCATCGGCGGCCAGGTGATGGACCTCGAAGGCGAGGGGAAAAAATTGACCAAGCGCGACCTTGTCCGCATCCACGAGTCGAAAACCGCCGCGCTGCTCACCACCTCGCTGCGCCTCGGCGCGATGACCGCCAATGCCACCGCCGCCAAACTCGCGGCCCTGACGGATTTCGGCCACAACCTCGGTCTCGCGTTCCAAGTGATCGATGACATCCTCGATGTCACCCAAAGCACCGAAGTCCTCGGCAAAACCGCCGGCAAGGACCAGGCGGTGGAAAAAACCACCTACCCGTCCGTCATCGGCCTAGGAGCCTCGCGCAAGGAAGCAGCCAAACTCACCAAAGCCGCGATGGCCGCGCTCAAACCGCTAGGCAAAAAGGCCGCCCGCCTCGAACAGCTCGCCGGGCATCTGTTGCGTCGCGAGTATTGAAATCCGCCAGTCCGCCCGACAGGCCTGGAGGTGGAATGGGCATGGCTTTTGCCATCCGAAAGCCGGACGACAAGCACGGCGTATCGTTTCGTGTCGGAATATCGGTGATTGTTTGTTGATTCAAGACTCTCACCAAACGAAGCCTTATCCACTTCGGTTTTCGGGCCAAATCAAACACTCCCATGCGAATCATCCCATCCCGCAAAATCGCCGCCTGCTTTTTCTTGTGTGGCGCGGTCAACCTTCATGCCGCCCAGCCGCCGCCCCTCAAGCCGCCAGTTCATGGGCTTGAGGAAATCGACCACCGGCAGGTGGACCTGCAGGGCGGCTTCTGGGGACCGCGGCTCGACATCCATCACAAAACCACCATCCCCCACGTTCTCGACAAACTCGAGGAGCGCCACCACATCACCAACTTCGACAAGGCGGCGAAAGTCCTGAAAGGCCAAGCCGAGGACCAACCCGCGACTGGCACTGACATCGACGCGGCCGCCCAGGCACTCGAGGGCGACACCGGGCAAGAGAAGCCGCTCGACAAGTCCGAGGACGGCATTGTCGGCCACAGCGCCTTCGACTCCGACGTCCACAAGGCGCTCGAAGGCGCTTGCTGCACGCTCGACCATGTCCACGATCCCGCGTTGCTGAAGCGCGTCGATTCCATTCTCGACCGCATCCTCGCCGCGCAGGCAGACGATGGCTATCTCGTCAGTTATTTCATCGCCAAGGAACCGGAAAACCGCTGGGCCAACCTTCGGCACAGCCACGAGATGTACAACGCCGGCCACTTCTTCGAGCTTGCCGTCGCCCGCCACCAGCTCGATGGCCGGGCCAACGCGCTCAATGCGGCGAAACGCTTCGCCGACCACATCGACAGCATCTTCGGCGATGGCAAACGCTATGACGTCGATGGCCACCAGGAAGTGGAACTCGCGCTCGTCAAACTCCATCGCGCCACCGGCGAAAAGCGTTATCTCGAGCTCTGCCGCTTCTTCCTCGAAGAGCGAGGCCACCTCCACGGCATCGAGCGCAAGCCGTTCACCGAAGTCCTGCCGCGCGGCAATCCACCGCGCCATCCCGGGCAGACCCAGCAGGAATACATGCGCGCCAAATGGGGGATGCGCAACGGCCGGATGCAGGACCACAAACCCGTGCTCCAGCAGACCGAAGCCGTCGGCCACGCCGTGCGCGCCGGATACATGTATTCTGCCATGGCCGACCTCGCGCGCTTCAGCGGCGCACCCGAATACACCGCCGTCCTTCGCCAGCTCTGGCACGACGTGGTGTTCCGGAAAATGTATCTGACAGGCGGCGTCGGCACCGCACAATACGGCGACGAGGGTTTCGGCGATTCCTATCTCCTTCCCAACAAGACCTACTGCGAGTCCTGCTCTTCCATCGCCCATATCCTCTGGCAACACCGCATGAACCTGCTCGAGGCCGATGCCCGCCACGCCGATGTGCTCGAACTCGTCCTCTACAACGCCGCGCTCTCGGGCATGTCGCTTTCCGGCGATCGTTTCTTCTATCAGAACCCGCTGATGTCGGAAAAAGGCGCCGAGCGCGTCGAATGGATCGGCCTCGCCTGCTGCCCGACCAACTACGCCCGCCTCACCCCGCAGGTCGGCGGATTCGTCTATGCGAAACAGGACGACAGGCTCTTCGTCAACCTGTATGCCGCCGGAGAGGCTGTCGTTGACATGAAGGGCATCGGCAAGGTGAACCTACGCCAGGAAACCCGCTACCCGTGGGACGGGAAAATCCAACTCGCCGTCACTCCTGCAAGCCCCGCCGAATTCACCCTCTGCCTGCGCATCCCGCAGTGGGCGCGTGGCAACCCGGTCCCCGGCGACCTCTACCGCTACGCCGACGCGGAACCATCACACAGAATCACGCTGCTTGCCAACGGCGAACCCGTCGATGCCACTCCCTGCAAGGACGGCTATGTCCACCTGACCCGCACCTGGAAACCAGGCGACACCATCGAACTCGACCTGCCCATGCCCGCGCGCCGCGTTCATTCCCATCCGAACGTGGCCGAAAACCGCGGCCGCGTCGCGCTGATGCGCGGACCGGTTGTCTATTGCTTCGAAGGCATCGACAATCCCGCCACCGATCTTTTCCAAGCCTGCTTGTCCAAAGACGGCGAACTCGCCTCCACCCACCACATCGATCTCCTTCACGGCGTCACCACCATCACCGCCCCCGCCAGCGATGCGGAGGGCAAGCCCGTGCAACTCACCGCCATCCCCTACCTCGCCTGGGCCAACCGCGGCAAAACCCCGATGAACCTGTGGATGCGCGAAGCGGGCGCGAATTGATTCCCTGTCCGACTCCTAATCCCTCAGGCCCCTGACCCCAGCCCGCGTCGAATCAAATTCCATGTTGATTGCAAGGGAACAAACCCCTTATGAGCACGAATGAAAACAGAAAATCCCCAGCCACCTGGATTGCCGGCATCATTATTTCGGCCGTCGGGCTTGGGCTTGTCGGCATAAACGCTTACAACCTCTACCACGGAGGATGTTTTCCGATTTGATATCCCGTTGGAGGATGCCTTCCTCATGGGCATACTTCAGTGCCGGGCAGATTTCATGGACGAGCGCAAGCGCTTCGGGAGCCGTGAAACCTCCGGTTCGCATCGCCTGGCGTAGGTTCATCCCGTCCACATACTCCATCAGCAGGTGGTAATAGGGACCGGCTGTGCCGAAAACGAAGACTGCCACGATGTTCGGATGACTCAGGCGCGCCAGAATCCTCGCCTCGCGGTTGAAGCGCTCGAAGAAAGCCGGATCGGAAGCGAGATCGTGCGAAAGGATCTTCAGCGCGACGGTGCGGTCGAGCTGCGGCTGGCGGCCATGTAAACCGCGCCCATGCCACCGGCACCGAGCCACTCGATCACCTCCCGTTCGGGGAGATGTCTGGCGATCTCTTCAACGGTGGGTGGTAGGGTTCTCCTCCAGCCGGTGCCGCTCAGATTCGCGGCGGACGCGGCTCCCTCAAGCACACAATTCGGGCAGAGACCCGCCGGAGCATCGTCAGGAATGGCGGCGCCACATTTCGGGCAATGGGGATTGGGATGGCTTTTCATTTCACCGCGTTCCTGAGCCGTTGCTCGGGCGAGGTCATAGAAAACAGAGGTTCCGGCAAAAAAACTTCCTGCCGCCGTCGATGCCCGGCTTCCGGATTGCCGAACCGGCTCCTTGTTATCCCGAAATCCGGCCTGGGGAGGTCCCGAACCGGCATGCGATTCACATTTGCGAATTCGCTGCGGCACTCTGGCCCGCTTGGAAATCCGCCAGCGATCGCGCGGCCCTTGTTTTGCGTGTTTGCCTGAGCTTCAGGGCAAGCCACGTCATCACGATCCATGAGACAGTCAGCCAGAAATGGAAAGCCTTGGGCACGGCGCGGGCGACTTCCACCGGAAGTTCCGAGAGCGAGAGCACTGATCCGGCTGCGTAGATCGGCATGCTGAGTGGAGAGAGTCCGATCAACCATGTGGCCGCAGGAAGCAGGCGGTTGTCGATGGCGGTCATGACCGCGCCGACCATCAATGGAACGACGCCGACGAGGATCACCGTGAGTCCCATGAAGCGGGCGCCCTTGGTTTCCAGCAGCGATTGGAAAACGATGCCGCAGGCGAGCATGACCGCGGCGAAGTAGCAGAGGATCGACGGGGGAACGAAGTGCCCGGGATACCAGCGCGACTCGACCAATCCGCGGGTGAATAGATACCAACCCACCGCGCCGGCGGCGGCCATCGCCAGGACACACCAGAATGAGGTGGCGGCGTCCGATAGAAACGGGACCGAGTCCCTGCCCTGCTTGCGGGCACGCCGCCAACCCCGGATCTGGTGGTTGGCGTTCGGGGTGACGATACCGGCCAGGATGAAAAGCAATAACAGCGAAGCGAAACCATAGATGCCGGACATCGCGACCGCTTCGGCGGGTTGCGGTTGCCAATCCGGCGCGAGTGCGACATAGCGCCTCAGCCCGCGCGAGGGGAAAAGTTCACCGGGATCGATGAGCGGCAGCGCGTTTCCCAGAAACAGAATCTGGATCCAAAGGTAGAAGCCCGCGGCCCAGAGCTTGTCGAGCAGGTGGGATTCCGCGCGACGCCACTTGCGGTGCAGCATCATGGCGAAGACAAGGATTAATCCGCCCTGCGAGAACCAGGTGAAGACGGATTCGGAAAAATCGAGGCCGAAGAATTTCACCGTGGGAGCCAGGTTCTGGATGGTTTTGACCATGGCGCCTGCGGTTGCCGGGAGAATGTATGGCAAGGATTCATCGAAAACCGGCCGGATGGTGAGGTATTTGAAAAACACCAAACCGAAATTGGCCAGCTGCGGCACGAAGGTGTAAAGGCAGAACACCAGTCCGATCGAGACGAGGAACGCCCAGCGGCGGTTGCGGACGACCGTGCCGGTGACCAGTCCGGTGAAGTGATAGAGCAGCGTGGATGAAAACATGACTCCGTAGAGAGGCAGCCACGCATCCATCGCCACCTGCCCGCGCCACAACGACCATGCGGTGAACGGCAGGGTGGTTAGAAACATCGCATACTCGCGCACCGGCAGTCCGAACAGGTAACCGATGACCTTCGCCATCGGTGTCATCGGGATCAGTCGCTGGTAGTCGATGACTCCCTCGTCGCGCTCGGCGGTCATGCCGCCGGATACCTGGGCGGTGCCGAGGACGAAGAGGATCACGCATTGGAAAACCAGCAGCGGAATCACTCCGGCGCGCGCGGCGTCCACCGGATTCATGCCGCTGCGGATGGCCACCGGGTTTGCCATCGCCACGATGAATCCCGCGATGATGAGTGTGATCAGCGTGACCACTCCCAAGGCGGCCGGACGGAGGCGCGAACGGCAATATCGCCGGAAAATCGGATTGCTCCAGACGTTCCATGCCGGATGCAGGGTGGGTGATGGCATGGGATTTCCGAAGTTCATGACTGACGGTTGTTTTGCGCGACCTCGACGAGGATTTCCTCGAACGACGAACGTTTTTCCTCGAAGGCCCGCATGCGCACGCCGAGGCCGATGAGTCCCGCCATCAGATCCGCTTGGGATTCGTCATCGCCCTTGAACCCGAAGATCAACTGTTGGCCGGACTCACGCAGGTCATGCACGGCGGGCTGCGTGGCGAGCCATTCGCGGGCCTCGCCGTGGTGATCCAGCAAGGTGGCGGTGATGATGCGCTCGGTATTGCCGAGCTGGTGGCGCACTTCGTCCACGCTGCCTGAGGCCAGCAGTTTTCCGCGATTCATCACGCACAGCGATGTGCACATCTCCGCGAGTTCGCTCAGGATGTGGGAACTCACGAACACCGTGGCTTCGGTGGTGGAGAGACGCCGCAGGGCATTGCGCAGTTCGCGGCGGGCAAGGGGGTCAAGGCCGCTGGCCGGTTCGTCCAACACCAGCACGCGCGGCCGGTGCAGCAGGGTTTTCGCCAACACCACGCGCTGGGTCTGGCCGCGCGAGAGTTCCTTGCACCATTTGTCGCGCTGGTCGGTTAGACCGACTTCCTCCAGGCATGCAGCCACGCGGTCGCGGCGTTGCGCGCGGTTTCCCAAGCCGTATGCGGAGGCATGGAAATCGAGGAATTCCCAAACCTTGAGATCGGACGGCACCGGCGCGAGGTCCGGCATGTAGCCGATGATCCTGCGGGCGCTCTCGTGGTCTTCCAGCACATCCACGCCGTCGAGGATGACCTCGCCGTAGGTCGGTTCCATCAAGGTGGTGATCACGCGGAAGGTGCTGGTTTTTCCGGCTCCGTTGGGTCCCACCAGGCCGAACACCGCGCCGGGCGGAACGCTCAGCGTGATGTCGTCCACGGCGATGAAGTCGCCGTAGTCCACGCGGAGCGAGCGGATGTCGATGGCGGGTCGTGTGGTCATCAGAAATCCTCCATTTCGATCGGATCCCAGTCCGCTGGAAGCGCCAAACCGATGGCTTTGAGATCCTTGGCCGCTTCCTCGCGGCGGCGCTGCATTTCCTGATGATACGCTTCGCGCTGGTCGGGGCGGAGGACGTCCATGATGGCCTGTTGTTTGTCAGCCGCGTTGCTGGTGGCGATTTCGCTCACGCCCCCTTCGAGTTGCATCGATGGAAGATAGTCGCTGGAATTCCGTGCCATGATGCCGAAGACCTGGTCGCGCTGGGTGTCATCGAGCGAAACGATCGAATTGAGACGTTCGGTCTTCGAGTCGGCCTTGTTCTGGACGCGCTGGACGCGCTCTCCCATGCGTTCGGTCTGGAATTGTGCCAGCTTGTCGCCTGTTAGAACCTGTGGCATGAACTCGTCGAGGCCGTCGTCGGCACGGACGTCGCCCGCGGCTTTCATGAGATCCTCAAGGCGGGTGCCATCTTGGGTGACGAGTCTGGTCCATTCCCGCGCGTTGTCCTCGGCCTTGGCTTCGAACCATTTCCCGAGAGCGTCCTGCTGGCGGGCGTCGAGGTCGTATTTCCGCGCGTATTCACCGGTCATCCGCTCGATCATGTGTTTCTCCTGAAGCACCCGCATGCGTTCGAAGAGTGGAGCGAGGTCGCGCATGAACGGCTGGGTCAGGCGGAAGACATCCTCCGGCGTGACGTCCTGGCCCGAATGGAGGCGGTCGCGGATTTCGCGAAGGCTGTCCTTGGTGGTCCGCAGCGATTTCCTGCGGCCGTGCGTGTCGGTGTCCTCCAGGGCGGCGATCCGGTTGTTGGCTTTCTTCAGCTCCACTTCGAGCTTGGCCGCTCGTTCTTCGGCGGAGCCCTCGGAGCCGGTCAGGCTTTGGCGGTACATCGAGATACCGACTCCTCCGAGCGCCAGACCGACGATCAATGGAATCACGGGGCGCAGGGAGGATGGAAATGTCATGGTGTCATAGCCGCAAGATGGTCAGATTTTGTGAAGGGATGATGAACGGCGGAAGCTTTTTTTGTGAATCCGGGATCCCGTTGACACTGCCAATCGGCTGACGAAACTCGCTGCGCCCGATGCGACGACCATGGAACCCCTCAAAAACGAACTGTCAGCGGCCAAGGTGCGGACCATCGGCTCGGCCATCCGGCGGGTGCATCCGGGGTTTCCGATGGACCGCTACCAGCGCGGTTTGGAGGACGCGTTGGAGCCGCTGGAATTGAAGCAGCGCGTGCGATTCATCGCGGAGCGGATCGGGACATGTCTGCCTGAGGACCCGAAGACGATGTTTCCGATTCTCACCGGTGCATTGGCAGTGGATGATATGCGCGGGTTTCTGGTTTGGCCCCTGACGGAAGTCGTCGCGCGGCGCGGACTCGGGCATTTCGTGGAATCGATGCGCGCCTTGCGGGAAATGACGTGCCGTTTCACGGCGGAATTCGCGATCCGGCCGTTTCTGCGCGCCATGCCGGAGAAGACGCTGCGCCAGTTGCACCAGTGGTGCGACGATCCGGACCACCATGTGCGGCGTCTGGTTTCCGAGGGATCGCGGCCGTTCCTGCCGTGGGGAGGCAATCTGACGGAATTGCTCGACCCGCCGCATCCCACGCTCGGGTTGTTGGAGAAACTTCATCGTGATCCGAGCGACTACGTGAGGCTGTCGGTTTCCAACCATTTGAATGATATCTCGAAGCGCCATCCCGAGCTGGTGGTTGGGACGCTCGCCCGTTGGAGGAAATCCGCGCCGCGGAATCGTCATTGGGAAAAACTTGCGCGCCACGCCAGCCGCACGCTCATCAAACAAGGCCATCCGGCGGCGCTCGATTTGCATGGTTTCGGCGCTGCCAGGTTGCTGGAAGTCGTTTCACTCAAGCTCGGCTGTAAAACGGTGAAACTCGGGGAATTTCTCGATTACGAACTCGTGATCCGCAACCTCGGGCGCGGCGAAGTGCGCGTTTTGTTCGACTACGCGATCCACCATCGCAAGGCGAATGGCTCACTCAGTCCGAAGGTCTTCAAAGGCCGGGTGAAACCGCTCGCCGCCGGTGGGACGTGGCACGTCCGCGGCAGCCATCCGATCAAGCCCGTCACCACGCGTGTCTATCATTCCGGGATTCATCTGTTCGAACCCCGCATCAACGGCATGGCCCGCGAAGTGCGGGAATTCAAACTCGTGCTGCCGGACACTTGACCCTCTTTGCCGCCCGTCCAAGCTTTCCCGCATGAATCGCGAAACGATGGCCCGGGTGCTGGAGGAGATCGCCCTGCTGCTGGAACTGAAGGGGGAAAATCCGTTCAAGATCCGCGCCTATCGGCAGGGAGCGGAGATTGTCAGCAGCCATGACGGCGATATCGTCGCGATGGCCGCCGCGGGCGAGCTGGACGGCATCAAGGGCATCGGCGAGGCCTTGCGCGACAAGTTGCACGAACTGGCCGCCACCGGCGCACTCAAGTTTCACCAGGACCTGCGTGCGGAATTTCCGCCGGGTTTGTTCGAGTTGTTCGAAATCGAAGGCCTCGGCCCGAAGAAGGTGAAGGCGCTTCATGATTCGCTGGGCGTGGGCTCGCTCGCCGATCTCAAGGCGGCCTGCGCGTCCGGCAAGGTGGCTGCCTTGTCCGGATTCGGCGAGAAAACGCAAACGAAGATCCTCGAAGCCATCGGCCGGCATGAAACCTTCGCGGGACGATTTCTGTTTGGCGGTGTCAGCGGCTTGGTGGACGGGATCCTCGAAGCGCTGCGATCGCACCTGGCGGTGTCGCAGGTCTCGGTGGCCGGTTCCTGCCGGCGGTCGCTGGAAACGGTGCACGATCTCGATTTCCTCGTTGCCACCCGCGAGCCGGCGGCCGTTTGCAAGGATTTCACCACCTTGCCGGAGGTGGCATCCGTCATCGCCTGCGGCGAAACGAAGGCCTCGGTGCGGCTTGAAAACGGCATCCAATGCGACCTCCGCGCCGTGTCGAACGATCAGTTTCCCTACGCGCTGGTCTATTTCACCGGCTCCAAGGAACACAACGTGGCGCTCCGTTCGCTGGCCCTGAAGAAGGGCCTCTCGCTCAACGAATACGGCTTCACCGATGCGAAAACCGGCGAGGTTCCCGCCGACTTTCCCGAACTTCACGACGAGCGCGCGATCCACCGCTTCCTTGGCCTGCAATACATCGAACCCGAGCTGCGCGAGAACCGCGGCGAGATCGAGGCGGCATCGGGAAACTCGCTGCCGCGCTTGCTCGAGCTATCCGACCTCTGCGGCACCTTCCACAACCACACCACCGCATCCGACGGCCTCAACACCCTGCAGGAAATGGCCGCTGAAGCGATGGAGCTCGGCTTGGATTACCTCGGCATTTCCGACCACTCGAAATCCACGGTCATCGCCAACGGCCTCGATGAGGAAAGGCTGCTCGGGCAAGTCGCCGCAATCCACGAGTTGAACCAAACCTTCCATGGCTTCCGCCTCTTCGCCGGCTCCGAGGTCGACATCCTGAAAGACGGCTCGCTCGATTTCGCCGACGACATCCTCGCGCAGCTCGATTTCTGCGTCGCCTCGGTCCACAATCTCTTCCACATGCCCGAGGAGGAAATGACCCGCCGCATCTGCCGGGCGATGGAAAACGAGCACGTCACCATGCTCGGCCACCTCACCGGACGGCTTTTGCTCAAGCGCGACGGCTACGCGGTCAACCACGCGGCGATCATCGATTGCGCCGCGGAGACGCGCACCGTCATCGAGCTGAACTGCAATGCCCAGCGGCTCGACATGGACTGGCGCTGGTGGAAACGCGCCCGCGACAAGGGCGTGCTCTGCTCGATCAACCCGGACGCCCACTCCACCGACGGCCTGCACCGGCTCGACCTCGGGGTGCGCGTCGCCCGCAAGGGCTGGCTGCGCAAGGAGGATGTGCTCAACACCCGCACGACCGCCGAGATGCGGAAATTCCTCAAAACACCGAAGGCCAATCGCTGAGCCTGCCTCCCGCCGGGCCTATTCCGCTTGCCCCCGGTGCCCGGCTTGTTTACGGCCTCGCGTCCAGCCGGTGTCCCTCCTGCTGCCAACCACACCCTGTCACCATGCCGATCACCCGCGCCCTGCTGTCCGTTTCAGACAAGACCGGCCTCGCCTCGTTCGCCAAGGAACTCCACGATTTCGGTGTCGAGCTGCTCTCCACCGGTGGCACCGCCAAGGCCCTGCGCGACGCCGGCCTGCCCGTCATCGACGTCTCCGACTACACCGGCGCGCCCGAGTTGTTCGATGGCCGGGTCAAAACCCTGCATCCCAAGGTCCACGGCGGCCTGCTCCACCGGCGCGACGACAACGAACACCTCAAACAGGCGGAAAAACACGAAATCCCGCCCATCGATCTCGTCGTGGTGAACCTCTATCCCTTCGAGGAAACCGTCAGGAAACCCGACGTCACCCTCGAGGAAGCCATCGAGAACATCGACATCGGCGGACCCTCGATGCTGCGCAGCGCGGCCAAGAACCATTCGCATGTGACCGTGGTCGTCGATACCGCCGACTACTCCCGCGTGATCGCCGAGATGAAGGAAAACAGCGGCGAAACCACCAAGGGGCTGCGCGAACAGCTCGCGGTGAAGGTTTTCCTGCGCACCTCGCAATACGACGCGGCCATCACCAACTATCTCGGCCAATGCCGCAACGGCACCGGCTGCAATTTCACCCTCAGCCTGCCACTCGAACAGGAGCTGCGCTACGGCGACAACCCGCACCAGAAGTGCTCGCTCTATGGCAAGTTCAACGAGTTCTTCACCCAGCTCCAGGGCAAGGAACTGAGTTATACCAACATTCTCGACATTGAGGCCGCCGCCGATCTGATCCTCGACTTCGTCCGCCCCACCGTCGCCATCCTCAAGCACACCAACCCGTGCGGCGTGGGCCAGCACGACGAGGACCTGCGCGTGGCCTGGCAGAAGGCCTTCGAAACCGACCGCCAGGCTCCCTTCGGCGGCGTGATCGTCTGCAACCGCCCGCTCACCCTGGAACTCGCCCGCGTCATTTCCGAAATCTTCACCGATGTGATCATCGCGCCCGACTTCGAGTCCGACGCCCGCGCGCTGCTGCAGAAAAAGAAAAACCTGCGGCTCATGAAAATGAACGACGGCTACCTGGTGGAGAAAAAATCCCCGGTCATCCGTTCGTGCCCCGGCGGCATCATGGTCATGGACCGCGACCACACCGCGCTCGGCCTGGACCACCTCGAAAACAAGGTCGTCACCAAGCGCCCGCCCACCGAGGAGGAAATGCGCGCGATGCGCTTCGCCTGGCGGATCGTCAAACACGTCAAATCCAACGCCATCGTCTATGCCTCCACCGACCGCACGCTCGGCATCGGCGCCGGCCAGATGAGCCGTGTCGATTCCTCGCGCATCGCCGTCTGGAAGGCCAAGGAGGCCGGGCTCGACCTCAAGGGCAGCGTGATCGCCTCCGATGCCATGTTCCCCTTCGCCGACGGCCTGCAATCCGCCATCGACGCCGGTGCCACCGCCTGCATCCAGCCCGGCGGCTCGGTGCGCGACGAGGAGGTCATCGCCGCCGCCGATGCCGCCGGCATCGCCATGGTCTTCACCGGCCACCGGCATTTCAGGCATTGAGTAGGCTCGTTCGTGAGAACGAGGGTTTTGTTTGCAGCCAGCCCTTCAAGCGGTCTCACGAACGCTCCTACCTTCATTCCCGCGTGCCCCTCCCCATCTTCGAAATCGCCGATGCGCTCAAGGCCGCCGTTTCATCCGGCGAGCGCCCGCGCGTCCTGCTCAAGGCCCCCACCGGATCGGGGAAATCCACCGAAGTCCCCGGCATGCTGCTCGATGCCGGCCTCACCGGCACCATCCTGGTCATCGAACCACGGCGGATGGCCGCGCGCCTGCTCGCCGGCTGGGTGGCGAAACAACGCGGGGCCACGCTCGGCCGCGAGGTGGGATATGCCGTGCGCTTCGATTCGAAGTATGGCGACGACACCCGCATCGTCTATCTGACAGACGGGGTGTTCCAACGCTGGATCCAGGACGACCCTGAGCTTCACGGCGTCGGCGCGGTGGTGTTCGACGAGTTCCACGAACGCCGGCTGGCGGTGGATGTGGCGCTTTCGCGTTGCCTCGACCTCCAGGACGGGCCACGCCCGGACCTGTGCGTGGTCGTGATGTCCGCCACGCTGGAAACCGCCGGACTGGCGGATTTCCTGACACCCGCGGTTTCGCTGGAAGCGGGCGGACGGACCTATCCGGTGGACGTGCTCTACCGCCCCGACAAGCCGCCGGTGAACGACCGCCGCGGCGGTCCGCCACGCGAGG
>JBMTCD010000037.1:0-20864 GCA_049430545.1 Luteolibacter sp.
AACCTGACCCACTTGCGCCCCTCATCCGCTTTCCAACTGCGGATTCTAGGTTCATGTCGAGGCCGAGGGTGAGTTCGGTCCAGACGGCAAGTGGATCGCTCCGGAAGGCATCCAAGTCCGGCCAGCCGGTCACAGCTTCGCCCACCCGCTTGGCCAGCAGGGGCTTTACCGCCTCAAGCCCGATTGACGGGTCGGTGGCGCGTTCGAGGGTTTCGTCGATGACGTCGGTCTCGGCGACCGGGGTTCCGAACAATTTGGAAGCGACCTCGGAAACGGTCCGTTTCTGGTCCTCTGCACTGCCGGTGCTCGACATGGTGGCCGAGGTGCCGATGCATTGCAGGCTGCCGGCCTTGAGCCGCTGGCGCAGCCTCCGGACCAGCATGGCGACATCCGCGCCTTGGCGCCCGCGGTAGGTGTGCAACTCGTCCATGACGAGGAACTCGAGCCCTTGGCAGAGCTCGACGACCTTGCGATCCACGTCCTCGTAGCGGGTGAGGATCAACTCCAGCATCATGAAGTTGGTCAACAGAATGTCCGGTGGATTTATTGCGATGCGGTCTCTCTCCGGCTGGCTTTCCTGGCCGGTGTAGCGGGCAAAGGTCGGGCCGTTTTCGTTCGGGCCCAGGTTTTCGAGGAACTTGCCGATTTCCTCCGCCTGGCTGTTGGCCAGGGCATTCATCGGGTAGATAATGATGGCGCGGGTGCGGGGCGTGGGGTCTGCCTCGCGGGCCTTGAGGATGCGGTCGACGACCGGGATGAAAAAGGCGAGCGATTTTCCCGACCCGGTGCCGGTCGTCACCACGTAGCTCCGGCCCATTTGGGCGATGGCAAGCGCATCCTGTTGATGCTTGTGGAGCCGCAGGGGGATCGGTTCTCCCGTCGACTTGTCCCTGCCCCGGAAAATCTTTGCGGTCGTGGGATGCAATACCGACGCATCGGCGAGTTCCCGGGTGGTCGAAGCCGGCTTGTAGTTCGGGTTGATCTGGATCAGCGGCTCGGGCCAGTAGCGGCTCTTGGCATATTCATCGTCCACCACTCGTGAGATGTCGTCCGCGGCGATACGGACGAAACTACGGGAGAATCTCTCGTAGTTTTTGACGATGTGGTCTCGGAAGGTGAATGCGTTCATGCGGGATAGCAGCGTAGCCAAGCTAGCGTGTTGCCAGATTGAAGATCTTCGAACCGATGGACAAGGCTGGATCTCGTTAGACAGGACGGGATTTTGGAAACCCGACGTCTGTTGCCTTAAAAGCGGCGCCTCCCTCATTTCTTCATTGAACCAGAGGGGGTGCCCCAAATGGGGGGACAGCCTTCAGATGATCTGAAAAAATCCTCGGAATTTTTCGGCTTCGTACTTCGCCATTCCGGTCGGGCACACGGCTGACCTTGAGCGCGTAATGCGCCGTAGAGGCATCCATTACCCAGAAGCGATGAGCCAAGTGGCCATCAATCAATGGGCATTTGCAGACGCTACTGACTTCACCGGATTGCTACCACCCTGCTTGCACGGCGCTTGTTTTTGGGTGCCTCCGGAGACACAATCTCCTGACTTTCAGGAACATGGGAAGGAAGTACGAGGACTGGGACTCGAACCCAGGACCAATTGGTTAAAAGCCAACTGCTCTACCAACTGAGCTATCCTCGCGTTGGATTTCCGCGGAGCGGGGCGGGACGAATAGGGAGCGGGCCTGGAGGATGCAAGCGGATAATTGGAAAAAGTCCCGGATGCGCGATTATTTGAAGCTGACACGTGCGGTGACAGGGAAATGGTCAGAGAGCAGCGGTTGGTCGTGATGGCGGATGGAGGCGGCAAGGATTTCCGCCGGGCCGCCGGCGATGAAGATGTGATCGACGTTGATGGGACGGTTGACTGCAAGGCCGCGCCACAAGTGGAGGGTGGGGATTTCCTTTTGCTCCGGGTGAAGGGATTGCAGCGTGTCGGTGAGGCCGGCACGCGAGACGAGTGTCTGGATGGCCGGGTTGTGCGGCAGGGCGTTGAAATCGCCCAACAGAATGACGGGATCGCCAGGCGAGCTGCGGCGCTTGACGCGCGCGGCAAGCAATTCGGCGGAGCGCAACCGGGATGGCTGGTTGCGGTGGTCCCAGTGGGTGTTGAAGACATAAAACGGGCGCTGGGTCGAGCGGTCGGTGAGGCGCAGCCAGGTGACAGTGCGCGGGATTTCATTGCCCCAAGTGGCGGAGCCGGGGATCTCCGGGGTATCCGAGAGCCAGAAGGTTCCGGCGTCGCGGAGATCGGGCTCAAAGCGGTCGCGGCGGTGGAGGATGGCGGTGTATTCGCCGCCCCGTGCGCCGTCTTCGCGGGCGGAGCCGAAGAATTCATAGTCTGGCAGCGAAGCCCAGAGGTCGGCGGCTTGACCGTGACGGGCTTCCTGGATGCCGAGCACGTCGGGGGCCTCCTCGCGGATCATGCGGACGATGTGCGGGATGCGGCGGCTCCATGCGCGCGGGCCGAGGTCTTCGCCGTTTTCGTATCGCAAGTTGAAGGTGACGAGCTTGAGGTCGAGCGCGCCGTCGGCGGCGACCGGCACTGCCCGTGGCGGGCCGAGGACGCGTTCGCGGCGGCAGGATGACAGCCCGGCGGCCAACCAGCTGCCGAGCGCGAGCAGCAGCAGCGGACGCATGGCGGCATTCCACATCGGATTCAAGGATGGCAGGGGCATGAAAAAAGCCGCTTCCGTGAGGGAAGCGGCTTGTGGGAAAATGCAACCGGATGGCGCTCAGTTGGCCGCGGCATCGCGCACGTTGATGCGGCGTGAGGAGCGATCGAAGAACACCTCGCCGTTGGTGAGGGCGAAGAGCGTGTGATCGCGGCCGATGCCGACACCGACGCCGGGATGGAATTTGGTGCCGCGCTGGCGGACCAAGATGTTGCCGGCGATGACGGACTGGCCGCCGAATTTTTTCACGCCGAGGCGCTTGCTGCGCGAGTCGCGGCCGTTCTTGACGGAGCCTTGTCCTTTCTTGTGAGCCATGGTGGTGAAGAGGGTTGGGGTGTGGGAAAAATCAGCCGGCGATCGAGGTGATCTCGAGCTTGGTGAGACTGCGGCGGAAGCCCTTGGTCTTGTGGAAACCCTTGCGGCGCTTGAATTTGAAGGCCACGCCCTTGGGTCCGCGGAACTGGCTGAGCACCTTGGCGGTGACCGAGGCGCCCTCGACGACGGGAGCGCCGATTTTGACGGAGTCGCCATCGCCGACCATGAGGGCCTCGAACTGGATTTCGGAATCGACTGCGGCATCGAGTTTCTCGACATCGAGCTTGGTGCCTTCTTGGACGCGGTATTGTTTGCCGCCGGTTTTGATCACTGCGTAGGCCATGGCCGTATGGGAAAAAGTT
Source organism: Luteolibacter sp. (assembly GCA_049430545.1). Taxonomy (GTDB): domain Bacteria; phylum Verrucomicrobiota; class Verrucomicrobiia; order Verrucomicrobiales; family Akkermansiaceae; genus Luteolibacter. Next base: position 3,356 of record JBMTCD010000037.1, read on the forward strand.
GGTCTGCCCGTCTCGGGCGGGCGGGGAGGACAGCACGGGCCTACCGGGGGCGCAAGGTTTTTTTGGAAAGGCGGTGGATTTTTGTCGGAGGAATCCAAGCAATCCTGTCGAGCCGCCGCAAGAAACGCAAATTTCTTGCAATTGGCTGGGAGCTGCATGAGTTTCGCCGGCGTGAAAGGTTATCTATTCGCAGTATGGATGTTCGTGGCGGGTGCGGTAGCGGCGACGGCGGCCCCAATGCGTGTCTCGGCGTTGCATCCGCTGATGGCGGATCTGGCTCGGCAGGTGGGCGGCGACCGGGTGGAGGTTTACGATCTGGTGGGTGAGGGCGGGAACCCGCACCGGTTCGAGCCGCGGCCGGCGGATTTGAAGCGGATGCAGTCGTCGCATCTGGTGCTGGCGGCGGGCAAGAACCTGGAATTCTACCTGGACCGGGTGAAGGCGACGCTGGAGGGCGTGCCGGTGGTGGATGTGGGGCGGACGATTCCCTCGCTGACGGTGGGCAAGGATGCGGTTTACACCTGCTGCCCGCATCATGGCCACAGCACGCTTGATCCGCATTGGTGGCACGGCATCGACAACATGCGGCGCGCGGCGCGCGAGGTGGCGAAGGCCATCGCGGCGGCCGATCCGGATGGGCGGGCGGTTTATGAGGCGAATGCGGCGGCATATGGCAAACGCCTCGCCGAGTTGAAAAAATGGGCGCAAAGGGAATTGGCGAAAGTGCCACGCGGCCAGCGCAAGCTGGTGACCGCGCACAATGCATTCGGTTATTTCGCCAAGGAATTCGGCTTCGAGGTGATCGCTGTTTCCGGGCTGACCAAGGAGCAGAACACCACGCCGCAGGAGCGCGCCAAGACGATCGAATCGGTGAAAAAATCCGGAGTGCGGGCGGTGTTTCCCGAGCAGGGATCTTCCGCCAAGCCCCTTCAGGCAATCTCGGTGGCCACCGGCACGAAGATCGGGCGGCCGCTGATTTCCGATGGCACCGGCACGGGTGCGGCTGCGGGGTTCGAGGGCATGATCCGCTACAACGTGAACGCCATCACCGAGGCACTCGCCGACCCATGAAGGCACCGCGCTGGCTGACCTCCCCGCTTGTGGGCACGGCCGGTGTGATCGCCGGGCTGGGTGTGATTGCCGTGCCGCTGCGCATGCTGACATCCGCGCCGCCCGCCGCGCCACCGGTGGCGGTGGTCGTGGCGGAGGAGGAATCGCAGGCGGTATTGCGCCTCAAGCTGCTCGCGGCAGCGGAGCGGGTGGCGGTCCGCGCGCCGGACGGGCGGATTTTGCTGGAAATGAATCAAGCGGAAGCCGGCGAATCCGAGCACGATGTGGGGCTGGAACTGGTGGATGACGGCGTGGATTTGAATCTCGTGATCGAAGGGAGCCGTGCCAGCGGGGAAACCGCCGCGTTCCTCACCGTGATGCCGGATGGCCGCGAGGAACGCACGCGCTTTGCCACTGGCGAGGGCGATTTTGGCGACATCCTGCGCTTCGAATGGCCGCATGTCCATTGAGATGGATATTTAGAAATCAACCACATCATGACCGCCTCCGCCCATGACACGTGCGCCCATTGCGGCCATCACCACGAGCTGCGTGTGGAGCGGCTGACCGTGCGCTACCACGAGTTGGAGGCACTGAGCGATGTTTCCTTTTCCACCTCCTGCGGTGCCTGCGTGGCACTGATCGGTCCGAACGGCGCGGGCAAGAGCACGCTGCTCAAGGCGGTGGCGGGATTGCAACCGATCGCGAGCGGCTGGGTGCTGTGGCGCGGGACGCGCGTCGCCCGCTGGAGCCACGAAATCGCGTATCTGCCGCAGCGCGAGAATGTGGACTGGCAGTTCCCCATCACGGTGCGCGGCGTGGTGCGGATGGGGAGATTCCCACAGGCCGGCTGGTGGCGGCCGTTTTCCCGTCATGACGACGAGGCGATCGACCGCGCGATCGCGATGATGAGTCTCCAGGCATTGCAGGACCGCCAGATCAGCCAGCTCAGCGGCGGCCAGCAGCAGCGGGTGTTCATCGCGCGGGCGCTGGCGCAGGAAGCGCACGTGCTGTTGCTCGACGAGCCTTTCACCGGGCTCGACCGCAACTCGAAATCGGCGCTCGCGGAAACGCTGCGCGTGATCGCCGAGGAAGGGCGGCTCATCATCGCCTCGCACCACGATCTCGACACCGTGCGCGACATTTACGACGAGGTCCTGCTGCTGCGCCGCAAGGCGGTGGCCTTCGGGCCGGTGGAGGAGGTGTTCACGCCGGAGAAAATCGAGCGGGCCTTCGCCGAGGAAAGGGGTGCCGCATGATCGACTGGCTGCTGGAACCTCTCGACCACGCCTTCAACCGGCGGGCGGTGCTGGCCGCATTGCTGATCGGCTGCACCAACGGCTACGCCAGCGCCTTCGTGGTGCTCCGCAAGTCGGCGCTCAAGGTCGGCTCGCTCTCGCACGCGCTGCTGCCCGGCATCGCGCTGGCGATCCTGCTGGTGGGCTTGCACGATTGGAGCGCGTTTCTCGGCAGCCTGTTCGCCGCGCTGATCATCGGCCTCGGCTCGCTGGCGGTTTCCCGCGGCTCGCGGCTCGATCAGGAATCCGCTCTCGCCATTCTTTACACTGCGGCCTTCAGCGGCGGAATCATCCTGCTGCGGCGCCTCGGCGTGGCCCAGGAAATGGAGGACTGGTTGTTCGGCAACATCATGGGGCTGCGCGACAGCGACCTGTGGACGAACTTCTGGATTTCCTTCGCCGCGCTCGGCGTGCTCACCGCGCTGCACCGGCCGTTGTTGATGACCCTGTTCGACTCCGAGGTGGCCGCCACCCTCGGCGTGCCGGTGCGCGCGCTGAATTACCTGCTGATGGCGGTGCTGATCGTGGTGCTGATTTCCTCGCTGCAAGCCGTCGGCTGCATGCTGGCCATCGGCCTGCTGGTGGCTCCCGCAGCGACGGTCTATCTGCTGACGGACTCGACCCACGCGATGTTCTGGGGTGGCGCGCTGGTCGGCGGACTCACCTCGGCGGTTGCCGTGCTGGTCGGCTGGTGGCTCAACATCGAGCAAGGCCCGTCAATCGTGCTGATGCTCGGCGGGGTGTTCGCCATGGCTTTCCTGTTGGGTCCGAAATACGGCATGCTGGCCCGCATTTCCCGCTCCCGCAAAACCACCGGCAAGCCACCCGTGGCCAGCGCTTGAGAGTCCGACCGCCGCAATCAGCGGAACGGCCATTCGGGCGAGCCGGCAGGATCGACGGCGGCGGGCGATTTCCCGAGGCCGAAATCGGCGGGCCTGAGGTTGCGCTCGGCCCAGACCTTGGAGTCGTTCACGAAACCGAAAAAGCTGGGGTGGTAGGGATCGACGTAGGAAACATCGGTTTTTTCCGGCACATCGAGGCCGGTGAGGTGGATGGCCGCGTTGACGACCAGGCGGCGCAGACCCTCGCTGACGAGATCGACGGATGCGCCGGCGGTGCAGCAGAACGCCTGGCCTTTGGTGGTGCCGTTCGGTGCGGTGTATTCGCGCAGCCAGGCCAGCGCCTGTGGCGGGTTGTTCTTCGGTCCGGCGACAGGCTTCGAGTCCGGTGCCAAGGTTTCGGTGACGAGTCCGCGCAACAGGACGGTCTCGTTGCCTGACAGGTTCTTGACGGTGTAGACGTCGGAAGGAGCGAAGACATCTTCCACGCCGCGCAGGATCGGGTGCGAGGCGTTGGTTTCCTCGACGACACCGCGCGCGCCTTCCTTCTTGTGGGCACCGTGGTGGGCCACCCAGGTTTCGCCGAGGATTTTCAGGCCGAAGCCGCCCTTGTCGCGGAAAGTGTAGCCCCAATCGCCGTCGCGCATGCCGCCGGCGAAGGCGTGGGTGGCGGTGCGCAGGCCGATGACCGGCTTGCCGGCGTTGAGAAAGGCGGTGATGGGTGCGGTCTGCTCCGGCGGCAGGTCGCGGAAGCGGGTGGAAATCAGCATCAGGTCGGCCTCCTTGAGTGCCTCGGTGCCGGGGATGTTTTTCTGCTGGTTGGGATCGATGTGGCCGTTTTCCGGATCAATCGAGAACAGCACCGTGCAATCGAAGCCGTGGCGCTGGCTGAGGATTTTGGCGAGCATCGGCAGGGCTTCCTCGGAGCGGTATTCCTCGTCGCCGGCGATGAGGACGATCTTCTTGCCCTTGCCCGGGCCCTCCTTGCCGGGAAAGTGCAGGCCGGGATCGGCGGCGGTGGCGATGGAGGCGATTCCGGTCAGGGCGACGGCGGTCATGCGGAACAAGAATTTCATGGTTCGGGCAGGGATGATCAGGAAATTACGCAACTTGGCAGGCAATTCCTTCGCGCCAAGGCAAAATAGTGAATGAATTTTCCCCTGGCCGAGCTGGAGCGATGGTCCACCCGGTCGGCGCGCGCCGTTTCTCAACAGCAAGTCTAGGGATCTTGCCTCCGGCGGGCTTGTCAAAATCAGGCTCATGTTGAAACTGCGGCCCATGACACACAGGCGGGGAATCCGGCTTCAAATCACCAGCCGCCATGCATTTCCTTGGCGCATCAATCAGCCACGCCGTCAGCAATCCTTCTGTGGTTGCGCCACAGAAGGCGGGCTCCATCCATCCGCAAGAACTTCCGAAAACAGATGAGCCCCCGCAAAGGCATTGAAATCCGCAGCGACCGCAGGTCTTCCGCGCTCGGTGCCCTGGCCGGCTGGTGCATGAAAGCGCTGGCGGCCAGCCTGCGCATGGAGATCCGTGACGAATGCGGGCTCGGATCTCCCGCAAAGGCCGGTTCGCCGGTGATCTATGTCTTGTGGCACAACCGCATCTTCACGGTGCCGCCCGCATGGCACAAGCTGTGCGGGGCGCACCGCAAGGTGGTGGTGATGGCCAGCGCCAGCCACGATGGCGACATGGTGGCGCGGGCGATGGCGGTGTTCGGCATGGGCGCGGTGCGGGGATCGTCGTCGCGCCGCGGCGTGGCGGCATGGGTGGGCCTGAAACGTGCGCTCGCCGCAGGCACCGACGTCTGCCTCACGCCCGATGGTCCGCGCGGCCCGCGTTATGTGTTCCAGCCGGGAGCGGTCAAACTCGCCCAGTCGAGCGGCGCACCGCTGGTGCCGGTGCATGTCCGCTTTTCCTCGGTCTGGCACCTCAGGACCTGGGACCGCTTCGCCATACCGAAGCCGTTCAGCAAGGTGGTGGTCACATTCGCCGCACCCATCCAGATTCCGCGTGAGCTTGGCGAGGCGGAGTTTGAAGCAAAACGGCTCGGACTGGAAAACCGTCTCGTGGCGGGAACCGCTGAGGTGGCGGCGGCCGGATGACACGTCCCGACATGGTAGCATGGCGGCGAGCCGGCATGGCCTGATTTATCCTAAATTCCGAAATGATAACCACGAAACAAACGAAAAAGCACGAAATGACAGTCACTTGAAGAAAACAGCATCCTCAGCCGCAAGGTGAGTTCCCCAGAATTTCAAACTCTTTGATTTTCGTGAACTTTCGTGTCTTTCGTGGTTTCTATTTTCCTCTCCAGATTTATGCCATCACATCGCCAGGCGGTCATCACACTCGTTTCCGCCATCGATTTGACTTCACGGCTGCGATGCCCTCCCCCACCCTTTGCGGCAATGACTGAACGACCGAAACTGGTGGCCGACGATCCGTGGCTCGAACCTTATCAAACGGCGATCGAACGGCGCATGGAACGTTATGTCCATGAGCTCGCCGCGATCGGGCAACACGCGCGCACCCTGGCCGCCCATGCCACCGGCCACAAGTTCGCGGGCATCCATTTCCACGCGCCCACCCAAGAATGGACCGTCCGCGAGTGGGCGCCGCTCGCGCAGGCGTTGTTCCTGACTGGCGACTTCAACGGCTGGAACCGCGAGTCCCATCCGCTCTCATGGCAGCCCAACGGCGTGTGGCAGCTGAAACTTCCGGCCGCGGCACTGGAACACGGGCAATTGGTGAAACTCCACGTAGTCGGTGCCGATGGCTCGCGGCGCGACCGCATCCCCGCATGCATCCGCCGCGCGGTGCAGGATCCGATGACGCACGACTACAGCGGCCAGGTCTGGCACCCGCCGCAGTCATATGTTTGGAAACACGAGTTCGATCCCGCATCGATCGGCGCGCCGCTCATCTACGAGGCGCACGTCGGCATGGGCGGCGAGGAACCGCGCGTGCACACCTACCGCGAGTTTGCGGAAACCGTGCTGCCGCGCGTGAAGAAGGCCGGCTACAACACGCTGCAGCTCATGGCCGTGCAGGAACACCCGTATTACGGCTCGTTCGGATATCATGTCTCGTCGTTCTTCGCCGCCTGCTCGCGCTTCGGAACGCCCGAGGATTTGAAACACCTCATCGACACCGCCCACGGCATGGGCATCGCCGTGATGCTCGACATCGTCCACTCGCACGCCGTCAAGAACATGGCCGAGGGACTCAACGACTTCGACGGCTCGGGCCACCAATACTTCCACTCCGGCGGACGCGGCGAACACCCGGCCTGGGACTCCAAGTGTTTCGACTACGGCCGCGTGGAAGTGCGCCAGTTCCTGCTTTCCAACGTCCGTTACTGGCTCGAGGAATTCCGCTTCGACGGCTTCCGCTTCGATGGCGTCACTTCGATGTTGTATCATTCGCGCGGCAACAAGGCCTTCGGAAGTTATGACGATTACTTCGGCCCGGATGCCGACGAAGACGCGGTGCTGTATCTTCAACTCGCCACCAAACTCGCGAAGGATCTGAAACCCGGCGTCATCCTGGTGGCGGAGGACATGTCCGGCATGCCCGGCCTGTGCCGCCCGCACGAGGAGGGCGGCATCGGATTCACCCACCGTCTCGCCATGGGCATTCCGGATTACTGGATCAAGCTGCTGAAACACAGCCGCGACGAGGATTGGAACCTCGACGAAATGTGGCACACGCTCGTCAACCGCCGCCACGGCGAGGCCACCATCGCCTATGCCGAGAGCCACGACCAGGCACTCGTAGGCGACAAGACACTCGCCTTCTGGCTGATGGACCAGGCGATGTATTGGCACATGGCCAAGGCCGACACCCATCCCGCCATCGAGCGCGGCATCGCCTTGCACAAGATGATCCGTCTCGTCACCCTCGCGCTCGGCGGCGAGGGCTGGCTCAACTTCATGGGCAACGAGTTCGGCCACCCCGAATGGCTCGATTTCCCGCGCGAGGGCAACGGCTGGTCGTTCCTCTACTGCCGCCGCCAGTGGTCGCTGGTGGACAACCCCGACCTCAAATACCATTGGCTGGCGGAATTCGACCGCGCGATGATCGGCTTCGCGCGCGATTCCAACCTGCCCGGCGCGCCCGCCGCACGCTCGGTCTATCATGACCACGGCTCCAAGATCCTCGTCGCCGAACGCGGCGGCTTCCTCTTCGTCTTCAACTTCTCGGTTTCCGACTCGAACTTCGGCTATCCCGTCCGCGCACCCGCGACCGGCAGCTGGCGGATCGTTCTCGACACCGACGACATCGATTACGGCGGCCACGGCCGCATCGATCCCGCCGTCCACTACCCGGTCGACGCGGAAGGCATCATGAAAATCTACAGTCCCGCCCGCAGCGCGCAGGTGTTCGCGAGGATCTTGCAGGAATCCTGAAGGCGAGGCATTTCCACCGAAGGCCCCGCCTCGGATATGTTCGCTTGAAAATTGTTCGATTGAACAATTTTCGGCTTGCCATGGCCACACCACCGGGATCAGTATGCGGCCGTATCCAAACTCCCAACCATGCCATGAACCAAACCGTCATCGATCCCGCCACCCGCAGCGAATCCCCACGGGCCGACCGCACGCCGGACTACGCCATCTACAAGCCGAACAGCCGCGGCACTGGCGGCGTGATCCGTTTCGGCCTCAACAGGACGAAGGCGGCGCTGTTTGTCGATGCCGCCAGCCAATCCGGCGAAAAACAATTCGACTGGGAATCCAAAATCACCATGAAATGGGGGCTTTCCGACCTCGGCAGTGTGCTGGCCGCTTTGCAAGGCCGCCAGCCGCAGGCCAAACTCTTCCATCAGTCCGAGAAGGCCAACAGCGCCTTCGAACTCACCCTCCGCGAGGATCCGGAGCGCGCGCCTTGGTTGATGACCCTTTCCCGCCAGGAAAGCGCGGACAAATCGCTGCGCAAAGTGACCATTCCCCTCAGCCATGGGGAAGCCGCGGTGCTCGAAACCGCCCTGCGCGCTGCCGTCACCCGGCTGCTGCGCTGGTGAACGGCGGGGGCCATCCGGGCCTCGAAAAAATATTTCGAGAAAATTTGGGGTATCCTCCTATTTGTCCCACCCCTTGTGTCATGCTCGTGCCGTCGTGAAGGAAATTTCCGTGAAAAAAATGCTGCCATCGGGCCGATGTTATTCGGTGGCGGCGGATTTTTCGGACCCTTTCCCCGCACCACGGAGCGTCCCCCCCATCGGATGGGTGAGCGTCCACAAGAGCGCTCATGACACCGTGGTGCGGGGATCTTGCTCAGGGCTCCGGGATTCCCATTCATTGCGCCGCGCTTCGCATCCGGCACATGGCCGCTTGGCCTGCACTGCCGTCTCGGCGACAAGGGCGGCCGATCACCCCGCCAGGCCTTGACTGCCGGACCCGTGCCGCGTGCGCTCCAGCCCCCCCACCGCCAGTGCCGAATTTTTGGCAAATACGGCGGCGTGTTTGTTCCGCCGGAGTTGGAAGCCCCGCTCGCCGAGGTGAGCCGGGTGTATGAAGTCGTGTCGCGTTCGCACGATTTCATCGAGGAACTGCGGCGCATCTGCAATCACTTCCAGGGACGGCCAACGCCCACGTGTCACGCCGCGTGGCTTTTCAAGAAACTCGGCCGCACGCAGATCTAGCTGAAACGCGCGGCCCTCAAGGATGGCGCCGCGCAAAAATTCAACCGCGGCATGGGCGACCGCTTAGGGATTTGATGGCCCGTCAGAACCTGCGGCTCAGCGAGCTTGAAACCGGATGTCCGAAACGCCATGGCAGTTCCCGCGCGCGGGAGATTCCGATGCGCGGCCCGGCCAGCGGCTCGACCGGCATGTCGATCAGAATCCCGCATTTCGCCGCGCGAAGGAACGACGCGCCGTGCGCCGTGCCATCGATGCCGAGCGCGCGCGTCAGGCGGCCCGGCCCGGCGCCGAGGAGTTCGTCCTTCGCACCCGGCCGGCGTTCGCGCATGCGTTCGATGCCTTCCAGCGGTTCGACCGCACGGAACAGCACGAAGCCTGCGCGTTCGCCGCCCTTGACGAGGATATTGAAGAGCCAGTGCACGCCGTAATTCAGGTAAACATACGCGTCGCCCGGCCGCTGGCGATTGACGAAGTCACGGGCACTCGGCCGGAACCACGTATGGCACGCCGGATCGCCCACCGAATCGTAGGCCTCGGTTTCCACGATCCGCGCCACGCAGCCGTGCCAAACAAAGCGGCAACCGATCAGCCGCCGCGCGCAGGTGACCGGATCCTGCTCGAAAAAATCCTCCAGCACGCGCGTCATCGCGGCAATCCATCCGCATGCCCGCGCGCCGCCGCAAGCGGAAAGACCCGCACGTCCACCGTCTTCGCCGCCAACATTGAATCGGGAGTCTGTTCCGGCACCGCGAATCCATCCCAGCGCAGTGGCTCCGCCGCACATACCCGGCACTTCGCCGGCGCAATCCGATACGGCTCATGGTGGACCCTCCCGCGATACAGGCGAGCGGCCCGGTCGGCGGAGAACAGCAGATAGCGCTCCACCAGAAACCATTCCAGCGAACCCTCCGCGGCCGGCCGCGAGTCATCGCCAGCCGCCTCGTAATCGAACACCGCATCGGTCTCCTGTGATTCCCTACGGCATGTGTAGTAGATTCGCTCCTCCGACCGCTCCGCCTTCATCGCGGCATGTTGGTAGGGCAGGTGGAAGGCGCGCCGTGCGATTTTAACGGCCAGCGGCTGGTTGCAATCGAGCGAGAAAAACCACACGCCGGGATTGCCCGCGTCGTCGTGCACGTAGGTGCGGACGTTGAGTTCCATGAACCACGAGATCCCCGGCACCGGCGGCAGCAACACCGGCCGCACACGTTCCATGAAAAAGGGCACCAGCCCGAGCCACGCACTGCCGTCGAAGGTGTCCACATGCAATCCCGCGGGCAGCCGCGCGGCGATCGTTTCCACCGGCACGCGCCAGTGCAGGAACAACAGTCCTGACCAGCACTGCCGCATCACCGGAAATCCCGGGGGCTTTTCGCGCATCGCGAGACGTTGATGCATGGATGGAACAATCACTGACACGTGGCGGGATAAACCGGATCTCGAAGGATGCAAGTTCCGTGAGCCGACCGGAACATTGGATTCGAATGGGAAAATCCCGGCTCGATGAACACGAGTTATGGGCACATTGCCAACGGCCATAAACGGGCCGATGCGGGCGAGATCAACCGTCGTTTGGCGGACATCGTCAGCAAGGGCGGCAGGAAGATGATGCCCTGGCTTTGCCAGTGCCGGAGAAACGCACCGGCCCGCACGCCTTGGTTTACCGGATCGATTTCAAGGACTGAGCGCTTTCGCCGCGTGCGATGGATTCGCGCTTTGCAATAACCGGAAAAAGCACAACGTTTCAACACCCCGTCGGAATGACCTGTCCATGAAAAGCAGCCGCAGAAATTTCCTCCAACACTCCCTGTTCGGCACCGCCGGGCTCGGCTTCGCGTCCATCACGGAAGTCCATGCCTCGTCCGTTCCCGAGGCCCTCAAACCCGAGGTCACCGAGCACGTCGATGTTCTGGTCGTGGGTGGCGGCACCGCCGGAACCATCGCCGCCATCCAGGCCGGGCGCGCGGGCGCGAGCGTGCTCCTCATCGAGCGCGGCGCGCAGCTCGGAGGCACCATGACCACCGGCGGCGTTGCGTTTCCCGGGCTCTTCGATGCCTGGGGCAGGCAGATTATCGCCGGCATCGGCTGGGAACTGGTCAAGGAAAGCGTGGAACTCGATCAGGGAAATTTCCCGGACTTCGCCAAGGTTCCTCAGCGCCACTGGCAAAACCAGGTTTTCACCAACCAGTTCCTCTACGCGATTCTCGCCGAGGAGAAATGCGCGCAGGCCGGCGTGCGGATCGCTTATTATGAATTTCCGCAGGCGGTTGCGAAAACCGACGGCGGCTGGCAGGTCGATTGCACCGGCTTCGGCACGAAGCGCCGTGTGAATTGCAAGCAGATCATCGACTGCACCGGCGGCGCGGAAGTCGTCGGCCTGCTGGGCTTCCCGCGCCTGCGCGAGGACGAGCGCCAGCCGGGATCCTATCTGTTCATGCTCGGGGAAGAGCACGAGCCCGGACGCAACCAGATCCACCGCCTCTACGTGCACGGCGCGGACTCCACCAACTCGCGCACCGCCACCCACGCCAATCTAACAGGACGGAAGACCATTCTCGAAAAACTGCGCAAGGAGGGCAAGCGTCTGATGCACATGCAGACGGAGACCGGCTTCCGCGAGAGTTATCGCATCGAAGGCGAAACCATCATCACCGTGAACGACTACCGTTCCGGCAGGAAATTCGACGATGCCATCTGTCATGCCTTTTATCCGGTGGATCTCCACACCAGGAACGGCGTGAAACCCGAGCCGCTCAGGCGCGGCGTCATCCCCACCATTCCGCTCCGCGCGCTGGTGCCGAAAGGCAGCCGCAACCTCATCGTCGCGGGACGTTGTGTGAGCAGCGACCGCCTCGCCAATTCCGGGTTGCGCGTGCAGGCGCCGTGCATGGCCATGGGCCAGGCCGCCGGAGCCGCCGCCACGCTTGCCGCGAAACACGGAACCACCCCGCTGGAAGTGCCGCTCAAGGAAATCCACGGCCTGCTCCGCAACCACGGCGCCATCATCCCGGGAGATGTCTGACAGCAAAAAACCGCAGCTTGGGACGCTCCGCCGCCGCGTCGTTTCCTTGTTCACCGCGCTGACATTTCTCGTGCTCGCGGTCACCGGCGTGTTGGCCTTCATCCAGCCCTTCGACATCGGCATCATCGGTTTGCACGCGCTGATGGGGTTTTTCTTCATCGCGTTGATTGCGCTGCATGTGCTCAACAACAGCAGCCCGCTCACAAGCTACCTGCACAGCAAGTCACTGTGGGTCACGCTGTCCGCCACCGCGGTCCTAACAGCGTTGTTCTGGTGGCAGCCCGCTCCTGTCAGAGCCGTGCTCGGCATGAGCGGCAATCTCGGCCCGGCCATGGAACGCTTCGAGATGCGCGACGACGGCATGGTGTTCCATTACGCCCCGTCGCCGGATTACAAGATGCGCCTGGACGTCAGGCCCGGCCCGTCATTCCACACCAAGCCGCCGCCGCAGGTCGCGATCTGGCTCGAGAACCAGGGCGGCTACCACATCAAAACCCTGCTCGCTCCGAAGGATGGCGCGGAAACACCCTATTGGTCCTTCAAACACGCCGGTTGGGAAAAGGCAAAGCGCAAGGCGGAGGAACTCGAATCCGCCGATGCCATCACCATGCCCACGCCCAACGGCTCGTTCGATCCCGCCGATTACATCCTCCCCAGGGCCGCCCGCGATTCCACGCCCTATCAACTCCTGCTCGAAATCAACCAGCCCGGCGACAACCAGGCATCGCTCGTTCACGCCGTCGAAATCGACAACGCCCTGCCACGCACCTTCCAACTCCTCGAACTGCGCGGCTACCCGAAGCGTGAGGACGATGCCGACAAGGAAACATGGGGCCTTTACTACATCGATGAAACCTTCACCACCGCCCTGGACCTCATCGACAGCGCGCTGCTGACCATCGGGCGGAAATAGGCGGAGGAGAAAACCCATCATCGTTCTTGGCGCTTGCTCCGGCATCCCCCACGCTGCCGCCCCGCATCATGACGACCGTTCTGGAGACCATCGAGGGAGGCACGCGCTACTTGGAGAAGCGCGGCGTGGAGGATGCGCGGCGCAACATGCAGATGCTGGTGGCCCGCCAGCTCGGCTGCACGCGGATGGATCTTTACACGCAGTTCGACCGCCCGCTGGAGGAAGCGGCACTTGCGCCACTGCGCGAAATGCTCAAAAAACGTGGCGAGGGTGTGCCGCTCCAGCACCTGCTCGGCACCGTGTGGTTCCACAAACACGAGTTCAAGACCGACGCCCGCGCGCTCATCCCGCGCCCGGAAACCGAGGAACTGGCCGAGTGGATCCTTTCCTGGCCGCTTCCCGAAAACCAGCATGTTCTCGACATGGGCTGCGGCTCCGGCGTGCTCGGCCTCACCCTCGCCGCCGCGCGGCCGGGTTGGAGCGTGACCCTCGCGGACGTTTCGCCGGAAGCCTTGGCCCTCGCCCGGGAAAACGACGCCAGCTTGAAACCGGGCAACACCATATTTGTTGAAAGCGATTTGTTCGCCCAAACCGGCGCGGGCTTCGACGGCATCGTCGCCAATCTCCCCTACGTCCCGGCAAGCGAGCGCGGGACCATGAGCCGCGAGGTGTTGCACGATCCCGAGCTGGCACTGTTTTCCGGCGCGGACGGGCTCGACCTGATCCGGCGCTTTGTTCCGGAAGCGTTCCGCCGTTTGAAACCCGGCGGCTGGCTGGTCATGGAAATCGGCCACGATCAGGCTTCACAGGTCACCGCATTTCTCGAAACCTCCGGCTTCACCGAAATCGAACTGAAAACCGACATGTCCGGCATCCCCCGCTTCCCCGCCGCCCTGCGGCCGGCATGAATTTCAAATCTCAAATCTCAAATTTGATATTCAGGATATGGACAAGCTCATCGTTCACGGCGGCACCACCCTGCGGGGGGCGATCAACATTTCCGGCTCGAAAAATGCCTCGCTGCCGATCCTCGCCGCCTCTCTGCTCACCGCCGAGCCGTGCATCATCCGCCGCGTGCCGGATGTCTCGGACACCAACTACATGATCCAGATCCTCAGCGCGATGGGGGCCGACGTCGAACGTTCGTCGGGCACCGTGCGCATCACCTGCGCCGAGGTTTCCGACACCGCGCCCTACGAACTGGTGCGCCGGATGCGCGCGTCGATCTGCGTGATGGGTCCACTGCTCGCCCGCATGCGCCGCGCCGTCGTCTCGCTGCCCGGCGGCTGCGTGATTGGCGATCGCCCGGTGGACCTGCACCTGCGCGGCCTGCAGGCGCTTGGCGCGAAAGTCGAGTTCGAGGGTGGCAACATCATCCTGACAGCCCCCGACGGCCTGCGCGGCGCGGTGATCGATCTCTCGGGAACCCACGGCCCGACCGTGCTCGGCACCGACAACGTGATGATGGCCGCCAGTTTGGCCGAGGGGCAGACGGTCATCGAATCCGCGGCGGCCGAGCCGGAGGTGCTGGACCTCGCGAATTTCCTCAATGCGATGGGGGCCAGGATCACCGGGGCGGGCACCCGGCGCATCGTCATCGAGGGAGTCAAGGAATTGGGCGCTGTCGAGCACACGGTGATTCCGGACCGCATCGAGGCCGGCACTTTCATGGCCGCCGCCGCGCTGGCCGGCGAGGGCGTGAAACTCCGCCGCGTCTGCCGCGAACACCTCAAGGCGATCACCGCCGCCATCGAGCAATCCGGCCACCGCGTCGAGTTCAACGAAGCCGGCGACACCTGCACCGTTTTGCGCGGCCACGGCAATCTCAAGGGCGTGGATCTGGTCACCGCCCCCTACCCCGGCTACCCCACCGACATGCAGGCGCAGATGACCGCGCTGCTCGCCACCACGCCCGGCATCAGCGTGATCAAGGACACCATTTTCCCGCAGCGCTTCATGCACTGCGCCGAACTCAAGCGCATGGGCGCCGACATCAAGGTGGACCACGGCACCGCCGTGGTCCGCGGTGTGGAAAAACTCTCCGCCGCCCCGGTCATGGCCTCCGATTTGCGCGCGTCCGCCGCACTCGTGCTCGCCGCCCTCACCGCCAAGGGGGCCACTGAAATCAGCCGCCTCTATCACATCGACCGCGGTTACGAGCACATCGACGAGAAACTCCTCATGCTCGGTGCGGACGTCGAGCGGGTGAAGGGCTGAGGCAGGCGGCGGCCATGTGGTTCAATCGCGCGCCTTGAGGACGCCGACGAGATCAAGCTTGGCCAGCAGGCGCGAAACCACGGCGAACGAGCTGACCGCGGCGCTGAGCACCACGACCACCGCGATGGCATAGGTCGAGTCGTTGATCAGGAGCGGCAGGCGCACGGTTTCGGTGCTGAACGACGTCATGATGAGCAAGGCCAGCCCGCGGCCGAAGAGCAGGCCGGCGGGGATTGCCAGCAGCACCAGCACCGCGAGTTCGCCGACCAGCACGCCGCGCACCTCGGGCACACTGAAACCGACGACCCGCAGCGTCGCCAGCTCGCGGCTGCGTTCGGAGAGGGCGATGCGCGCGCTGTTGTAGACCACGCCGAAGGCGACGATGGTGGCGAGCACGAAGTAGAGCTTCCGGATGATGCCGATACTCTGGCCGGTCGTTTCGCGGAAGGCGGCGAGCTGGTCGCGTTTGACCATCACAAACGCGGCGCGCGGCGTGTCCTTCACCTCGCGCATGAAGCGGTCCCAGTGCTGGTGATCCAAGGCCAGGAATGCGCCATTGACGCTGTCGCCCTCCTTGAGGATGCGGTTCAGGGCCGTCAAGTCCATGTAAGCCGCGACCCCGGCGAAATCGGTGACCAGCCCGCGGATCGGCACGTCCACCGTGACGCGGCGGCCCTCGAGCATTTCCAGCCGCACCTCGTCGCCGAGCCGCGCGCCGAGGATTTCGGCGAGTTTTTCCGACATCAGCAAACCGTCCTCCGGCAGCTCGATCGGGCGTTCGTTTTCGTCGAGCAGACGGTTCAGCTCGTTGCCCGGCGCGATGCCGGTGACCGAGAGCTTGCGCTGGCGGTGGCCGAATTTCAACCGCGCGGGCATCATGCGCACCGGCTCGGCGCGGATCACGCCGGGGAGGTTTTCCAGATCGTGAAGGCCCTTGCGCGACGAAGGCTCTGTGAGAAAAACCGCCACGTCGTGGCGTTGCGCGCTGTTCCACTGGAAGGTGAGCAGGTGGTCGATGCTGTCGCTCATCGCGCCGGGCAGGACCATCAGCCCGGTGGCCAGCGCGAGGCCGCAGCCGGTGAAGACGGCCTGCCACGGGCGGCGCTCGATGTTGCGCAAGGCCATGCGGAATGTCGGGCTGAAGAAACGCGTCAGCCCGATACGCTCAAACAACGACGGCTTGAAATCCGCCGGCGGCTCGGGCCGCATCGCCTCGGCAGGTGGCAGTTTCACCGCCTGCCGCACCACCGTGAGCACGCCGAGCGTCGAAAACCCGAGGCAGACGACCAAGGCAAGCCCCAGCGCGCTGTAATCCATCTGGAAACGCAGCTCCGGAAACAGGAAAAACTGGGTGTAAAGGTCCACCAGCGTGCCGCCCAGTATCCGCCCGCCCATGCCACCGATGACGGTGCCGAAGACGCCGATCACCAGCACGAACTTGAGATAATGGAAACCGACCTGCCGCGACGAATAGCCCAGCGCCTTGAGCTGGGCGATCTGCTCGCGCTGGAGGCGCACGATGCGCGAGAGCACCGCGTTGACCATGAACGCCGCCACGCTCATGAACACCAGCGGATAGGCCAACGAGAGTGTATACAACACCCGCAACTCGTCATCGAGCCGCTGCGCGCTCGGGTGGTCGCGGCGCGTGTAGGCCCCGCCACCGCCGTAGGAGGTGAGCAGGCGGTCGATTTCCCCCATCAACACCCCGGCCGGCGCGCCGGGTGACAGATCGATGCAGATATCATTGAACGCGCCATCCATGTTGTAGGCCACGGACAGTGCGCGACAGTTCATCCACATCACGCTGAAGCGCTCGTGGTCCGGCAGCGTCTCGCCGGCGCGCGCCTCGAACACAAACTCCGGCGAGAGCCCGATGCCGCAGATTTCCAGCGTTTCGCGGCGGCCGTTGATCACCGCCACCAGCGAGTCTCCCGGGCCCAGTCCATTGGCATTGGCAAAGGCCTCGCCGAGGATCACCTCGCGCCGCGAGTCGGGCTGTGGGAACCGGCCGCTGCGCAGGAAAATCCGGTTGAGCAGCGGCTGCCCGCCATCTTCCGGCAACGAGACGATGTGGCCCGACGCCGGCTCGGTGAGGCCGGGCAGGTCGATCATCACATCCACCACCACGCGCGTTTCCACCGCGGCCACGCCGGGCAGGGTCGTGAAACGGTCGGCCACGGAACGCGGCGCGCGTTTCAACGAGGCGAAGACATCGGCGAAGGCGTATTGCTGATAGTAGGCCGAGCGCGTCGATTCCAGCGTGAGGATCAAGCTGCGCATCATGATCATCATCGCCAGCCCGCAGGCCATCACCAGGCTCACCGCCAGCACCTGACCCTTCATGCGGGAAAGGTCGCGCAGCAGCTTGCGGTCGAGCGGATCGATCACGCGGCCATCCCACCGCATGCGCGTCCCGCCGGCAAGCCCGCTGGATCAGGGTCGTCACATCTGAAATCCGGGATTTTTTCACCGCCAAGACGCCGGCATGTAGTCATTCAAGCTGTTTCTTTAGGGGAA
>JBMTCD010000038.1:0-20825 GCA_049430545.1 Luteolibacter sp.
AAATAGTGGGGATTACCTTCGAATTCGATCCCCATCCAAATCCAAAACAATCAGCCCAACCATGAACCCGAACCGCCGCACCCTCCTTCCCCTCGCCGCGTCTGCCGGCCTTGGCCATGACGACCACGCTTCTGTTCTATGACAGCTTCGGAGCCGGTGGCATCGTCACGTTGCGCCGGAAGCGTGACTGATGACCATGCCACGTCCGGATTCGCGACCAACCGGATCCGGCACAAGATAAAACGGTTTCTCACAAACAAGTCGCACGAAGGCTGCGAAAAGGAGCAATCGATCAAATCCGGAAGCGAAAGCACCCGGCTCCAACTCATGAGAATAACCAGAGAACTCCAGTCCCTCACGGCCGCGGTGACCATGACGACCATGGCTTCCGCGCAGGCGATGCTTTTGTTTCAGGATGACTTCAACGCCACCAACGGCACTTCGCTTACCGTTCCCGCGACCCGCGCCACCGGCTCGCTCGCCACAACGGTGAATTATGCGTGGACGGATACCACTCAAGTGGTCGTGGACGGCACTCTCAACTGGGACAGCAACGGCGACAGGAATGGCCAGCATCAGCAGACCGATTCCGGGAGCAACTCCCAGAATTTCCGCATGACTTACAATTGGGCTCCTCAAGTTGCCGGCAAGGTTTGGGAAGTGGAGTTCGACCAACGGGTGGGATGGAACCATCCATTGACCTTCGGACTCTCGGACAATGCCCAGAACGGCCTGTGGTCCGCGTGGGATGACGTCAACTATGATTTCGCCACGGGGTCTTACGGGACGGCTCTCCGTTATGACACGGACAACGAGGGCGGCGCGAGCGGTCCTGCAGTTAGCGGAGTGTTTCCCGCTCTGGTCGCCACGGATCCTCCCACCAATCAGGTCCATCATTTCCGCATCCGGTTCGATGAACCGGCCGGCACCGCGACGGTATGGATCAACGGTGTGCAGAAGGTGCAGGTGGCAACGCTGGATTTCGAAAACACTGGCCGCTACCTGTCATGGGGCGAGCCGCAGCAATACGCCGGCGCATTGGACAACATCACGGTGAGCGTCATCGAAACGCCGCCCTCGATCATCGGCTACAGTCCCGTGCAAGGCGCAGATGGGGTTTATCCGGGCGCGACCCTCGTGGCGACCTTCGACAAGGCCATCGCCCTCCCCGGTGGAGGCTCGATTCTGTTGGACGACACCATTGGATCGAACGACATCGTCATCAATGTTGCGGATTCCAGCCAGCTTGCCGTTTCCGGGAGCGATCTGGTCATCACGCCACCCACCAGTCCCGCCTTCGCCACCACCTACGAGGTGATCATTGGCGCGGGAACGGTCGCTGACGCCTCGAATGCCGGAAACGCGTTCGCCGGCACCACGGCCGGCCAGTGGACCTTCAGCACCGCGGCACAACAATTCACCGCGCCGGTCATCACATCAACCACACCGGACGATGACGCCATCGACGCACTTCCCAGCGCGAACCTCGTCGCAAGCTTCGATCAGAACATCACTGCGGGCACTGGCGACATCGTCATTGTCGACACCACGGATGGCGCGACCACGAAGACCATTCCGGTGACCGATGGGTCTCAGGTTTCGATCGCAGGCAACATTCTGACCATCAATCCCAACACCTCGCTCAGCCCGGGGAAAAACTACGCCGTGCAGATCGCTGCGGGCGCCGTGAGGAATTACAGCGACCTGGACTTCGCGGGCATCGCCAGCCTTACCGATTGGAACTTCACCACCACCCTGACGAGCAAGGTTGTTCTCCACGAGTGGGATGTCGGCGCGGCGGGCAACAGCAACACGTTGTGGGCGGACCCGATCGGCGGAAAAAATCTAGCAGCCTCGGCCGGGGCCGGGGGCTCGACATCGGTCGTTTTCACCCAAGACCCGCGGGTCAGCATCGGGCGGGCTTTCCAGGCGACAACCGCGAATCTGAATGCCGGAGCTGCTAGCGGACTGCCGACCGCAAGCTACACGTTCGAGTGGTGGCTGCACTTCGGCGGCTCAGTGACGCAACAGCAGGTGGTTTTCGAAAGTGGCGGCGGCACCGCCGGTATTGGCCTGTGGACAACAAATGGAGGCCTCGAATGGGCGAACTCCTCGAGCAACACGGGCAGCAACGTCCTTGCCTCCGTGTCGCTCGCTGGCCTGGACCTAACACACTACGTGCAGGTCGTCGGTCTTTGCGATACCGGCAACGACTCGATCACCCTGCAGGTCACGGATGTGAATGGCGTGAGCACGAGCGCCACGGCGGTGTCCGCCCAACCGATCGGACTGGGTACGGGGAACGGCATGGGATTGTTCGCCGGTGGAAACGGAACCTTTGGCAACACCCTTGGAAACGTCGGCGGCTCTTCAGCCACCGGCGTGAGCCTCGCCACACCCGCCGTGTTTTCCGGCAAAATCGGCCTTTGCCGCGTCTGGGAAGGCGTTGACTTGCCGGCGGTCTCCGAGAGCTACGATGCGATCGTTCTCGACGCGGTGCGCTCCAACGACCCGCGACCCAACGTCATCGTGATTTTCACCGATGACCACGGTTACGCCGATCTCGGCGTGCAGGGACAGGATGCGGGGCTGGCCGGACTGACTCCCAACATCGACCGTCTCGGGACCGAAGGCGTCCGTTTCACCTCGGGTTATGTCTCCGCGCCGCAGTGTGTGCCATCGCGCGCCGGCCTTCTCAGTGGTCGTTACCAGCAGCGCTTCGGCGTCGATCAGAACGGTTTGGGCCCCCTGCCGCTCGAGGTGACGACCATCGCCGAGCGTTTGCGCAAGGCCGGATACCGCACCGGGATGACCGGCAAGTGGCACCTCGAACCCAATCAGACCGACACCGAATGGATGACGGAGAATGGCTACCCCGACTTCGCCGCGGTGCCCACCTCGGTGAAGCGAATGTTTCTTCCGGACCAACAGGGCTTCGAGGAATTCGCGGAAGGCTACACCAACAGCTATTGGCGGAATTTCCAACGGAATGGAAGCAACGGCACCCCGCTGGGCTCGCAGAATTCCGAAAGCGATCATCGCATCGACATCCAGAGCGATTTCGCCGTGTCCTTCATCCAACGCAACTTCGACCGGCCGTTCTTCTTCTACCTTTCCTACTATGGACCGCATGTGCCGCTGACATGGGTCAGTCGTTATAACAACGCGTCGTTCCACCCGGGATTGCCGACCAACCGGCGGATCGCACTGAGCATGATCAAGGCGGTCGATGACGGCGTGCAGCGGATTCTCGCCGAACTAACCACCCGCGGAATCGATCAGAAAACCCTCATCTGGTTCATCGGTGACAACGGCGCTCCACTCGGATTCGCCGAGGCGGGCAATGTCGGCGCGACCGACGCATCAACCGCATGGGACGGTTCGCTCAACACCCCGTGGACAGGCGAAAAGGGCATGCTGGCCGAGGGCGGCATCCGGGTGCCGTTTCTCATGAGGTGGGCCGGAACGGTCACACCCCAGGTTTACGATCAACCCGTGATCTCGCTCGACGTGGCAGCCACCACAAACGCGCTGGCCGGTCTCGACGAGACTACCGAACTGGACGGAACGAACCTGATCCCGCATCTGACCGGAGCGGATCCGGCTCCGCCTCATGACCGTCTCTTTTGGCGTTTCTGGGACCAATGCGCGGTACGCGAGGGGAAATGGAAATACCTCAAGCCTTCCGCGGCCACACCTCCGATGCTGTTTGACATGGAAAGTCCGGATCATGAACTCGAAAACCTGATCGGCAGGCATCCGGACATCGCCGCCAGTTTCGATTCCAAGGTGGAGGCATGGAAATCGGGCCTCGAACGATCGGGAGATCTGGGACCATCGATGAACGCCTCGGAGACGGCATGGTATCGCAGGCACATGGGGGTCGGACTCGCCTATGAATTCGCCTCCGCCGGCAATGACGAAGGCTGGACGCCGCTCGGGGTGACCACCCCCCGCGTGGAGGATGGCTCATGGAAGGGAGCCACCGCGGGTGGTTCTTCGATCACCCAGGAAGACTTCGCCTCAAAGAAAGATTTCCTGGTAGTCGGGGCGACCGTGGATCGTGTGCTGGTGAAGCTGAAGTCTCCCGCCTCGGGCTCACTCGAGATGCAATGGGCCCATCGCGACGACGACACGTTCAGCGTCTCCCGCAGCATCAGCCTTCCAGTCAGCGCTTCACCAAATCCACAATGGTTTGCGTTCCCGGTTGATGAAGAGCCGGAGTGGAATCGCACAATGGTGACGAGGGTCCGCTTCGTCTTTACCTCGAGTGGCGGCGACGATTTGGAAATCGATTCCATCCGCGCTTCCGATGGTGATTATGATCGTGATGGCATCGACGATCTGGATGACGGCACAGTGGACACCGACGGCGACGGCAACGCAAACCTCGAAGACTTGGATTCGGATGGAAATGGCCAACCCGATCATGTCTCATGGCTGCTCGGAACTGACCATACCAACCCCGGATCATACCTTCCGTCCGAACCCGTCTATCAGGACGGGACCCTGCATCTCGACTTCAGCGCCATTCCCGGAAGACTCTACACGCTTCAACAATCCAACGAACTGACAGGACTGTGGACGGACTCCACTAGCCTGGGGCCGGTCGGCGGTCCAGGCGTCGAGCGCCTGTCATTCACTCCGCCACCGGGCAGTCCGCGCTGGTTCGTCCGGTTGAAGGTCGCGGCCGCTCCTTGACCAGGCGGTGACGTTGCTCATAAGAAATACTTGATATCCTCCGTTACTGTTTTCCGCGATCAACTTGCTTTCATGAGCCGCAACGTCACTCACCCATGTCAGGCGTCACCGGGCGTATTATCAAAACGCCCCGGAGTTGAGCGGTCATTGCCCGCGTTTCTGATGGCCTTGGCCGCATGTATACAGCAGGTCTTTTCCTTCAACGCCTTGTCGGCTTACGAATTCCAGACCAATGGCGACAAGGAAGGCTGGAACTCATCCAACACGACATTGAGCGCGGCTTCCGGAATGCTCTCCGGATCGATCAGCGCCCCGGATCCGAAGGTCTATAAGGTAGTCACGTCCTTTTCGGGCGGCGCTTCCAGTGGCTTGTTGATCCGCTATCGGGGAACGAGCAACAATGCCAACGTCCAGTTGTTCTGGGGGCGTTCAAGTGCGGATTCTTACAGCGCCAGTAGGGTTGTCTCGGCGACGTATACCGGTGCGGGGGAATGGCAGACCTTGTTTCTCAATCCCTCCGAACATGCTGAGTGGGCGGGTCGACCGATCACGCCGCTGCGTATTGATCCGACAGGAACCACAGGCGGCTTGTTCGATATCGATTGGATGCGTGTGCTGGCTTGGGATTACGACGGTGATGGATGGAGGGATGTCGAGGAGGGAACCGCTGATGACGACGGCGACGGCCTCACTCGCGGACAGGAATATCTCGCCGGAACCAGCGACTTCGACAGCAAAGACTTTCCGCGCATGAAGTGCGCCGGGCAACCCGGCGCGGGCGGTCCACTTCGTTTCGATCTCAAGGATCAGAAAGCCTATCGTCTCCACAAGAGTGCGGATCTCGCCAACTGGACCTTGTGGGAGGATTTTGGCGTGATCTCGGGAAATCATGCGGCTGTCCTGCCGATGCCGAATGACGGAGACCGGCAGTTTTACAAACTGGAGTCCTATCAGCCGTGATTTCGTTGAATGGTTTGGCTCACTCGTTTTGTTTGGTCAACGAGCCCACCGCACCTGTATTCAATTCATGAAACAACCACTCTTCATCCTCGCGTTTCTATGCATAGCGGGCGCCTCACTTGCCGCAAAACCGGGTGAATCATGGGCCTATCTCGACAACGGAACCATCCGCATCGGCGCGGACAAGAGCCGTGGGGCGGCGATCGGGTATTTCGCCCTCTCGAAGGACCAGCGCAACCTGCTGAACCACTACGACGAGGGACGATTCATCCAGCAGTCGTATTACGGTGACCCCGACGGATCGATGTGGGCTGGGAAACCATGGAGATACAACCCGGTGCAGGGCGGCAGCTACAAGGGCGAGGATGCGAAGACGCTCGAATTCCGCAAGAGCGGAAAGGAACTCTATGCGAAGGTAGAACCGCTCCACTGGGCGAGCGCCATGCGCTGCCCCGAAGCGATCATGCAGGAGTGGATCACGCTCGACGGGGCTGTCGCAAAAGTCCGGATGACGATGGACTACGACGGCCAATCCAACACGGCGGCCGCCCACCAGGAAATGCCGGCCATGTTCGTGGATTTCGCCCTGCCACACCTCGTCTTCGAGAAAGAGGGCAAGCTGGTGCGCCACGAGCCCGTGGATCTCAATAAGAAAGGGGGACCTGAGGGAATCGGCTACGACGGCGGCTGGTTGGCCTACGTGGATGACAAGGACTTCGGAATCGGCATCTTTACACCGGGCACGAAGGAGGCGGTCACTTACCGCTTCCGCGGAGACGGCTCCACAGGTCCCGATGGCTCGGCCTGTTCCTACGTCGCCCCCATCCGGGAAATCACATTGAAGAAGGGCGATGTGGTGAACTACGAGTTTTACCTGACGATCGGCACCCTCGATGAAATCCGCAGCCGCTTCGCCAAATTGTCGAAACCATGAAAACAGACGCTTTGCTGTTCGCTTCGTCCATGCTGGCCGCGGCCGCCGACAAGCCACCCAGCATCGTGTTCATTCTCGCCGATGATCTCGGAATTACCGACATCGGTGCCTACGCACGTCATTTCACCGGTGCGAAGTCCGATGATCTTTTCTTCGAAACCCCCAATCTCGACAAGCTCGTGACGGACGGGATCGCCTTTTCCCAATCCTACGCGAACCAGCTCTGCTCGCCAACCCGCGCCGCGATCCTCACCGGGCGCATCGCCTCGCGCATGGGCGTGACCACGGCCACTCCCAACACCAAGACGTATTTCAATCAGGGACTCAAGGTGCCGGCGGGCTGCAACCCCCACGATGCCTTCGATCACAAGGATCCAATTCCCGGACCTCTTCCGTGGAGGAACGCCCATAGCAACACCGCGGTCGATCCGTCGATCCCGACCTGGCCGCGCGTTCTCGCGACCCACGACTGCACGTTTCTCGGAAAATGGCACCTCGGAGGACACGGCGTGCCCGATCGCCAACCGGCGGCACACGGATTCATCGAGTTGGCCTACTTTGATTCCGGCGGCTCGAACTACCTCAACTGGCGGAAGGAATGGAACCGCCGCAAACCATCCCATCCCGACATGCCCGGCGATTTCCGCATTGGAAAATCGGATGAGTCAACGGAACGGGCATACCTTACCGACGACCTCAGCCTGCGGGCGGCGCGCTTCATTCAGGACCGCAAGGCAAGCGATCGGCCCTTCGTGCTCTCCTACTGCCCCTTCGCGGTGCATACCCCGTTCCAAGCGCCAAGAGACGACGTGAAATACTTTTTATCCAAGTCCCAAAAAGGCAACCTGGGACGCGACAACGCGACTTACGCGGCGATGCTGAAACACCTCGAAACCTCGGTCGGGGAAATCCGGGCAACGCTTGAAAAGTCGGGGCTCGCGTCCAACACCGTGCTGATTTTCACCTCCGACAACGGTGGAGTTGAATACACGAACCCTCCCGCCACGGACAACCAACCCTTCAAGGGTGGCAAGGCCTGCCTTTACGAGGGTGGCGTGCGCGTGCCAACCGTGGTTTGGCAGCCGGGACGCTTCGAGGGCGGGCACTGGTGCGATGCCGTGGTGGATTGCACCGACTTCCTGCCCACGGTGGCCGAACTCACGGGAAACATGGTTCCCGCGGGGATCGATGGCAAAAGCATGCTGCCACTGTTGGAGCACCCGACCTCGACAGGTCCTGAGCGCACCTTGATCTGGCACTATCCGTTCAACGTGTCGGTCAAGCACCCGGACCTCGGCGCTCCCCTCCCGCCCCATTCCGCGATCCGCGTTGGGGATCACAAGCTGATCTGGAACTGGCATGGCCGGCTTGAACTCTACGACGTTCCCAAGGCCCCGGGCGAGTCACACGATTCGTCAAAGGAACAACCGGAGCTCGCCTCACGACTTCACCAACAATTGAAAACCTGGCTCAAGGGGAATGTCGCTCCCTGCTACTGGCCGCAGCGCGACGAAAGCGTCAGCGCGGACGACGTCGGCGGGCCCTTCCCATTCCGCGACCTCCGTTAGATTATTTCCATCGCGATCATGTCCTCTGCCCCAAAAACCCCCCTTCTCTCCCTCGCACTTGCAACGATCCTTGCGGGCGCTTGGAGAGCCGATGCGGCGCAGTCCACGTCAAAGCCCAACCTCATCGTCATTTTCACCGACGACCACGGCTACGGGGACTTGTCATGCGTGGGCACCGAACCGGACGTGAGGACGCCGAACCTGGATCGCTTCGCAGCCGAGGGCGTGCGATTCACGGACGGCTACGTCACCGCGCCACAATGCTGCCCGTCGAGGGCGGGACTGCTCACCGGCCGCGACCAGAACCGCTTCGGCTTCGGCGCGAACGGCGAGGGCCCGCTGCCGCTCGACGAGGCGACGATCGCCGAGCGCCTCGCCAAGGCCGGCTACGTCACCGGCATGGTCGGCAAGTGGCACCTCGACCCGAATCCGAGCGACAAGAGGTTCCTCGGGGAACACTCCGCCGACGGGCGCGTCCCGGCCGCCCTCGCGGAACGCTACCACCCGCACGCCCGCGGCTTCCGGGAAACGTTCCATGGCCAACTGAACCGCTACTCGGCGACCTACGACCTCGCCGGACATCGCTTCCCCGCCCCGCGGATGGTCCTGACCGGGGGCGACCGGCTCGACCGCCAGACCGACGCGGCCGTGCGCTTCATCGACCTCCATCACGCCCGCCCCTTCTTCCTCTATCTCGCCTATTTCGCGCCCCACGTGCCGTTGGCCTCGTCGAAGAAATACCTCGACCGCTTTCCCGGCGAGATGCCGGAGCGGCGGCGCTACGCGCTCGCCATGATCTCGGCCGTCGACGACGGAGTGGGACGCATCATGGAGCGCCTCGGCCGCCATGGCATCGACCGGAACACCATGATCTTCTTCATCGGCGACAACGGAGCGCCGCTCAAGCTGACGATGGAGGACATCACCCTCGAGATGAAGGGCGGGGCCTGGGACGGATCGAAGAACACCCCGCTCAATGGCGAGAAGGGCATGCTCGCCGAGGGCGGGATCCGGGTGCCGTTCCTCGCCCGTTGGAAGGGAGCCATCCCCGGTGGGCAGGTCTGCAAGACACCCGTCACTTCCCTCGACGTCGCCGCCACCGCTTGCGCCATGGCCGGGATCGACCGCCCCGATTCGCTCGACGGCCTCGACCTCCTCCCGATGCTGACCCAAAGGAATCCGCTGCCGGAGCGCAGGCTCTTCTGGCGTTTCTGGAGCCAGTGCGCGGTGCGTGAGGGTGACTGGAAGCTGCTCAAGCTCGGTAGCCGCAAGTCCTTTCTTTTCAACCTCGCGAAGGACCCGGGAGAAAAGCATGACCTGATCGGCGAGCACCCGGAAATCGCGGAACGTATCGGAAAACACCTCACGGACTGGGCCGCCGGACTGAAACCTGCTGGAATGCCCGAGGGCGACGGGAACCTCCAGGAAGCTTTCTTCTACCATCATTTCTTCAGCCTGCCACTGCCCCACGGCGTGGCAGGCGGTGCAAATCCATTCGCCCACTAATCGCCCGAACCATCTCGCATGAAGTATAATTTCTCCATCGTATTGATGAGACTGTTGCCGCTTGTCGCGGGCTGCGCTCTGCTTCACGCCCACACCACCCTTGATCTCAAGGTCGAACATCAAACAAGCCCCTCTGGAGTGGACGACGCCAAGCCACGGCTTTCATGGAGAATGGAGGGCGGTGACCAAGGCCTCGCCCAGTCGGCCTATCAAATCCTCGTCGCCTCCAGTGAGGAAAATCTCGCCGCCGGCAAGGCGGACCTTTGGGACAGCGGTCAGGTGAAATCAGGTGACACGAACGTCGCTTATGCCGGAAAAGCACTTCCTTCCTCCGCATGGGTCCACTGGAAGTTGCGCACCTGGGCGGGCGAATCCGCGTCGGAATGGTCGGAACAGCAGCGATTCCTCACCGCGCTCATCGGTTCACAGCCGAAGCAAGCGTATATCTCATTCCGGGACGAGTCCCCCTTTCACAAGGATCGCAAAAAACTCCATCTCCCACCCGCCCGCTACTATCGTACGACCTTCAGCCCATCGAAGAAGATCGTCCGCGCGGGCGCCCCCGCGCCCCCGCTCGGCATCTACGAGCTCCACGTCAACGAGCGGCGCGTCGGCGACGCGTGGTTTGCCCCCGGCTGGACGAACTATCGCAAGCGCGCCTACTACAACACCCATGACCTGACCCCGCTGCTGACCGAGGGCATGAACGCGATCGGCGCGGTGGTCGCCGACGGCTGGTATGCCGGCTACGTCGGATACGGCAAGCTCGTCGGATACGGGCCCCACAAGACCGGCCGCAACATCTACGGCAAGACCCCGGCGCTGATGGTGGAGGTCCACGTGGAGTATGAGGACGGCAGCCGCGAGGTGATCGGCACCGGGCCCGGCTGGAAGACCACCACCGGCCCCGAGCTCGAGGCCGCCTTCCTGATGGGCGAGACCTACGACGCCCGCAGGGAGATGCCGGGGTGGGCGGGCTCCGGCTTCGACGACTCCGGATGGGAAGCGGCGATCCTGGCCGGGGAAAACGGCTCCATCACGGAGCCCTTCATCGACAAGTTCGTCAGGGAGCC
Source organism: Luteolibacter sp. (assembly GCA_049430545.1). GTDB lineage: Bacteria > Verrucomicrobiota > Verrucomicrobiia > Verrucomicrobiales > Akkermansiaceae > Luteolibacter. The sequence goes on from JBMTCD010000038.1 coordinate 10,743, forward strand.
GCGCGAATTCGGCTTCGTGCGACCGCCCGTGCTGCAGGCCTATCCCTCGCAGCCCGTGCGCGTCACGCAGGAGTTGCCCGCCCGCTCGGTCAGGCAGCTCAAGCCCGGCGCATGGATCTTCGATCTCGGTCAGAATCTTGCGGGCAACGTCCGATTCAAGGTGAAAGCCAGGGCCGGCGACAAGTTCGTGCTGCGGTTCGGAGAGATGCTTCATCCCGACGGCCGACTGATGACCGAAAACCTGCGCGCCGCTCGGGCAACGGACACCTACATCGCCAAGGGCGCTTCCGAAGGAGAGGTGTGGACTCCCCGCTTCACCTTCCACGGATTCCGCTATGTCGAGGTCACGGGGTTTCAAGAAGCCCCCCCACTCGACACCATTACAGGCCTTGTGATCCATTCCGACACTCCTCTAACGTCCGGATTCGAATGCTCCGATCCGCTGGTCAACCGCGTTTTTCAAAATTCGGTTTGGACCCAGCGCGCGAACTGGATCGACCTGCCGACCGATTGTCCGCAGCGCGACGAACGCATGGGATGGTCGGGCGACGCGCAGATCTATGCCGCATCGGCCGCGATCCATGGCGACGTGGCGGCGTTCTTCCGCAAGTGGCTGCGCGAGCTCGAGGATGACGTCACACCTGAGGGTTACTATCCGGCGTATGCGCCATATCCCTTCGGCCACGGCGGGGCCGTCCATGGCAGCGCATGGTCGGATGCCGGGATCATTGTTCCCTATTCGTTGTGGATGGCGACGGGTGATGAATCCTTCTTCCGTGACCACTGGATGGCGATGACGCGGTTCATGGACGCACGAAGGCAGCACGATCCGGAGCTGAAGGGCACCGCCTTCGGTGCCCCGTGGGGCGATTGGCTCAATCTCGACGACCCCACCCCGCATGAGTTTGTCGAACTGGCCTACTTCGCGAAGTGCGCGCGGATGATGGCCGAGATGGCCCAGGCGCAGGGACGTGCGGACGAGGCCGGGAAATACCGCGGTTGGCTCGACAAGCTGCGTGAGGGTTTCGGCAAGCGCTATCTGTCCGAGGACTCGATGATCCAACCGGAATCGCAGTCGGCCTACGTCCTCGCGCTCGATTGCGATTTGTTGACCGATCCCGCCGAGCGCAGGAAAGCGGGTGACCGCCTTGCGGCGCTGATCCGTTCGAAGTCCGGGCCGGCCACCACCGGCATGACCACAGGTTTTCTGGGTACAAAGCCGCTGTTGCCGGTGCTGACCGCTACCGGCCATCACGACCTCGCGTTGTCGTTGATGCAGTCCCGACTCTATCCATCGTGGGGCTACGAGGTGCGGAACGGGGCTACGACGATCTGGGAGCGATGGAATTCCTACACAACGGAGCACGGGTTCGGCGGACCGGATGGGAAGATGAACGCGGCGATGAATTCATTCTCCCACTATGCATTTGGTGCGGTCACCGAGTGGATGTTCACCTCGCTGGCGGGCATCGCGCCCGCGGACCCCGGATATGCGAGGATCCTCCTCCATCCGCATTTTCCGGCAGGCAACAAGGTGGACGGGAGTGTCCAACCGATCACCTGGGTTTCCGCCTTTCATGAATCACCGCACGGGCTGATCACCGTGGCGTGGAAGCGCTCTGAAGAGGGCGCGCTCGTCTACGAGGCCGAGGTTCCGCCCGGTTCGACGGCTGAACTTGTGCTGCCCGCGCGATCACCATGGAAGGATGCGGATTCCGGATTCCAGACCCGCACGCTCCGCCCCGGAAAACACCGCTTCGAGTTGAAGTGAGGAGGCGAGTGTTCAGGTCGGAAGTGAGGCCGATATGGATCTCGTCCGGATGGGTCGACGCACTACGGATTCGCTCGCCAGGAATGCTTGAACATCAAACTTCCCGCCCGCAGTTCTCGGCGATGCTTTCCAATCCTTCGCGAACCAGCTCTGCTCTCCCAGGTGCGCCGCGATCCTCACCGGACGGATCGCCTCGCGAATGGGCGTGACCACGGCGGGCCGCAAGGCAACCGATCGACCCTTTGTGCTCTATTTCTGCCCCCTCCCCGCAACAGCTCTGTCCGGAGATGTTCGGCGACTTGCTGCGCCGCGGAAGGAACGGTGACCGGCTTCATGAACTCATCCTGTTTCCAATGGGAATAAGTGTCGATGAAAAATCGGTTCGCCACTCGCAGGCTGATGAAAACAGTGGAGTTCATCTTCGAGTTCGATCCACATGAAACTCAATCGCGACTGCATCATGGCCCCTGAGAGAACGCATCCGGATTCAAGCGAGGAACATCCAGCCTCCGGAGCCGGAGAATCAATCGAACCAAAGGCGGATGGATGCTGCCCATTCACCCACTTTTTCAAGCACGTGCGCGAGGTGGCCATCGACGACAGTGCTGGTACTGTCAGAATCGAATTCGATGGCGGATGGCTCGAAACCATACGGATCCGCCCCGGAGGAATACTTGAACATCAAACCTCCCGCGCGCAATTCCTAGAGATGATTTCAGAAGCCGTGGCCAAGATTGGTGCCCTGGGTTACGACAAGGGCCGCATGGACGCGAGGGATGCAATGCTCGATGCAGTTCGCACCGTGTTTTGACGAGGGGATTATTGCGCTGTATTTCAATACCGGGGAGAAGCCAAGTCGAGATGAAGCAGGTAAAGGTCGAAGTCATGTTTCGTTGCTTCCGGTTTTTCCCGACTGACGACCAGTCGCTGCAGGCGGTTCGCTTCGTTTCCATCTCAAGGATCAGGAAAGCCTATCGTTGCCCACATGCTTACCTGATGTTGCTTGATTCACTCGATGCCATCGACGGAAACGGGGTGACGGCTGCGGCCAAGGTGCTGCGGAGGGCGCGTGAGGCGGGCATGATCACTGCGGTCGATTGCGTGAGTCAACCCGGTGAGACATTCAGGCAAGTCGTCACCTCCGCCTTGGCGGAAGCGGACCTGCTCTTCATCAACGAGTTTGAGATCGGTCAGGTGCTGGAACGCGATGTTCCTTCTGAACGGGGAATGATGGAGGCGGCTGCTCTCGAATTGGCTTCGCAGGCGCCGCGTGAGGAGACGCAGGTCATCGTGCATGCGGTTACCGGTGCCGTGGTCGCCAGGCGCGACGGCGTGCTGGCCGCGCATCCATCGCTGGCGCTGCCCGATGCGGAAATTGCCGGAGCCACCGGAGCGGGGGACGCCTTCGCTTCGGGATTTCTTCTGGGAGTCCACGATGGCCTCGATTCCATTCAGTGCCTGCGCCTCGCCGCCTGTGCAGCGGGGATGTCCCTCCGTGACCCGACTCCCTCTGGTGGCATTCTGGCCTTGGAAGACTGCCTGGCACTTGGTGAGCGACGCGCATGGCGCGACTTTTGATCCAAGCGGCCGAACTAACCCTTCACTCATGAAAGCCATCCTGATCCCGTTCCTGCTCTTCGCTTTCGGCCCTCCTGTGGCCACCGCGGAGGATCTGCCTGCCAAACGGAACACTTACCCCCTCTCACCCCGAGGCGGCGAGGCCCGATCCGGACCGCCTAACGGGAAGGATGAAAAGCAAATTCCTTGCACAGAAAAACCAGCAGAAGATCAACAAGAAGTATCAAGAAAATGTCAATAATCCCACATGCCAACCGAGCCGCGTTGTTAATTGCCGTTTTGGCCTTGCAAGTCATCGGACTTGCACAGGCGAAAGCGGATTTTGAGATTCCAGCCATTTTTTCCAACGATATGATCCTCCAGCGGGAGGTGCCGATTCCGGTTTGGGGAAAAGCGGAGGACGGAACGAAGATTTCCGTGAGCTTCGATGGCAAGACGCAGACTACCAGCGCGCAGAATGGCGAATGGAAGGTGACCTTTCCTTCGGTAGCGGCTTCGGCCGAGCCACGGGTGATGGTGATCCAGGCGACCGGACAGGAAGAGCATCGGTTTCAGAATGTCGTGGTGGGTGATGTGTGGCTGGCATCAGGCCAATCCAATATGGAGATGCCGCTGCAAAATGCCACGGGTGGACAGGAAGCCATCGCGTCTTCCAGGAATTCCATGATCCGCCATTTCAAGGTGCCGCGTGCGGACGCAGAAACGGAAGGAGGTCCGCCTGTGTGGCGAGAATCCAAGCCCGGGTCGATTGCAGGGCAAAGTGCGGTGGGCTATTTCTTTGTGGATGAATTGCAGAAGAAGCTCGGGATCCCGGTGGGCTTATTGAATTGCAGCTACGGCGGCACTGTGACGGAAACCTGGTGCAGCCCGGATGTGATGGCAGGGGATTGGCCGGATCGACGGCAGTGGCAAAAAGACGTTGAAAAGAAGCCAGGGCTCCCGAAGCGAAACGTGGTGGATTCCTACCTCTACGAGCGGATGCTCCGACCACTGATCCCGTTCCCGGTGAAAGGGTTCATTTGGTATCAGGGCGAAGGGAATAGCGGTCGTGCCGAGGAACAGGTCAAACTCCTGCCTGCCATGGTGGCGGATTGGCGCAAGAGTTGGGGTGGAGGTGATTTACCCTTCTACTTTGTCCAGCTCGCACGCTACGAGGTGGCCAACTGGCATGCGTTTCGGCAAGCGCAGTTGGATTGTTGGAGGAGGATCCCGAACAGCCACATGGCGGTGACCATCGACTTGTCGAAGGAACCCGGCAATCACCTTGTCCATCCCAAGGCGAAAGCGCCGATCGGGCATCGGCTTGCTCTTGCCGCACGGGCCGAGGTCTACGGGGAAAAAGGTCTCGTGTATTCGGGGCCGAAGATTCGCTCGGTGGAGGTGGTTAATGGACGTGCGAAGTTGTCGTTTGACCATCTCGGCTCGGGGCTTGTCGCGTCGGACGGGGAAGCCTTGCGTGGATTTTCGGTGAGTGCGGATGGAAAGACATTCGTGCCTGCGGTCGCGAAGATTGAAGGTGAGAACGTGATGGTCTCATCGCCCGAGGTGTCTGAGCCAAAAGCCGTTCGCTATGGGGCCGAGGATGATATGGGCAAGAAGGAGTTGGATGTGAACCTAGGGAACAAAGAGGCTCTGCCTGCTTCGCCATTCACCATCCGGGTCCGTGGAAACCAACCCAACGTCTTGCTGATCCTTGCCGATGACCTCGGCTATGGAGAGTTGGGGGGCGAACGCCGCCCCCCCCGACGCCAGGACGCCGCACATGGACCGGTTGGCGGCGAAAGGCGTGCGCTGCACCGACGGCTACTCGGCCTTTCCGGTCTGCTCGCCGAGTCGGGCGGCCATTCTGACGGGTCGCTACCCGCAGCGCTTCGGGCCGAGCTACGAGGATTACTTTTGGTTCGGCTCTCCGGAGCTCGATCCGGTGAAGCATCCCACCATCGGTCAGTTGATGAAGGAGGCCGGCTATCGCACCGGCTGCTTCGGCAAGTGGAACGTCTCCAACCTCAAACGCACCCCTGCCAACGCCTTTGGCTTCGATTCCTGGGTCGGCCTGCACCTGAACCACGACTACTACACCCACAAGCTCGTGGCGAACGGGGAACACGATCTCTTCAGGGATGGCGAGCCCTACGACCGCAAGGGCGTCTGGTCGGACACGATCTTTGCCGACGAGGCGATCAAGTTCATCAAGGCCCCGAGCGACAGGCCCTTCTTCGTCTACCTTCCCTTCCAGGCCCCGCACGACCCGGTCCAGGATCCGGACGTGCCCTTCGCCGAGCCGCTGTCCAAGAAGGACCCCAAGAGCCGTCCGACCATGGTCAAGATGATCGAGCGGCTCGACACGGAGATCGGCCGGGTGCTTGAGGCGCTGGAAGAGGAGGGGTTGACCGAGAATACCCTCGTCATCGTGACCAGCGACAACGGCGGCGAGCCGGTCATCGGGCGCAACCTGCCGCTCAGTGGTGCCAAGCAAGTGCTGCTGGAAGGAGGCATCCGGGTGCCCCTGATCCTGCGCTGGCCCGGAGTGCTTCCGGAAGGAAGGGAGTTTTCCAGCCCGGTGTCAGCGATGGATCTCACCGCCACGATCGCCGCGGCAGGGGGGGCGAAACCCCGCCCCGGAAAGTCCTTCGATGGGGTGGAACTGGTGCCGGCGCTGACAGGGAAAGTCGAGCTCGCGCCGGAACGACCGATCTTCTTCCGGCGCCGCAATATCAAGGTATGGAAGGGCGAGAACGTGATCCGCCAGTCCGCCGTGCGCCAGGGCGAATGGAAGCTCCTGCGCACCTACAAACCGATCGGCAGCGACCGCTACCAGACAACACTCTACAACCTCAAGAACGACATCGCCGAAGAGAGGGACCTGGCGCCATCCCACCCGGAGAAGGTGAAAGCCCTGGGCGAGCTTCTCGAGCAGTGGGAAGCCGAGACGGCCAGGACGGCGGCCCCGTTTCGTCTACGTAAGGCCGGCTCGAAGAAGCAGAAGGGCGACGATGTTCTTGTCGGCATCAACTACTTCGCCGGCTGGTGGAAGGAGTTGCCCAACAAGTGGCACGGGCAGGGTGGGAAGGTCGGTCAGCCGGACTGGCGGCCCAAGTATCCGGAGCGCGTCCCGCTGCTCGGCGAGTACAACGACCAGGCGACCATGGACCGGGAGATCGAGGCGGCGGCCCGCCACGGCGTGGATTTCTTCGCCATCCTCTGGTACTACCCGAAGCCTGGCGGCCGGGAGACGAGGCACGCTCCCTTCCTCAACCGGGGTCTCGAGACCTTCCTCGCGTCGCCCAAGGCCGACCGGATGCGCTTCTTCATCGAATACTGCAACTCGCCCAACTTCTCGGCCGTGGGTGAGGATGAGTGGTCCGCCTGCATCGCGCCCTGGGTGGAGGCGATGAAACACCCGAGCTACTTGCGGGTCGATGGGCGCCTGGTCTTCAAGGTGCACGGGGTCACCGAGTTCCTGAAGGCGAACGACCACGATCTGGACCTCTGCCGGCTGCGGCTCGACACCCTGCGCAAGGCGGTGCGCGACGCCGGCCTGGGAGAGATGGTCATCGGGGTCGGCATCTCCGGACCTCCGGCCCTGGGTGCCAAGTGGCCACCGGCGAAGCTCTTTGACTTCACCGCCACCTACATGTGCGTGCCGGAGGTCGAGGAGCGGGAGGCCGAGCATCCCTACGCATCACTCGCCGCGCAGGCCCGCACGACGCTCGAGAACCGTGTCAAGGACCCGCTGCCCTGGATGCCCTACCTCGCCGCGGGCTGGAACCCGCGGCCGTGGACCTATCCCAAGGCTCCCCCGCACTACCAGCGCTTCTTCACCTTTCCGACCCGCGAGGAATTCACCGGGGAGTTGCAGGCCATGAAGAAGGCGCTCGCACGGCATGCCTCGCTCGGAGTCCCGAGGAAGGACGGCACCATGCAGAAGGCCTTTTCCATCTATGCATGGAACGAGTTCGGCGAAGGCGGCATCGTCGCCCCGACCAAGGGCAACGGAACGATGATGCTCGAGGCGATCCAAGGCGTGTTTGGAGAAAACGAATGATTTTCCATGCCGACTGCATCGAGCATGAAAACCATCACATTCCTCACCGCCCTGCTGTTTGCACCGCTGACCGTCCGGATTCATGCGGCGGCAACTTGCTACGTGAGCCAATCGTCGGGCAGTGACGCCAGCGATGGAAAGTCGCCCGCCACGGCCTGGAAGACGCTGGCGAGGGCGTCGGCCACCACCTACGCCCCCGGCGACAAGATCCTCCTGAAGTCGGCGATGCGTTGAACGAGGAACTGCGCCCAAGCGGCGAACGGACGGCGAAGTGAAAGAAGAGAGACAAAATGGATCAGAAGCCACTGGCAGCATGGCCGGCCGTGACCATCGAGGAGCAGAAGCTGCCCGATGTGAAGGCGCGGCCCTGTGTGGGACCGCGCTGAGAGCATTGGATGAAGGAGAATCTCCCAATATGGCAGAGATCAATCCGGAATAGACCGGACAGATGCTTTACCCTCGGTGAGGCAGGTGCCTTCCTCCGTCACCCAGAAGCACGGGATCTCGAAGCGGGCGTACATTTCCCGAGACCGGGGGTTGCTCTCGATGGCGATGTAGCGGGCATCCTCGCCGTGGCCTGGAAAGATGTGCTTCCGGAGCAGGTGCTCCTTGATGGCCGGCGGATTCCACCACCCCTTCGGCGCGAAGCAGGCATCGTTGGGGCGCCATCCGGTTTCCTGCTCGATGCGGTTGAGGGTCGCCTCCTGCCATCGGTCGGGTCGGGCGGTGATGAGGATCACGGTGTGTGGTCGGACCAACTCGACCAGCCATTGACGGTAACGCTCTTCTTCGAGTCGCTTCGCCATCCTCGGCGGCGTGGTCCCCCTTGGTGGATTATTGGCCACCAGCGTGTAGTTCAGATCGAGGAGGATGATCGGAGGCCCCCCTGACGATGTGCTGTCCGACCTCATGCGAGCCCCTCCACATCGAGCCAACTTTCGAGATCCGCGAGCGCGGCCCGGACGCATCCTCCGCTGCCGACCGCGATCCGCAGCGCCGTCGCTTCATCGACCGGCCAGTGGCGGCGGAGCATGTCGGCGATGTCCTCGGTGGACGGTGCAGCGAGCTTGATCGACTGAAACCGTGTCTGGAACCGCTCGGTGAGCAGGTCGAGTTGCAGGTTGCTCGTGCCGATCACCGCTCGGCCCGGTGGCAGGCGGTCGAGGTAGCTCAGAAGCAGGTCCTGTGCGTCGCGGGTGCAGCGATCGAGTTCGTTGATGATCCTCACCGAATAGACGCCGAACAGTGAGCAGACCCCGAGAGTGCCCATCCACTGCTTGACCACCTCGACGGTGACCAGCTTCCCGTTGAACTCCTCGACCGACAGCGGGCACCCGGACAACTCGGCGGCCACCATGTCGGCGATGCTCGTTTTGCCGACACCGGGCGGTCCGTAGAGCAGGAGCTTCATCGGGACGGCGGGATCGGCATTGAGCCGACGCGCCTTGGCGACCAGACGGTAGGCGACTGCGGATGCCGGGCCACAGAGGTCATCGGGGCCGGTAGGACGCCACGCCAGCGGGGGCGTTGCGGGGCACGGTGCCGGGTTCGGCAGAATCTTGAAGGGTCGTGACATGGGTATCTTGGTTGAAGTTGGTGAGGGCCCTGGCGACGGCCTCCGCGCCCTTGCGGTAGACGGTGACGGCGAGCAGTTCGCCGTTCACCACGACCGACCAGTAGCGCGTGGCGTAGCCATCGGTTTTTCGGTATTTGGTGACTTCGACGTTCATCAGAAGTTGTAGTCGTGGAAGTGGCGGCGGCCGGGGATGACCGGCTCGCTGTTGGTGGTGCGGAACCAACCATCCTTGCGACGGCTGGCGCGATGACCGGCCCCTTCGGGATTGGGCGAGTATTGATAGGCCTGCTCGTTGTTGTTCGAGCAATGGCCTGCGAATCCGCCCGGCTTGATGACCGGCTTCCAGTTGTCGTGGATGGCCGTGTCCTCCTGCATCCAGAGGGTCTTTCCGCTCGGGCTGACGCGGATGATGGTGCAGGCGGTCCGGTCGGAGTAGTGGCAGACGGTCGCGCCTCCACCGACGGTTGGTGTCCAGTCGGGTGCGCTCATTTGTTCCAGCCCTCCCTGCGGATGCGGGTTTTGAGCGTGTTGGGCGACAGGCCGAAGTGCTCGGCGGTCTGTTTCACGCTGCGGCATTCCTCCCAATGGGCGCGGACCTGTGACCAGTGCTCGTCGCCATGGCCGGGATTGCCGACCTTCTTCGCGGGCTTGGATGCCTTGGGTGGAGTGGCATCCGCAGGCGTTGGTTCAGGCTCAGCCGTGTCGGCGAACGCGTCGTAACGTCCCGGAATGGCCTCGGTCGCCGGACGAGTGAGCGGCACGACGTTCGCTGCTTGTGCGACATGGCTGCCGTCGCCCCCGGCAAGGATTTCCGCGACGATCTCGCGGATCAGCGGCACCGGGATTTCGGTGATGGTGAAGACCAGTCCGTTGAGGGTCTTGCGACCGATGGTTTGCTTGAGGAACTTCAATGCCTCGCCTCGGGTGCGGCCCTGGTAGCGGCCTTCGAATACGTTGGTTTCCTTGTCGTCGCAGACGATCCAATACAGTTTGTTCATGGTGGTGTTATGGTTTGGGGTTGGTGACGTTGCCGTCGGTGTCGATTCGGACGCTGAACACCAGCAGTCCGGTTTTGGTTTGCTTGGCGAAGTCGGCGCGGAACTCGCGGGCGTG